>VAXY01000059.1:11640-13545 GCA_005885085.1 Actinomycetota bacterium | reverse complement strand
CGTGGCCGCGAAATACCTCGGTCACAGCACGCCGCTCAAGCTTGCGTTACTCCTTGCCTTCCTGATCTGGACGAGCATCGCTCGTATCGTCCGCGGCAGCTTCCTGTCACTGCGCGAGAAGGAATACGTCGAAGCCGCCCGCGCTGCTGGGGCGGGAGACGTCCGGATCATGTTCCGTCACATGCTGCCGAACACGATCGGGCCGATCGTCGTCGCCGCGACGCTCACGATCGGCACCGCGATCCTGCTCGAGGCCGTGCTGTCGTTCCTGGGTTTCGGGATCGAGCCGCCGACGCCGGCCCTGGGCGCTCTCCTCAACGAGGGGCAGGATCAAGGCCTCGACAAGTGGTGGCTCGTCACCTTCCCGGGCGTGATCATCGTGGTCATCGTCCTCTGCATCAACTTCGTCGGTGACGGCCTTCGCGACGCCCTCGATCCCACCCAGCGCCCACCCAGCGCCGCGTCCGTGCCTGAACCCCTTCTAACAATCAGAGATCTCGTCGTCGAGTTCAACACCGAGGACGGCATCGTCCAGGCCGTCGATGGCGTCTCGTACGAGCTCTTCCCGGGCGAGACGCTCGGGATCGTGGGCGAGTCGGGCTCGGGCAAGAGCGTCAGCACGATGTCGATCCTCGGCCTGATCCCGCAGCCGCCGGGCCGGATCGTGCGCGGTGAGGCGATCTTCAAGGGCACCGACCTGCTGAAGCTTTCGAAGAAGGCGCTGCGCCGGGTGCGCGGCAACGAGATGGCGATGGTCTTCCAGGACCCGATGACGTCGCTGAATCCGGTGCTGAAGATCGGCTTTCAGATCGGCGAGGCGATCAAGACACACAACCCGGACCAGAAGGACGCGGCTGCCAGGCGCCGCGCGCTCGAGTTGCTGAAGCTGGTGGGCGTGCCGAACCCCGAGCGCCGCGTCGACCAGTATCCGCACGAGTTCTCCGGAGGCATGCGGCAGCGCGCGATGATCGCGATGGCGATCGCGAACGAGCCGTCCGTGCTGATTGCCGACGAGCCGACGACCGCGCTCGACGTGACGATCCAGGCGCAGATCCTCGAGGTGCTGAAGAAGGCGCAGGACGAGACGCACGCCGCGACGATCCTGATCACGCACGACCTCGGGCTGATCGCCGAGCTCGCCGACCGCGTGATCGTGATGTATGCCGGCAAGGTCGTCGAGGTCGGCGACGTCGGCACGATCTTCGCCTCGCCGCGCCACCCGTACACGATCGGGCTCATGGACAGCCTGCCGAAGCTGACCGAGGACGAGGACTGGCTGCGGCCGATTCCGGGTCAGCCGCCGTCGCTGATCAGTCGGCCGCCGGGCTGCGCCTTCCATCCGCGCTGCTTCCTCTCGCAGGGCCGGATCCGCTGTCGCGAGGAGGAGCCGCCGCTGCGGCTGATCGGTGACTCCGCGCACCTGTCCGCGTGTCACTTCGCGGAGGAGCTCGAGGGCCGGACGGGCCACCTCGTCGAGCCTGTCGGAGCGGAGGCGTAGGCATGAACGTCGCTCGCCTTCGGCTCGCTCCCGTGAGGGAAACGATGTTTCCCTCACGAGCTCCCTTCTTTAGGGATCGCCTGAGCACCCGCGCCGCTGCGATCGCCGCGCGTGCTCGGGAGAAAGTGGGGGGAAACCTCACGGTTTCCCCTTTAGCCCCTTCCCTGGCTCATGAGCCAAGGAGCGGCACATGAGCGAGGCGGTCCAGCAGTCCGTCGAGGAGCAGATTCACGAAAGCGCCGCAGAGGGGCGCGAGATCATCCGCATCGACGGGCTGTACAAGCACTTCCCGATCACCGCCGGGATCTTCAAGCGCCGCGTCGGCCAGGTCCACGCCGTCGACGGCGTCGACCTCTCGCTGCGCGCGGGCGAGACGCTCGGCCTGGTCGGGGAGTCCGGCTGCGGCA
>VAXY01000059.1:670-11567 GCA_005885085.1 Actinomycetota bacterium | reverse complement strand
TGCGCGACGTGCGGCGCGAGCTCCAGATCGTCTTCCAGGATCCCTACGCGTCGCTCAACCCGCGCATGACGGTACGCGAGATCGTGGCGGAGCCACTGCGCGTGCACAACCTGTACAAGGGACGCGAGGGACGCGGGCGTGTCGACGAGCTGCTGCGCACCGTCGGTCTGAGCCCCGAGCACGCGAACCGGTTCCCGCACGAGTTCTCGGGCGGCCAACGCCAGCGGATCGGGTTCGCGCGCGCGCTCGCGCTCAACCCGCAGATGGTCATCCTCGACGAGCCCGTCTCCGCGCTCGACGTGTCGATCCGGGCGCAGGTCGTCAACCTGCTCGAGTCGCTGCAGCGCGACTTCGGCCTCACCTATCTGTTCATCGCGCACGACCTGTCGCTCGTCCGGCACATCTCCGACCGCGTCGCAGTCATGTACCTCGGCAAGATCGTCGAGATCGGGACGAGGGAGGACATCTACGAGCGCCCGTCGCATCCGTACACGCAGGCGCTCCTGTCCGCGATCCCGATCGAGGAGCCGACCCAGCGCGGGAAGCGCAAGCGCATCGTCCTCGAGGGGGACGTCCCGAACCCCGCGAACCCGCCGTCCGGCTGCCGCTTCCGCACGCGCTGCTGGAAGGCGCAGCCGATCTGCGCCGAGGAGGAGCCCGCGTTGATCGATCGCGGCCAGGGCCATCCGAGCGCGTGCCACTTCGCCGAGATCGTCAAGCCGCTCCAGATCGTGGACGAGCCGAAGCCCGTCGCGAGCTGAGCGGCGCTGCCGCGCCCCGACCGGAAGCGGAAATAGGCGTCTAATGAGTGTGGGCCTCTTCCGCCTGACGTTCCTCGCAGCGTGCGCGAGCGCGCTCTTGTGGGCGGCGGTCGCCGACGCCGGGCCGCCCCAGGGTGGGATCCCGATGGACCTCTACGGTCCCACGACGTACCTGTCGCGCTGCAGTCTTCTGCACGGCGACACGGTGATCTGGAACTGCTACGTCACCCGCCTGCTGGCGGACATCGAGCGCTCGCACGATCCCGCAAACGAGCTCCCTCGGATCGACCGGAAGGTCCACGCGGGTCACGGCTACCTCGAGGTCAACTGCCACATGCTCATGCACGTGGTCGGGCGCATGTATGCGCGACGCCACCACATCACGCTCGCGAACCTGCAGCACTACCTGCCGCGCTCGAACGATCCGGGCTGCTCGGCGGGGTTCGGGATGGGGATAGTGATGACGCTCGGCGGGCAGATCGGCCGCCTCGGGCCCGACGGAGCGATCAAGCTCTGCATGCGCGCGCCGACGCGTTTCCGCTCCTACACGTGCATCCACACGCTGGGGCACGCGTACATGCGGCTGTATCACGGGCAGCTCGCGTACGGCGTCAGGGCATGCGAGGCGCTGCCGGCGTCGCAGGCGCCCGATTGCGCGCAGGGCGCGTACCACGACTACTGGCTCGGCATCGCCGGGCGCGACAGCGCCAGCCGCACGCGCCACGCCGTCACCTCGGCACGCGTGCTGTGTGTGCGCGCGATCCGTAGCTTCGTGCGGCCGTGCTGGTACCGCTACTTCGTCGAGCTCCCGCCGAAGCAACTGCCGGACAACGCCGCCGGCGTGCGCAGGCTCTGCCGTGGTCTTGCTGGCCTGCAGCGCGTCGGGTGCGTCGGCGCCGCGTCGCTGATCACATCTCCTGATCCGTTCATTCAGATGCGTGTCTGCGCGGCGCTGCGGGGCGACGCCGCCGGCTGCGTCTACGGGCTCAACGTCCAGAATCTCGCGACTGCGGCGGGGCCGCGGCGCGTGAGGCTGATCGAGGACTGCGTCCGGCTGCCGGTGAGCGCGCGCGGCCGTTGCTACGAGTGGCTTGGGACGGCGCTGGCCGTGGTTACGAACGGCCGCTTCGGCAGGCTCGGCTGCGGCTGGCTCGCGAGCGCAGACGGGAGGCTCTGCGTGGCCGGCGCGAACCGCATGAATCAGGCGCTCGTGACGTTCAGTTAAAGCGTTTTGGCAGAGCTGACGAAGAAATGGCTAACTTCTCCTGTAGGAGACCGTCAGAACTGACGTGAGCAAGCTAATGGGGCAGCTTCCCTCCAACGATTGCGACCGCCTCCGCGAGCAGGTGTCCGCCTCGCTCGACGGCGGGCTCTCGCAGCTCGAGAGTGCACGTCTCCAGGCGCATCTCGCCGGCTGCCCGGAATGCCGCTCATTCGCCGCCACCGCGGGCGTAATATCGCGCCTGCTGCAGAGCACGCCGCTGGAAGAGCTGCAGTTCCCGGTTGTGCTGCCGAGCCGCCGCCGCCTCGCCGCAGCGCGGAAACTCCAGGTCGCCGCCGCTGCTGCGGCGCTGACGGTCACCGTCGGCCTCAGCGCGGCGCTCGGCACACTCAACTCGGGCTCCCGCGCGCACGCGTCGGCGAGGGCCGCGCACAACACGAAGCTGCGCTTCCCCGAGCAGGAGTTGAAGATGCTTCACCAGGCATCCGAGGCACGCTCGAACCTCGTGATCCACTCGCGCATCGCGACCTAGCCGTAGCAGAGTCCCGATAGACTTCGCGGCGCTGGGAGCCGTTCGGCTCTCGTTTTCTCGTCCTCTCGACGCGTCGCCAGGAGACCCATGCCCGAACAGAGCGCCCAGAAGCCCGGCCGGATCATCGAGATCAAAGGCGTCGTCCTCGACGTCGTCTTCCCGGAGGGGCTACCGGAGATCTACAGCGCCCTGAGCATCGACATTCCCGCGCGTGAGGGTCAGGAGGCGCGCAGACTGATCGCGGAGGTGCAGCAGCATCTCGGCGACGATCGCGTGCGCGCCGTGGCGATGGACTCGACGGACGGGCTCGCGCGCGGGTTGGAGGTGCGCGACACCGGCCAGCCGATCTCCGTGCCCGTCGGCGACGTGACGCTCGGCCGCATCTGGAACGTGATCGGCGAGCCGGTCGACGAGAAGGACGCGCCGAAGGACGCCGAGCGCTGGTCGATCCACCGCGACCCACCGCTGTTCACGGACCTGTCCCCGAAGATCGAGGTGTTCGAGACGGGCATCAAGGTGATCGATCTGCTCGCACCGTTCATCCGCGGCGGCAAGGTCGGGCTGTTCGGCGGCGCCGGCCTCGGCAAGACGATTCTGATCCAGGAGCTGATCCACAACGTCGCGCGCGAGCACGGCGGCGTCTCGGTGTTCGCCGGCGTGGGCGAGCGGACCCGCGAGGGCAACGACCTGCTGCTGGAGATGCAGGAGTCGAAAGTGCTCGACAAGGTCGCGCTCGTCTACGGCCAGATGAACGAGCCGCCGGGTGCTCGCCTGCGCGTCGGGCTGTCGGGCCTGACGATGGCGGAGTACTTCCGCGACGAGGGCCAGGACGTCCTGCTCTTCATCGACAACATCTTCCGCTTCACGCAGGCGGGCTCGGAGGTGTCGGCGCTGCTCGGCCGCATGCCGAGCGCGGTCGGCTACCAGCCGACGCTGGCGACTGAGATGGGACAGCTGCAGGAGCGGATCACGTCGACGCAGACGGGCTCGATCACGTCCGTGCAGGCCATCTACGTTCCGGCCGACGACCTCACCGACCCGGCACCGGCCAACACGTTCGCGCATCTCGACTCGTCCGTCGTGCTGACGCGGACGCTCGTCGAGCAGGGGATCTATCCGGCCGTCGACCCGCTCGACTCGTTCTCGCGCGCGCTGCAGCCCGGCATCATCTCCGAGGAGCATTACTCCACGGCGACGCGCGTGCAGGAGATCCTGCAGCGCTACAAGGACCTGCAGGACATCATCGCCATCCTCGGCATCGACGAGCTCTCGGACGAGGACAAGCTCGTCGTCTCTCGCGCGCGCAAGATCCAGCGCTTCCTCTCGCAGCCGAACTTCGTCGCCGAGCAGTTCACGGGCACGCCGGGCGAGTACGTCAAGATCGAGGACACGATCAAGGGCTTCCAGGAGATCATCGACGGGAAGCACGACGACCTGCCTGAGCAGGCCTTCTACATGGTCGGGACGATCGAGAACGCCGTCGACAAGGGCCGCCGAGTCTCCGGCGAAGAGGAGCAGAAGGCCAAAGAAGGCGAGTCGCCCGAGGACGAGGCCGTCGCCGAGCAGGAGGCGGAGCCCGAGCCCGCCGGCGTCTCGTAGTGGCGGATCGCAAGAAGTTCAACGTCTCGCTGGTGACGCCGGAGGGGCCGGCGTTCGAAGGCGAGGCGGAGCTGATCATCGTGCCGGGCGCCGCGGGTGAGATCGGCGTGCTCGCGCGGCACGCGCCGCTGATCGCGACGCTGAAGGCAGGCTCGACGCGCGTGTACCTGAACTACGACGCCGAAGATGTGCGCGAGTACGCGACCGGCCCGGGGTTCTTCCAGATGCAGCTCGACCGCGCGATCGCACTGGTCGACGACGCCGTGCTCGCGAACGAGATCGACGACGCCCGGGCGCGCGAGCAGCTCGAGACGGCCCAGAGGGAGCTCGAGCTGGTCGAGCGGGGCGAGTCGACCGCGGACCGCTGGCAGCTCGAACAGCGGATCAGGCACGCGGAGAATCAGCTGTCAGTCGCTGGTCGCGACTGACAGCTGGATTGGGCACGGCGCTTCGCGCGAAACGCGCGCAGGCTCAGCCCGCGCGCTAATTAGCTATGCCCGTCACCGTTGCCGAGGTGCAGGAGCTGGCGCGGGCACTGCCGCGCAGCTCCGAGGCCTTCGTTCGCGGCCGCATCAAGTTTCGTGTCGGCCAGATCGTCTTCCTCTCCTTCTCGAAGGACGGGTCGACGATCGGCTTCGGCTTTCCGAAGGAGTGGCGCGCCGCACTCGTCGAGGCCGAGCCGGACAAGTTCTCGCTGCCGAGCGAGTCCGACATGCGCTTCAACTGGGTCCACGTGCGGCTCGACGCGATCGATGCCGAGGAGATGCGCGACCTGGTCGAGAACGCCTGGGCGATCTGCGTGCCAAAGTTCCTCGTCGAGGAGTACGCCGCCGCGCAGGGCTACCGATGAGACCTTTGCTAGTGTGAGAACCCCCGGAAAGCTTTGACAGGCAGCTTGGCGACCGGGTTATCAAACGCCTAAAGAGCCCGCGCGCGTCCGAAGCCGGCGCGGTTCTCTGTAGGCAGAAGGAGCAGGGATGCAGGACGCGCGCACACGACTGGAAGCCATCCTTCGCGAGCGGATCGCAGTCCTCGACGGGTCGTGGGGCGTGCTGATCCAGCGCCAGGTCAAGGGCGAGGAGGCTTACCGCGGCGAGCGCTTCAAGGATCACCCGCGCGACGTCGCGGGCGAGCCGGACCTGCTCAACCTCACCCGCCCGGAGGTGGTGCTCGGCATCCACCGGCAGTACTTCGCAGCCGGGGCGGACATCGCGACGACGAACACCTTCACGGCGACGTCGATCGGGCAGGCGGACTACGCGCTCGAGGACCACGTGTACGAGATGAACGTCGCGGGCGCGCGGCTTGCGCGCGAGGCGGCCGACGAGGTCGGCGGGTTCGTCGCCGGCTCGGTCGGGCCACTCAATGTCACGCTCTCGCTCTCGCCCCGGGTCGACGATCCGGCCTTCCGCACGCACACGTTCGACCAGATCCGCGACACCTACGCCGAGCAGATCCGGGCGCTCGCCGAGGGTGGGGTCGACTTTCTGCTGATCGAGACGATCTTCGACACCCTCAACGCGAAGGCGGCCATCGCCGCCGCCCTCGACGAAGCGCCCGAGCTGCCGCTCTGGATCTCCTTCACCGCGATCGACCGCAGCGGGCGCAACCTCTCGGGCCAGACCGTCGACGCCTTCTGGCTCTCGGTCGAACATGCGAGCCCGTTCATCGTCGGCGTCAACTGCTCGCTCGGTGCACGCGAGATGCGGCCGTTCGTCGAGGACCTCGCGCGCGTTGCACCGACGTGGGTCGCGTGCCACCCGAACGCCGGCCTCCCCAACGAGATGGGCACGCATGACGAACAGCCGGGCGACACGAGCCGCTACCTGCGTGAGTTCGCCCAGGACGGCCTGGTCAATGTCGTCGGCGGCTGCTGCGGGACCACGCCCGACCACGTCAGGGCCATTACGGACGCGACCAAGGGCCAGACCCCAAGACGTATCCCGGCGAGCGAGTCCGTGACGCGGCTGAGCGGGCTCGAGCCGTTCCGGCTCTTCGAGGACTCGACCTTCGTGATGATCGGCGAGCGCACGAACGTGACCGGCTCGGCGCGGTTCCGGCGCCTGATCGAGGCCGGCGAGTTCCAGGACGCAGTGGAGGTCGCGCTCGAACAGGTTCGCGGCGGGGCGAACATCCTCGACGTCAACATGGACGCCGACCTGCTCGATTCGGAGCAGGCTATGACGACGTTCCTCAACCTGCTCGCCACCGAGCCTGACGTCGCACGCATCCCGATCATGGTCGACAGCTCGCGCTGGTCGACGGTCGAGGCCGGGCTCAAGTGCCTGCAAGGCAAGGGCGTGGCGAACTCGATCAGCCTCAAGGAGGGGGAGGACCCCTTCCTCGAGCAGGCTCGTCGGATCCGGCGCTGCGGGGCAGCCGTCGTCGTGATGGCGTTCGACGAGCAGGGCCAGGCCGACACGGTCGAGCGCAAGGTCGACATCTGCGAACGCGCCTACAGGCTCCTGACCGCGGACGGCTGGCCGCCCGAGGACCTGATCTTCGACCCGAACGTGCTCGCGGTCGCAACCGGCATCGAGGAGCACGCGGAGTTCGCGAAGGCGTTCATCGAGGCCGCTCCCCTGATCAAGGAACGTTGCCCGGGCACAAGTATCTCCGGCGGCATCTCGAACCTCAGCTTCTCGTTCCGCGGCAACGACGCGGTGCGCGAGGCGATGCATGCGGCGTTCCTCTACCACGCGATCGCCGCCGGACTGGACATGGGCATCGTCAACGCCGGCCAGCTCGCCGTGTACGAAGACATCGAGCCGGAGCTGCTCGAGCGCGTCGAGGACGTCATCTTCAACCGCCGCCCCGACGCGACCGAGCGGCTGGTCGAGTACGCGTCACGTGTCGAGGGTGAAGGGACGAAGCGGGAACGGGACCTCGCGTGGCGCGAGGCGCCGGTCGAGGAACGCCTCTCGCACGCGCTCGTGCACGGGATCGTCGATTTCATCGAGGCCGACACCGAGGAGGCGCGGCAGAAGTTCGCGCGGCCGCTGGAGGTGATCGAGGGCCCGCTGATGGACGGGATGGCGATCGTCGGCGACCTGTTCGGCTCGGGGAAGATGTTCCTGCCGCAGGTCGTGAAGAGCGCGCGTGCGATGAAGCGCGCGGTCGCCTACCTCGAGCCGTACATGGAGGCGGAGAAGGCGGCCGGCGACGGCGGCCGGCGTGCACAGGGCAAAGTCGTGCTAGCCACGGTGAAGGGCGACGTGCACGACATCGGCAAGAACATCGTCGGCGTCGTGCTCGGCTGCAACAACTACGAGGTGATCGACCTCGGCGTGATGGTGCCTGCCGATCGCATCCTCGACACCGCGCGCGACGAAGGCTGCGACGTGGTGGGACTGTCAGGCCTGATCACGCCGTCGCTCGACGAGATGGTCAACGTCGCGAAGGAGATGGAGCGGCGCGAGCTCGACCTGCCGCTGCTGATCGGCGGCGCGACCACCTCCAAGCAACACACGGCGGTGCGGATCGCGCCGGAGTACTCCGAGCCGACGCTGCACGTGCTGGACGCGTCGCGCGTGGTCGGCGTCGTCTCCAATCTGCTCGATCCCGGGCGGAAGACGACGCTCGCAGGGGAGAATCGTGAGCTCCAGGAACGGCTGCGCGAACAGCACGCCGAGAAGGAGCGCAAGCCCCTGCTTGCGCTCGAGGACGCACGCGCGAACAAGGAACGCGTCCCGTTCGACGACCTGCCGACGCCGCCGTCGCTCGGCACCAAGGTGGCCGAACCGCAGCTGACGACGCTCGTGCAGTACATCGACTGGCAGTTCTTCTTCCACGCCTGGGAGCTGAAGGGCAAGTTCCCCGCGATCCTCGAGCAGCCCGCCGCACGCGAGCTGTACGAGGACGCGCAGGAGTTGCTCGGCGAGATCGTCGAGGGCAAGCTGCTGCAGGCGCGCGGCGTCTACGGCTACTGGCCCGCGCGCTCGGAGGGCGACGACGTCGTCCTGGGTGACGACACGCGGTTCTGCTTCCTGCGCCAGCAATCCGCCTACGGCGACTCGCGCCCGAACCGGTCATTGGCGGACTACGTCAGCCCGGACGCCGATCATCTCGGCGCGTTCGCAGTCGGGATCCATGGCGCCGACGAGCTCGCCGGGCGCTACGAGGCGGAGCACGACGACTACACGGCGATCATGGTGAAGGCGCTCGCCGACCGGCTCGCGGAAGCGTTCGCCGAGCACCTGCACGAGGTCGTGAGGCGCGAGTGGTACGAACCGGACGAGCAGCTGTCGACCGAGGAGCTCGTCTCTGAACGCTTCCGCGGCATCCGGCCGGCGTTCGGGTATCCGGCCTGTCCGGATCACACCGAGAAGCGAAAGCTCTTCGACCTGCTCGGCGCGGAGACGGCCGCGGGCATCTCGCTGACCGAGTCGTACGCGATGACCCCAGCGGCGGCGGTCAGCGGGATCTACCTCGCGCACCCGCTGGCGCGGTACTTTTCGGTCGGCCGCCTCGGCCGCGACCAGGTCGCGGACTACGCCGAGCGCAAGGGGCTGTGCCTGGAGGAGGCCGAGCGCTGGCTCCGGCCGAATCTCGGCTACGAAGCAACCGAGCTCGTCCCCTCCTAAGCCGCTGGCCGGCCGACAGGTCGGCTATCCTCGGGGTCGGCTGGCGCCCTCGAAACGGGCGCCGTGCTGTTTCAGCACCCGATGAAGACCACGCTCAAGAGAGGCATGGGGCGCGGCGCTTCCGTGGACGGCAACGGACGCCCGATCTACCCACCTGCAGTGCCGACCGCGATGGCCCGGTATCGGCAGCCCGACCCGCCGCGCCGCGGCGCCTGGGCCGTCGTCCGCGCCATCTTGCTCTGGACCGTGCTCGCGACGCTGATCATCGCCGGTGGAGCCGCCGGCGCCGCCTACCTCAAGACCCACCAGTTCCTCGAGGCGATCAGCCCGAAGACGAAGATCGACCGCGCCGCCGCGAAGCGGCTCGACGCGGCCATCCCCGGTCAGCCGACCATCGCCCTCGTGATCGGCACCGACAGGCGGAAGGGCTTCCAGGCCGAGCAAACCGGCCGCTCCGACACACTCATCCTCGTCCGGGCCGACCCGGCGACGAAGGCGATCTCACTGCTGTCGTTCCCGCGCGACCTGATCGTGACGGTGAAGTGCCCGGGACATCCGGACATCCGCGATCGAATCAACACTGCGTTTTCCGCGTGTGGCGCGCTCGGCAGCGTCGAGACCGTGCGGGCGCTGACCGGGCTTCCGATCAACTACTTCGTCACCGTCGACTTCCGCGGCTTCATGCAGCTCGTGAACAACCTCGGCGGGGTCTGGATCGACGTCGACCATCGCTTCCTCTGCGACCCGACGAACTGCCCCGGCGTCTCGAAGATCAACCTCTGGCCGGGCTACCAGCGACTCAACGCGACCAACGCGCTCGCGTACGTCCGCTACCGGCACTTCGACTCCGACATCTACCGCAACGCGCGGCAGCAGCTCTTCCTGAAGGCGCTCAAGCAGCAGATCTCGTCGCAGCTCGGCCTGGACACGCTCTTCTCGATCGTGGACGCCGTCGAGAAGAACGTCGTCGTCGGTCGCGGCGGCGGCAAGGCGCTGGATCCGCAGACGCTGAAGGACTACATCTACTTCGCGCACGGGCTCCCGGCCGGGCACATCTTCCAATCGCGGATCCAGGGGCTGACCGGCTACGCGGAGCTATCGGCGCCGCCGGACGCCGTCTCCGCCGCAGTGCGCGATTTCGTGCAGCCGGACGTGAAGGCCCCGGAGAAGGCACGCGACGTTGCGTTCGGGATCAAGCGCCGTTCGCGCGCACCGAAGCCGGCCACCGTCGCGACCGCCGTGCTGAACGGCAACGGCATCCCCGGCTCCGCGGCGAATGCAGCGTACGAGCTCGGCCAGCGCGGCTACAAGATCGTGCTGCCCGCGAAGGGCACACCGCAGAATGCTCCGAGCTTCGACTACTTCCGCACGGCTGTCTACTTCGACGCCACGCAAGCGCGCGCGAAGGCCGCCGCGACGCAGATCGCGAACCTGTTCGGCGACGCGGACGTGAAGCCGCTGCCCGCGACGCTCACGACGCTGGCGAACGGCGCGATGGCGACGGTGGTCGTCGGCCAGAACTTCCACGGCACGCTGGCTCCGGCGCCCGTCGATCAGACCCCGAAGAAGCAGCCGCCCGCGGTCACGCTGAACCCGTCGCTGACGCGTTCGACACTGCTCGGCGTGCGGAGGCGGGTGCGGTTCCGGCTCGAGCTTCCTCGCGTGATCGCCGACTACTCGAGGCTCGAGTTCGACGCCCCGATCCGCGTGTACAACGTCAAGAAGGGCTACCGCGCCGTGCGGCTGACGTACAGCACGGGACTGAACGAGTACTGGGGGATCGAGGAGACGAACTGGGACGAGGCGCCCGCGCTGGCCGACGCGAGCTTCATCCACCGCATCCACGGGCGCGAGTTCTCGCTCTATTACGCCGGCCCGCATCTCCACATGGTCGTGCTGCGGGAGAACGGTGCCACGTACTGGGTCGTCAACACGATTCTCGACTCGCTCTCGAACGAGACCATGCTCGCGATCGCACGAGGGCTGCAGCCCCTGCCTAAGTAGGCTTCCGGGTCGGCATGGCGGAATCGCGGACGATCGGCGTCTTCGGAGCGGGCTGGGTCGGGCTCGTCACCGGCGGCTGCTTTGCGGAGCTCGGGCACAGGGTGATCGTGCGCGACGTCGTTCCGGACCGGATCGCGGCGCTGCAGGCGGGCCGGCTCCCGTTCCACGAGCCCGACCTGCCCGAGGTGCTGGCGCG
>VAXY01000059.1:0-559 GCA_005885085.1 Actinomycetota bacterium | reverse complement strand
ACCTGCCACGCGGCGACCGTCGGCAGATCCTGGTGATGAAGTCGACCGTGCCGGTCGGGACCGGCGACAAGGTCCGCGCCGCGCTCGAGGCCCGCGGCCTCACCAACGTCGGGTACGTCTCGAATCCCGAGTTTCTTTCAGAAGGCCGTGCGGTACGCGACTTCCTCGAGCCCGACCGGATCGTGATCGGCGCGTTCGCCGACGAGGACGGGGCGGCGGTGGAGGCGCTCTACGGGGGCATCGAGGCGCCCGTCGTGCGGACGGACGTCGCGTCGGCGGAGATGATCAAGCTGGCGGCGAACGCGTTCCTGATGACGCGGATCTCCTTCATCAACGAGATCGCCAACGTCTGAGAGGCCGTCGGCGCGGACGTCGTCGAGGTTGCGAAGGGCATCGGCCTCGACCACCGGCTGGGCCCGCACTTCCTGCGCGCGGGCATCGGCTACGGTGGTTCCTGTTTTCCGAAGGACTCGCTCGCGCTCAAACAGCTCGCGTCGAATTCCGGGTACCACTTCCAGCTGCTCGCGGCGGTGATCGAGGTGAACGAGCTGCAGAAGCG
>VAXY01000058.1 GCA_005885085.1 Actinomycetota bacterium | reverse complement strand
GCTCGCGGTAGCGGACGAGGTCGCCGTAGACGGTCGTCATCTCAGAGGGCCCGCCGGGCAATCGACCAGTACCACGCGACCAGCCTATTCGCTGCTCCGACGCGCTTCGGCAGCTCGATCATCGCGGGATCGATCACCGGCGTCAGCAGCGAGGCGAGCTCGCGGTCGCCCACCCGCCGCAGCCGTTGGGTCTCGCGCCGGTGGCCGACGAGCCAACGCGCGTGCCGCGCACACCAGCCCCAGCCGGCGAGCTTGTCCCGCCACCAGCCCTCCTTCGCCGCGAGCGCCAGCATGGAGAGCTCCCCCGCGAGGAGCACGGGAGCGAGCACCGCGAGCAGCCGGGCGGAATACGCGGAGAGCACGAACACGAGGCGGTTGCGTTCGAGCAGGTACTGCTTCTGCACGTTCCGTCCGTACTCGTACTCGTGGTAGACGTCGGCCTGCGGTGTGACCACCACGCGCAGCCCGCGGAGATGGGCCCGCCAGCCGAGCTCGAGGTCCTCCTGGTACATGAACAGCTCCTCCGTGAAGCCGCCCAGCTCGCGGAAGAGCTCGGCGCGGATCGCCATTGCCGCACCCGTGGGGTACGCGACCTCGCGGAGCTCGCGAATCTCGTCCGCCGGCCGGCCGTACGAGCCCGCCCAGGCGAGCCCGGTCAGGTGGAGGACGTTACCGCCCGAGTTGAGCAGCTCCGGCCGGTCGAGCAGGCGCAGGCGCGGCATCGCGATCCCGATCGTCGGGTCGTCAAGCGTGTGCGCAAGCTCGGCGAGCGCGCCCGGCGCGACGACCGTGTCGGGATTGAGGAAGACGAGCACGTCGCCGGAGGCCCTCGCCGCGCCGAGATTGCACCCGGCCGCGAAGCCGATGTTTGCGCCCGGAGAGATCACCTCGGCACCGGCGGCGGCGTCCAGCTCCGGAGCCGGGTCGCCGTTGTTGACGACGACGACCTGGGCGCCCTCGGGCTCGAGCGCGCCCAGGCAGCGGGCCAGCGGGGGCCCGCTGTTGTAGGCGACGATCACGACCGAGATCGACTCCGGCACGGTAGGGGATGCTATTGAGCGGCCCCGCGAGCAAAGCTCGCGTGGCCTCTATGGCGGCGTCGCCGAGTCGACGCCTCGGGCGTCCGTCGGCCCCGCTACCTTCGAGGCGCTGGTACACAGCCCCTTAACGGTCCTCGGTTAGCGTTCCGAGCATGAGGTTCCTCGCCGTCGCAGCGGGTTTTCCGGTCACTGCGCTCGTGATCTGGGCGCTGATCCGGTCGCCGCTGGCCGCGCGCGTTTCGGCCGAGCCGCGGGACGACCGCTGGCATGAGCGCCCCACGCCGATGCTCGGCGGAGTCGGGATCTTCGCCGGCATCCTGACCGGGTTCCTGGCCGCGAGCTGCTGGCGATCGTCGGAGCCTGCGGCGTGCTCTTCGTCGCAGGCCTGCTCGACGATGTGTTCTCGCTCGGCCCCGTGCCGAAGCTCGCAGCTCAACTCGCGGCCGCAGGGATCGTGATCGGGAACGGCGCCACGATCTCCGGCCTGATCTCGAACGACGTCCTCGCCGACATCGTCGCCGTCGTCTGGCTCGTCGGCCTGACGAACGCCTTCAACCTGCTCGACAACATGGACGGCCTCGCGGCCACGCTCGCCGGCATCGCCGCGGTGTTCTTCGCCATCGACGCCCTCACCGTTCACTCGAACGACGCGGTGCTCGCCTTCACGCTCGCGATCGCGCTCGCCTGTGCCGGCTTCCTCCCCTTCAACCTCCGGCCGGGACGCGCGGCCGCGGTCTTCATGGGCGACTCGGGCAGCCAGGTGCTCGGCTTCGCGCTGGCGGCGCTCGGCCTGACGGCGAGCTGGAAGGTCGCGGGAACCACCGTCGCGACCCTGTTGCTGCCGATCCTCGTGCTCGCGGTTCCGATCCTCGACACGACGCTCGTCACCATCGTCCGCCTCCTGGACGGCAGGCCCGTGTATCAGGGCGGCCGCGACCACACGTCGCACCGCCTCGTCTACCAGGGCCTCTCCGAGCGGCGCGCCGTCGTGCTGCTCGCCGTGATCTCCGCGGCGCTCGGAGCCACGAGCCTGTTCTACGCCGTGCTCGACAACGGCTGGGTGACGCTGATCGGCGTGCTGCTGACCTTCGCGCTCCTCGTGCAGTTCGCGAGCGTCCTCTCCGACGTCGAGCGGGCGCCCGGCTTGGTGCAGGACCGCGGCTGGCTGCACACGTTCGTCGCGAATCCGCGCCGGCTCGTCGAGTCGCTCGTCGACTTCGCGCTCGTCGCCACGTCGTTCCTGTTCGCGTACTACCTGCGCCTGCAGGGCAACGGCACGGCGTACGAGCGGCACATCTTCGTCCTCTCGCTCGCGGTGCTGCTCGCCGTGCGGTATGCGGCGTTCATCCCGTTCGGTCTCTATCGCGGCGTGTGGCGGTACGCGGGTGCGCGGGATGCGGCCAGCATCGTCGGCGCGGTGATCGTCTCGGAGGTCGTCGCATATCTGATCCTGGACGCGACGCAGGTCTGGGGCCCCTTCCCACGCGGCATCTTCATCATCGACGCCCTCGTCTGCACCGTCCTCGTCGGGGCGTCGCGCTTCTGGGAGCGTGCGTTCGTGCGGGCCGTCTCGTCCCTGACCGGACGCGGCGGGCGCCGGCGCACGCTGATCGTCGGCGCGGGGCGCGGCGGCCGAAGCCTGCTCCGCGAGCTGCGCGAGACCCGCGGCGAGCAGGTCGTCGGCTTCGTCGACGACGATCCGCGCCTGTCGCGCCGGCGGCTACAGGGCGTCCCCGTTCTGGGCGGACTGATGGAGATCGAGCCGATCCTCGTCCGGACGCGCCCGGACACGGTTCTCGTCACGATTCCCGATGCGCCGCGCGAGAAGCTCGGGCTCGTCGTCGACGCTTGCACGCTCGCCGACGTGCCGTGCCGGTTCGTGCGACGCGACAAGGACCTCGATCCTCGCGTCGTGCTCGGCGCCGCAGCCGATTAGTGCCCCTCCCAGCAATACATGCGCAGCAGTACTGGAAGGGGCACTAGTGGCCGTCACGACCGCGCGCGCGGTTCCCGCCGAGCGCACGTTCGCCGACCGGATTCTCGCCGCCGCTCCACTCCTCAGCGTCTTCTTCTGGCTCTGCATCGTCTACGCCGTCGAGGCATGGGCGCATGCGACACCCTGGGTCTTCTCGGACGAGCTCGAGCTGACGCAGCTCGCCCGTTCGATCGCCGCCACAGGGCATCCCGCCCGGCGCGGCATGCCGTACGGCTTCCACACGCTCTGGACGTACCTGACGGCTCCGGCCTGGCGCATCCACGACGTGCAGCATGCGTACGACACGATCAAATACCTCGGCGCCGTCGTGATGACCGCGACCGTCTTTCCGGTCTACGGGATCGCGCGGATGGTGGTCGGCCGCTGGCCGGCGCTGTTCGCGGCTGCCGCGTCCGCGTCGATTCCGGCGATCGCGTACTCCTCGATCATCGTCGAGGAGCCGCTCGCCTACTTCTATTCGACGGTCTGCCTGTTCCTGATCATGCGCGCGCTCCTGCGGCCGACGCGAACCTGGATCGCGCTCGCGATCGTTGCGTGCGCAGTCGGTGGACTGGTGCGCGGCGAGCTCGGGATGCTGCCCGTGATCCTCCTGCTCGCTGCGATCTTCCTGCTCTGGCGCTCTGCGCGTGTGACGCGCTGGCGCGCGCAGTGGACGGTGGCGGACTGGGTCGGCCTGGCGGTCGTGCTCGTAACCGCCGCGATCATCCTCAGCGCCTTCATCGGCCACCACTCGTACGAGTGGCTGATCGCGACCGGCTTCTACAAGGGCCGCATCTTCGACCTCGGCCTCAGGGCCGCTGGTGCGCTGACGATCGGGCTCGGCGTCCTGCCGGTCGTCGCCGGGCTCGCGCTGCTCTGGCGCGCGCCAGCCGAGAACACGACGCAGGCGCTGCGCGCGTTCCGCAGCGTGCTGCTCGCGGCGGTGATCGGCTTCGGCGTCTACACCGGGGTCAAGGCGGCGTGGGTCTCGACCGTCTTCGGGACGTACACGTACGAGCGCAACCTGATCTACGTCGCGCCGTTGCTCTTCGTCGGGACGGCGCTGTGGCTCGAGCGGCGGCGTGTCCACCCCGTCGCGGTCGCGATCGCGGCAGCCTTCGTCCTCTACGTCTTGCTGCGCACGCCGTACGAGATGGGACAGGACATCTCGTACAACACGCCGGGCGTCTCGATTTTGCAGCAGGCGAACCGCTACTTCGGGCTCGCCCCGACCGAGGCCAAGATCGGGTTGCTGGCGCTGCTCGCCGTCTCGGTCGCACTGCTGCTGACGCCGCAACTCGTCCGTCGCGCCGTGGTCGGGCTCGCCATCGCCGTCGGCATCGGCGTGATCGCATGGAACCTCACGGGCGAGCTCGCCTTCGCGTCCGCGTCGAACCGTACGTCGGACCTCTTCATGACGAACATCCGCCGCCCGACGACCTGGGTCGACGACCACACCGGCGGCGCGGCGACGCTCTACATCGGCCAGCAGATGAAGGACCAGAACAGCGAATGGCTGCTCGAGTTCTGGAACCGCTCGATCCGCGCCGTCTGGAGCCTCGACGGGACCGCCCAGGGCCCCGGCCCGGTGCTCACACCCGACCCGCGCGCCTCCGACGGCGCGCTCAACCACAGCCCGGGCTATCCGTACGTGGTCGAGGAGAAGGGCATCGATATCGTCGGCACGGTCGTCGCGACGCACCTACACAAAGCGGGCGGGCATCTCGAGGCCTGGCGGCTGCTCCGAATCAAGCCGCCCCTGCGGCTGCGCACCTCCGTCACCGGTGTGTACACCGACGGCTGGACCGGCGCGTCGAGCGCGTACACGCGCTACTCCACGGAGCACAATCGCACCGGACGCATCCGGATCATCCTGTCGCGCAAGGGTTGGGGCGGCCCGGACAAACCGGGCCACGTGACGGTGGCGCTCGGGCCGATCGTGATCGGCGACGACAACCAGCCACACGTCGGCACGCCCGCGGTGGTCAGGCGAATCACGATCCACAGCAAGCAGCAGGTCACCGTCGTGCTGAAGGCGCCGGGGCCGCGCTTCCGCGTCGAGGTGAACATCGATCCGACCTTCGTCCCGCAGCAGCTCGCGCCGGCATCGACGAGCGACAACCGCCAGCTCGGCGCCGTCGTGACCTACGAGTTCCTGCCGCCGCGAAAGGCGGCGCACAAGAGACTGAAGCGGTAGCGGAGCAGGAGCCGTGCGAACGGCCCGCCCCGCTCCAGAACATGGAGGGCCGCCAGCGCGGGGCGTGGTAACGAGACACGCTGTGGGGCGAAGAACGGGCGCACCTCCAACTCGTCGAACCCGGCGTGGCCCAGGTCAGCGCGCACCGCCGCGAGTGGGTACTGGCGTGGGTTCAGGTCGAAGACAAGCTTCCTGTCGGTGTACGCGGCGACGTGGGCGAAGAACGCCGCCCGGTTGCGGGCGTAGTAGATCGCGCGGAAACACGTCGTGGCGGCCACGTGTTCCGCCGGCTCGTACTCGTTGAGGTCCCCGAGCGCGACCTCACGTCCCCGGCGGCGCGCGGCCGTCACCATCTCCGCGCTGGCATCGACGCCGAGGTAACGCAGGCCGGGCAGGTGGTCGGCAAGGCCGCCGTCGCCGCACGCCAGGTCCAGCACGGTGTCACCCGGCTCGAGGCGCGGGCCGAGGCCGACGATCAGCTCCGCGCGGTGCGCGAGGTACGAGGCCGCATCGGCGTACGCATCGTCGGTCCAGCGCTCCGCCTGCGGCCCATACTTCGACGTCACCGCAGCGCGAGCAGCCGCTCGGGATGCTTGCGCAGGAAGCGCAGCATCGCGCGCAGGTGCCACAGATTCCGGCGCGTGAAGAAGTGCTTGTCGATCACGGCCTGGTATTCGTGGCGGACGACCGCCGCCGGCACCCACCAGCGCTCCCAGCCGGCCTTCATGGCGCGGTAGCTGAGATCGATGTCCTCGACGTAGAGCTTGTAGCCGGCGTCCCAGCCTCCGATCTGCTCGAGCATCGCGCGGCGCATGAGCAGGAACGCGCCGAGCATCGTGTCCACCCGGAGCGGTTCGTCCTCCGACAGGTCGAGGAGGTAGTGGCGCCGCTGCCAGCGGAGCGGCGGGAACAAGGCCCGCAGCGGCGTGCGTCTGACGATCGTCCCCCCGATGGTCGGGAAGCTGCGCCGTGACGCCTGCAGCGTCCCGTCAGGGTTGAGCATCTTCGGGCCGGCGATGCCGCAACGGGGGTGAGCGTCGGCGAAACGCACGAGCTCGGCGATGCAGCCGTCCTCGGGCAAGGCGTCCGGGTTCGAGATGACGATGTACTCCCCGTGTGTCGCGGCGATGCCCGCGTTGACGTTCGCGGAGAACCCGAGCTGCTGCTCGTTCTCGACCACGTGCACGTCGGGCGGAAGCGGGCCGGGCCGGCTGCCGCGGCCGTTCGCGACGACGACGAGCTCGTCGACCTGCGCGTGCAGGGCGGGCAGCGATTCCCGCAACATCGCCGCCTCGCCCGCGCCGGTCGAGACGAAGATCCCGGAAACCTTCACGCGGCGAGCACGCTGCGGTAGACGTCGGCCGTCAGGCGGGCCGTCTCCTCCCAGGTAAAGGCCTTTGCACGCTCGATCCCGGCGGCGGCAAGGCGGTCGTGGTCGAACAGGGCACGCGTGATTCCCTCGGCGAGGTCGTCGGTGAAGATCGCCGCGTCGCCCGCAACCTCCTGGAGCGCCGGCTCGGGAGCCGCCACGACGGGTGTACCGCAGGCCATCGCCTCGACGACCGGGAGGCCGAAGCCTTCGTAGCGGGACGGAAACACCAGGCAGGCCGCCGACTGGTAGAGCCGGACGAGCTCGTCCTTCGGGACGTAGCCGCGGACGTCCGCTCCGCGGCGCACGAGCTCCGCCGCGAGCCCGGCGTCCTTCGGCGGCCCGACGACGACGAGCCTGCGGCCGACGGCGTTCGCGGCGTCGATCGCCGCGAGCGGCTGCTTGCGCGGCTCGATCGCGCTGACGAAGAGAAGGAACGAGTCGTGCTCGCCGGCCGGGCGGAACTCCGGGTCCGGCGCGAGCGGCGTGACGGTGATCTTGCTCTCGTCCGTGCCGTACACCTCGACGAGGTCACGCTTCGTGCGCGCCGAGATCGCGAAGACGTGCCGCGCCCGCCGCACCGAGCGCGGGACGAAGAACTTGAACGTCATGAGATCCCAGCGGCCGAACACCGTCGGGTCGCGCTCCCACGACAGATCCTGAACGGTCAGCAGCGCGGGAACAGGGCAGCTGAGCGGGAGCGAGTGGACGAAGTGCGCCAGCGCGGGCCTGAGCCGGCGGAGCACGCGCGGTACGCCGACCGCCATGCGGAGCTCCTGCGTGCGCGCACGCAGGATGACCGGCTCGACGCCGTCAGGCACGAGCGCGGCATCGCGCGTGAGCGCAGCGATGCGAAGGTCGGGTGCCGTCTGCGGCAGTGCGCGCAGGAGCTGCTCGACGTACGTCTCGTCGCCCGTCCGGTGACGGCCGAGCACGTCGGCGTCGATGAGCATGAGCGGCTCCGTCACGAGACGGCCTGTCGATAGACGGCGACGGTCGCTGTCGCGACGGCGTCCCAGCGGAAGGCGCGTGCGCGCTCGAGCCCGCGCGGAACGAGCCGGTCGCGCTCGGCGGCGGCGCGTTCGATTCCGGCGGCGATCTCGACCGGATCGCGCGTGTCCACCAGCACCGCGGCTCCGTCCGCGACCTCCTCCATCGCCGTTCCCCGTGTGGTCACGACCGGCACGCCACACGCCATCGCCTCGAGCACGGGGATGCCGAAGCCTTCGTAGAGCGACGGATAGGCGACGCACAGCGCGCCGCGGTAGAGCCGCGCAAGCTCGGAGTCGCTGACCTCGCCGAGCCAGCGGACGCCGTTCCCGCCGACCTCGACGCCGCCCCAGCCCCGAGCGCCGACGATGCGAAGCTCGACGTCGCTCCGCTGCGCCGCTTCGACGAGCCGTGTCAGGTTCTTGCGCGGCTCGAGCGTGCCCACTGCGAGCACGTAATCGCCGGCGGCTGCTGGGCCGTCGCTGGTGAACTCGTCCTCGACCGCGTTCGGGACGACGCGGATCTTCTCCTCGGGGACGTGAAGGAGCTCGACGAGCTCGCGCCTCGTGAACTCGGAGACCGCGATCACGCGAGCTGCGGTGCCGAGCACGCGCGGCACGAGCCGCGGGCTGTACGTGCGCGTCCAGCGGTTGAAGGCGTCGGGATGGCGGAAGACCGCGAGATCGTGCACGGTCACGACGAGCGGCCGGGTCGCGCGCAGAGGGCCGCGGTAGGTCGGACAGTGCAAGATGTCCGCTTCGCGCTCCCGCCCGAGCACGAGTGGGTACCACACTGAGTCGCGCGCGAGCGTCGAGAGCCGGTCGTTGCGGCCGAACGACCGGGCCCGGACCTCGACGTCGTCTCGCTCG
>VAXY01000057.1 GCA_005885085.1 Actinomycetota bacterium | reverse complement strand
TGAAGACGTGAAGCAGATTTGGTCTGGGCGCGTGGCACAAGCCGCCGGGAAGTACGGCGAGCACGCGCCGATGGCGACTGTTTGTTGTAACGCCTGTCGCACCTGCGCGACCGCGAACATCCTGTCAGCGGTCGCGGCCGCGAGTCTCGTGAGCCTCACCGCCGCTCGACGGATCCTTCTGAGACGGGGTTAGCCAGGAATGCGGCTCCGCCGCCTCCTCCTATTCGACTTCGGGCTCCTCATCGTCTCGCTTCCAGGCCTGCTGAACGCCGCGTCCTCCTATGAGGAGCGGCCGCCATTACGGTCCGCTCGATGCGCCTACTGGTCGTCCGCTGCGAGGTGCTTGACACCGGTCGTCTCACCGCGAGGCTCCCCGAGGCCGTTCGCCTGCTCGTGTTCAAAGCCGACGGCTCCTTTCTCGTCCACGAACCCGGGTGTGCCGCCGGCAGGTTCTGATTAGAAAGCGATTAGAGCAGCCTTCTAGCCTCGGGCACATTCCCGAAGTCGAACAGGGAGGGAACCGTGGTGAAGAGGTTCGGTCTGGGCGTCGCTTTCCTGGCGATCGTCATGAGCGCAACGCTCGTAATTGCGGCTCCGGCCGTTGCAGCACCTTCGGACCCGTTTACCGGTGTCTGGGCGTCACCAGATACGGATGGCGACATCGTGACGTTCGCAATCTCGGCACCAGGCGCCGATGGCATTCGCCACCTCACGGGTTTCGACCCGGCGGCCGAAGCCTGTGAGGGTGGACCGGCGACGGCGCACGGCTCAGGGACCGTCGCCGGAGCAACATTGACCACAACCCTGACCGTTCGTTGCGGTCCGACGGTCGTCTTCGTCGGATCCTTCTACTTCACGGCGAGCGGTGACACGCTGATCTCGAATACCTCGCTCAATCCGTACACACGGGTAGGAGCGCAGTAGCGGACCTCCGGGGAGGGCGGCCGGCTTTTCCCGGTCGCCCTGCCGCCCGGCTCGTAAGAGCAACCCGACGCGTCCGAAGAGGACACTACGGTGCCCGGGCTATGCGCCCCGTCGTCGCTCGCTGCGAAGTCGTCTACACCGGCCGCCTCACAGCACGGCTTCCGGAAGCCGTGCGCCTGCTGATGTTCAAAGCCGACGGCTCAGCTGTTTAGAGGCTCTGGGATTAAGCGCGCGGTGTGCGGTCAGCCGCTGAGCGGCTTGCTGACCATCCAGTGATGCCCGAACGGGTCCTCGACACGGCCTTGGCGCAGCCCATATGGCTGGTCGGCCATCGGGAACAACTTCTTTCCGCCGCTCTTGAGCGCCCGCTCGAATACAGCGTCCGGATCGTCGACGAGCAGGGAGATGCGGACCGACGTCCCGTTAAGCGACTGCGGGCTGAGATTGAATGCGGCCGGGTTCTCGTCGACGATGACGAACGGCGCGCCGGCGATCTCCATCTCGACGACGATCCTGTGCTCCCCGGCATCGTGGCGTGCGACCTCCGTCGCCCGGAAGGCGAGCTTGTAGAAGTCGGCGGCCGCTTCTGCGTCGCTGACCGTGAGTAGCGGCGCGATCGACGTCTCCATCTGCGGTCCGATACTAACTCGCACCGTCGCGTCTCGAAGCCGCGCCGATGCTGGTCACGGACAGTGAGGCCTTCGTCGCAAAGGGCAGGGCCGAGGAAGCTGCTCAGTTCCTGAGCGCATCGAGACCGACGTAGCTCAGAACCGTCCGAAACGGACACGTGCGGCTCCTCATGTTCAAGGCGGACGGCTCTTTCCTGGTCCACGACGATGCGGGCGGATTTAGAACGTTGAACAGGATTCGGAGGGAGTTCCGCCCGGAAGGCGCTTGAGTCAGAGGTCCGGGCTGTTTGCTTCGAGGTGTTGCCACAGTTCGATCCGGTGACCCTCAGGATCGCGCAACCGCGCAAACTTGCCTTCGCCCTCGGCGTCTGCTCCCGAGGTGATCGGCGACGTTTCGATTCCTTCTTCGTGGAGGGACGCGACGACCGCTTCGATGTCGTCGACACGGTAGTTGATGATGTGCCCCTCCCCGGCGCCCGGATCACCGGGCATGATCGCGAACACCAAATGCTGTGCCTGTTCCGGGCGATCGTGCTCGCGGAAGTACAGCTCGGTGTAGTAGCCCTCACCGGGAAGGACGCTGAGCTCCCAGCTGAGGTGGCGGCGATACCAATCGGCGAGCGCGGCTGGATCGCGCGAGAGCAGGAACACCCCGCCGACCATCAGCGCTCTTCCCATGTCCCTCGTCTGACCGCGCGAGACACGTCCGAAACGGACAGTACGGTCCGCCGGGCGATGCGCCTCGTCGTCGCCCGCTGCGAAATCCTCTACACCGGCCGCCTGACGGCTCGGCTCCCTCAAGCCGTGCGGCTCCTCATGTTCAAGGCCGACGGCTGCTTCCGCGTGCATGATGATGCGGGCGGATTTAGACCGTTGAACTGCATTCGGACGGAGTTCCGCCCGGCAGTGGTTAAGTCAGCCTAAGCCCGTTCTCAAGCCGTGATGTCGACGACGCAGAAACGGTTTCCTTCTGGGTCGGCGAGAATGATGTAGTCGGCGTCTGGCGGTCGCTTATCCCAGTGAACCGCAGTCGCACCCAACACCTTCAGGCGCTCGACCTCGCCGGCCTGATCGTCGGTGAACAGATCGAGATGAAGACGAGGAGGTATCTGCACCTTCGACGGGACGTTATCGAGCGAGAGACTTGGACCGACCCCGTCCCTCGGCCGGAGAAGCACGAAGTCGTCGCTGGTCTGGTCGCGCGGAACATAGTCGAGGGCGGCCGCCCAGAACTCCGTCTGACGTTCGAGATCGTCGACGCGCAGCACGATCGAGCCAATCCGGAGCACCGCGCCGGACTCTATCCATCGTCCGAAACGGACAGTACGGTCCGCCGACCATGCGTCTCGTCGTTGCCCGCTGCGAAGTTCTCTATACGGGCCGGTTGACCGCGAGGCTCCCCGAAGCAGTCCGATTGCTCATGTTCAAGGCCGATGGGTCCTTCCTTGTCCACGACGACGCCGGTGGTTTCAGACCTTTGAATTGGATGACGCCGCCGACGGTGGTCGAGGAAGAGCCGGATCTGATCGTCGTTCGCAAGCGGGCGGGCAAGACGGAGGACCGCCTCGAGGTGCGGCTGCTCGAGGTGCTGTCGGACGTGACGCATGGGCTCGACGCGACGCCGCTCGAGAAGGACGGCGTCGAGAAGCACCTGCAGGAGGAGCTCGCGGCGCAGCCCGAGGCGCTCGGCGAGCCGCTCCGGCTCGTGCGGCGTGAGTGGCCGACGGACATCGGGCCGGTCGACCTCATGTGCCGCGACGGGGAGGGCGACTGGATCGCGGTCGAGATCAAGCGTGTCGGCACGATCGACGCGGTCGAGCAGCTCGGCCGCTACCTCGAGCGCATCGACGTCGAACCCTGCCGGGGCGTGCTCGCCGCGCAGGCGATCAAGCCGCAGGCGCGCACGCTGGCCGAGTCACGCGGCATCCGCTGTGTCGAGGTCGACCTTGCCGTCCTGCGCGGCGAGCGTGAGCCTGAGCTGACGCTCTTCTCCGGCTAACCTGCCGCCCCGGCTCCGGACCGGTAACGCTCGCAGGCTCCTTGGACAGTGGAGGGTATGAGACCCGAAATCGATCGGCGCGCCGCCGAGGCGCGGTTCCACGCCGTCTTCGCGCATCTCGGCGCCGTGACCGCATACGCCCGCCGGCGCAGCAGCAAGGACGCCGACGCAATCGCCGCCGAGGCGATGACGATCGCGTGGCGGCGACTGGCCGACGTTCCGCGTGACGACCCCCGGCCGTGGCTCTATGCCACGGCTCGCAACCTGTTGTACGAGGAAGCGCGGCGGCGAGCCCGAGCCGCCGGGTCGATCCGCGAAAGCGAGCCGCTCTGTCCCGCGCCCGAGCTGGACGAGCTCGACCCGCAGCTGCGAACGGCGTTGCGCTCGTTGTCGCCGCTCGACCGTGAGGCTCTCTTCCTCGTTGCCTGGGAGGACTTGACCCCCGCCCAGGCGGCCAGGGCGCTCGGAATCAACGCCGCGGCGTTCCGCGTTCGGCTCCTCCGCGCGCGGGGCCGCCTACGCACAAGGCTCGACGAGGACGCAGACGATTGCGCGCCCGTCGCCGTGCCCCAACTCGATGTGGAGAGAACATGAAGAACGATGCCACCCTTCTGCGCCTCCGCGCAGCGAATCCGTTTGCAGACGATCGCGCCGACGACGCCGCCCTGTTCGCGCGGATCACCGGGCTGAGCCCCGAAACTCCGGTACGGCGGAGGCGTCGATACCGGCCGATTATCGTCTTTGCCTTGGCCTTCGCCGGAGTCGCTGCTCGCGTCCACGGCGTTCGCGATCTCGCAGTGGGTCGTCGGCGACGCGGTCGAGCCCGATGTGACCAGGACCGAGTACCGCAGCGCGCAGCACGAGCTGACGCTGCCGCCCGGCATCAGCTGGCCCGCCCTTCACATCGACCCGAACTCGCTGACCGGCCGCGGAGCGGGCGGGGGCCGCGCGGTTGGAATCGCCGAGAACGCCTGGGAGTGCTATTGGGTGCAGGCCATTCGCCGACGAGACACCGCAGCCGAGGATCGCGCGCACACGGAGCTGAAGACGCTGCTCGAGAAGAACATCATCGTCGCTCCCGCCGACGCATCCGAGAACTGGACGCCGCCGAATCCGCCGACCGGGCCCTATGCGGTTTTCGCCGACGACGGCGGTCTGGAGTGGCTCCGCGCGACATATGCGCAGGCCGCCGCCGGCAATCCGCAACGGCTCGTCGACAGGTGCCGGGCGAACGCTCCGGGCTGAGGATGCTGCGAGCCACCTACGAGCTCGAGCCGGTCGACGCTGCCGAGAGCCTCGCGTTGATCGAGTCCGTCGGACGCGCCGACGGTCCCGAGCACGTCCGTGGACGGGTCGTGGCAGTGAACGGAGATCGCGCGGTGCTCGAGTTTCCCGCCGCGAGCTCCGACGTCTCGCTGCTCGTGTCGTCGGTGCTCGCGGGCGAGTGGGCCGACAGCGCCGCCTTCAGGCGCTGTCGGCTCGTCCAGGTCGAGTGGCCGCCGGGCCTCTTCTCCGGTCCCGCGTTCGATGCACCGAGCGCGGTGCTCGTCGGTGCGATCGTCAAGCCGTCGCTCGGGCTGACGCCTGCGCAGGTGGCCGAGGTGGCAGCGCAGCTTGCGGCCGGCGGCGCCGACCTCGTCAAAGACGACGAGCTGCTCGGCGATCCCGACTGGTGTCCGCTCGAAGAGCGCGTGCGCTCCGTCGCGTCGCTCGGCGTGCGCTACGCGGCGAACGTCACGGGTCCGGTGGACTCCTTGCTCGCCCGGGCCGAACGCGCGGTCGAGCTCGGCGCCGGAGCGCTGATGGTGAACGCCTTTGCGCAGGGGCTCGACTCTCTGCGTGCGCTGCGCGGGGCCGAGCTCGGTGTGCCGATCTTCGCGCATCGCGTCGGTGCGGCCTTGTGGGCGCGCGAAGCGCGTTTCGGCGTCGCACCGGCGGTGATCGCCGAGCTCACACGGCTGTGCGGGGCGGACTTCGTTCAGGTCGGATCGTTCACCGGCACCGTCTACGACACCGCCGACGACGTCCGCGCCCAGATCGAGGCGTGCCACCGCGGCCGCCGGGCAGTTGCGGTGATCGGTGGTGGAGTCGGGCCAGAGAACGCCGCGGCGCAGCTCGATGCCGCACACGTCACTTCGGCCGTGATGCTGTTGCTCGGCTCCGCGGCGTATGAAGGCGGTTCGCCCGAGGAGGCCGTGCGGGCGACCGTCGACATCGCACGGAGCTATTCCGCGCGGCCGAAGAACGAGCTCGAGATCGCGTAGAACAGTGCCAGCGCGCCGAAGATGATCAGGCTCGCGAGCGGGCTGACGAGCGCGATCAGCGTCGCGGTCCCGTAGATGGGCACGCCGGGGAGGTAGCTGCGGGTGATGCCGCTGACCTCGCGCCGATCCGCGTCGGGGCGGAGCAGCTTGCGCGAGCCGTAGATCCACACGCAGAAGAACAGGGCCGCCGTCGTCGTCATCGTGATCCCGTAGAGCAACGCCGCCGCCTCGCGGTCGCCGGCGCTGAGCGCGTGCTCGGCGACGACTCGCGTCGGGAACGGCACGAAGGCGATCAGCATCAGCAGCAGGACGTTGAGCAGCAACAGCGGCCGGTCGACCCGTGCGAACTGCCGGAAGACGAGGTGATGGTTCGCCCACATGATCCCGATCGTCACAAAGCTGACCGCATAGGCGATGTAGGCGGGCCAGAGGTGGAGGAGCTGGTGCTCGAGCTGGCCCTTGGCGAGCGCCTGGTCGACGCCGACGGCGAGGATCAGCAGCGTGATCGCGATGGCGAAAACGCCGTCGCTGAAGGCCTCGGCCCGGTTGGTCTCCACGAGCGGACGCTACCGGGACCCCACGAGACCCTCTAGAAAACCGTGCTCATACCGTTCACAATGGCGACGTGGAGTCTGGGGCGATCGCACGCGAGATCGAGGAGCTCGAGCGGGAGCTGTCGAGCCTGCGGGCGCGCGTGGACGAGGACAATTCCTCGTTCACGACGCTCGAGCAGCAGATCGCGCAGTTGCGCGAAAGCCTGACGCAGACGCAGGACACGGTGCGCATGCACGAGCTGCGGCTCGCGGAGAAGCAGGTCGCGCTGGTAGACGCCCAGCGTCTCGAGCGACTCGATTCCTACGACGAAGACGTCGACCGGTACCGCGAGGCGCGCGATCGCGTCGCCGAGGCCGCGAAGACGTTCGTCGCCGAGCTCGACGCCTACGACGGCGAGGTGATCAACCTGCGGAAGCTGCTCGAGGAGATGCGGGCCGCGTTCGGCACCGACGAGCGAGTTGCGAAGGTGGAGGCGGCGCTCGCCGAGGAGAAGGAAAAGCTCAACGGCTCGTGGGAATCCGTCGTCGAGGCAGCGAAGTGGCGCATCGCCGAGCCGGTGGAAGAGGAGGTCGACGACGCGGAGCCCGTGGCCGCCTCGAACGGCGACGACCTCTGGGGCGACCTACAGAGGACGGCCGCACAAGAGGGCCGCACCTCGCGCATCCTGGAGTACTTCAACAAGAGCTGAGCGTCGCGGGTGCCCGCTGGGGGGAAGCTACACTTCCCGACCGCGGGGCTATAGCTCAGTTGGGAGAGCGCCTGGATCGCACCCAGGAGGTCGCCGGTTCGAGCCCGGCTAGCTCCATCATCCAAATTGCCTGCAAATTCGGGTCGAACCGGGAGGTCGGGCCGATCGGCAGGTGTTAGGCGTTATACCGTCGTTCTACCGAAGCGTCTGGCTCCGGCAGTAGCGGCGACGGAAGTGGCGACGACCCGCTTTGCGTCACACAACGCCTCACTACACTGCCGCGCGGGTTGCCGGCCGCATTCATCAGCTATGCACACGAGGACCAAGAGTTCGTGCTCGCGCTTATCGAACGCCTCGAGGCGCAGGGCCTGAACATCCGATACGACCAAGTCGCTCTCCACATCGGCGACTCGCTGATCCGCGCGATCTCGCAGGAGATCACCGACGGCGACTTCCTGATCGCGGTCGTCTCGCCAGAGTCGCTGCGGTCGGAGTGGTGCCAGACAG
>VAXY01000063.1:15708-17261 GCA_005885085.1 Actinomycetota bacterium | reverse complement strand
CGGACAGGCTCTTGATGACGCGGCATGAGCAGGCCCGGGAGCTCACGCTCAAGCTGCTCGGCTGCACAGTGCCGACGGCCCTGCTCGTCGGCGTCATGTTCGCCATCGGCGGGAAACCCGCCGCTGTGGCGATGCTGGTTTTCGGAGGACTGGCCGCGGTTGCGCTCGCCACCAGCGTGCGGACGTTCCGGGCGGCCGTGATCAGCGGACTGCTGCTCGCCGCCGGTCTCGTGGCGATGCTCGTCTTCTTCGCCTACGTGCGCAGCGCCTAGACGAGCGGGCGCTTCCGGGCAATACCGGGGCGGCGTGGAAAGCCGGCCGGTGTCGGCTCGACCTTGCGCACGACGAGCAGGCCGTCGGCTTTCTCCCCAGGCTCCCCGCCCAGCTGTTGCGCCACACGCGCGACGCGCGCCAGGTCGGCGGTCGGCCCGACCCAGAGCACCGCCGCACCGCCGGGACGCACGAGCGGCAGGCACCACTCCGCGGCGACCGGAGGCGGCGCCAGCGCCTTCGCGACGGCCACGCCGAACCGGTCGGTCTCTTGCTCCTCGGCACGACCCTGCACCACGGTCGCATTCGGCGGCGCCCACTCGCGCAGGAAGTCGCACTTGCGACCGTTCGCCTCGAGCAGCGTCACCTGACGCTCGGGGAGAGACACCGCGAGTGGGATGCCCGGCACGCCGCCGCCCGAGCCGACGTCGACAAGTGGGCCCTCGATGGACCGCACGACCTCGACGCCGCGCAAGGAGTCCTCGAGCAGCACTCGGCGAGCCTCAGTGAGATCGCGGATCGCGGTCAGGCCCGGCGTTGCGACAACGGCCCGGAGCCAGTCCTCAAAAGAGCGGCGCGGCCGGTTCCCCGAGCTCGAACCGCTCACACTGGCTGGATGACGACAAAGCGGTTCGGTTCGGTGCCCTCGCTCGTCGTCTCGACGCCGTCGAACTCCTTCAGGCGCAGGTGCACGACCTTGCGCTCGACCGCCGTCATCGGCTCGAGTTCGACCGGCTCGCGGTTCGCAACGGCACGTTCCGCGGACCGGATCGCGAGTGCCTCCAGCGAGGTGCGGCGCCGGGCGCGGTATCCCGCTGCATCGACGACGACCTCCTTGCGGTCTTCCTGGTAACCGCGGTACATCGCAGCGTTCGCGAGGTACTGGATCGCATCGATCGTCTGCCCGTGGCGTCCGATCAGCATCCCGAGGTCCGGCCCGCTGCACGAGACAGTGATGCTCTCGTCGTCCTCCTCCAGCTCGACACGGGCGTTCACGCCGATCCCGTCGACGATTCGCTGCACGAGCTCACGCGCTTCGGCGGCCAGGTCGCTCTCGTCCGCTGTGGCCACACGTTCCACGGGCGGCGGTGCGTCTGCCGACACCGTCGCGATCACCCGGGCCGGCGTGAATCCGACCCCCAGGAGCCCGCGCTCGCCCTCCGACACGATCTGGAAGCGCACGGCCGCCTTGTCGAGCCCCGGACTCTGCCGCTCGAGCTCGCGCAGCGCCGACCATTTGGCCTCGCCGACGGTCTCGCCGCTCGCCTCGACCTGCAGCTCCA
>VAXY01000063.1:1892-15700 GCA_005885085.1 Actinomycetota bacterium | reverse complement strand
TCCGCTTCACCCGGCGCGGCTGCGCACTGGGTTTGGCCGTGGCCGCGGGTGCCGAGCTCGAGGCATCGTCACTCTGTTCCTTCGCCGGCGTGCGCGACGAGCGTTTAGGCGTAGTGGGTGGGGCGACCTTCGGAATCAGCCTCCGGGTGATCAGCCCCTGTCCAACTGTCCACAGGTTCGTCGTCATCCAGTAGAGGACGAGCCCCGTCGGGAAGCGCAGGATGAACGGGATGAAGGCGAACGGAAGCACCATCATCAGCACGCGCTGCGACTGCTGCATCGTCCCGGACATGAAGTACGTCGACGCGAGCTGACTGGTCACGTAGACGATCAAGAGCACGTAGCCCGACCAATGGGCGTTCGCGTGCTGCGCGATGTTCGGAACGAAGTGGAGCCAGGAGAGGCTTCCCGGATGTTTGAAATGCGGCTCACGCGCGAAGGCGCGCAGCGTGTAGAAGAGGCCGATGAAGACCGGGATCTGCGCCGCCAAAGGCAGGCACGACGACGCCGGGTTGATGTTCTTCTCCTTGTAGAACTTCATCAGCTCTTCGTTGAGCTTTGTGCGGTCGCCCTTGTACTTGCGCTGGATCTCCTTCATCTCCGGCGCGTGCGCCTGCATGTTCTGCATCGAGTGGATCTGCTTCACCGTCAACGGCACGAGCAGGACGCGGACGATCAGCGTCAGGCCGACGATCGACCAGGCCCACGGCAGCCCGAGCGAGTGAATGCCGTTGAGAACGTGCCGCAGGAGGTGCTCGAGCGGCTGCAGGAGGTAGACGAGCGTCACGTGAACACCTTCTGGTCGCGTGCGTAGTCCACGCCGCCGCGGCTCCACGGGTTGCAGCGCAGCAACCGCCACGCCGCCAGCACCGTCCCCTTGAAGAGCCCGAACTCCCGGTAGGCGTCGATCGCATACTGCGAACAGGAGGGGTGGTATTTGCAGCTGCTCACGCCGAGAAACGGCCGCAGCGTCAGCCGGTAGGCCCACACCGCCGCGACGCCGAGGTATCTCACGCCGCCGCCTTCGTCAGCACTTCGTCGACACGGGCGCTCAACCAGTCGAAGCCGTTCGCGGCCACCGCCTCCGGCAAGCCCGGCTTCGCGATCAGGACGTAGTCGCGGCCGGCCGGAACACGATCGAGGTGCGCGCGCCAGACCTCGCGCAGCTGCCGTTTGATGCGATTGCGTGCGACCGCGTTGCCGGCCGCCTTCGGCACGGCGAGCCCGAGCCGCGGCTCGACCGGCTCGTCGTCACGCTCGAACCAGTAGAGGACCAGGAAGCGCGTCGACGTCGAGCGTCCCTGCCGGTAGACGGCGTCGAAGTCTCGCGAGCGAGACAGTCGGTGCCGGCGTTGCACAGAACTTACGCCGAGAGACGCTTCCGGCCCTTCGCGCGGCGCCGCTTCAGGATCGCGCGACCCGCGCGCGTCGCCATGCGGGCGCGGAAACCGTGCCGACGCTTCCGCCGGCGCACGTTGGGCTGATACGTCCGTTTCACGAGGTCGAAGAGGGAGGAAATTGCTCCAAAAAGGAGCCGTGGCCGGGCCAGTATAGATGAGCATTGCTGCACAGAGTTATCCACAGCCAGGCATGTGCGAAGTGCCTCCAAATGTGACGAACCGTCATGCTTCCTCCACAGGTGTGGAGAGTAGTGTGGAGTGGCGAAAACCGCTGCAAATCCACCGAATTTCTTCCCCAGTTTCCACGCGTTGTCGGTCTTCAGACACGCTGGTATGCTCGCCGCTCCCCCGAGCCGGAGAGGAGTGGTATCGCGGCGTGGATCGCCCAATTGAGCTGACTGCGGAAAGCCTGTGGAACGAGGTTGCCGGTCGGCTCAAGGGGGCCCTCAACGAAACCACGTACCGCACCTGGTTCGCAGAAGCCGAAGGCGCGGAGCTGTCGGACGACGCTTTCGTCCTCGGCGTGCCGAACGACTTTACGCGCGAGTGGATCGAGGGCCATTTTCTCGGCCTGATCGGCGCCGCCGTGCGCGACGTGACCGGCCAGGAGCGTCGCGTTGCGCTGTCCGTGACCGAGCGGCTGCCTGTGGACGCGCCGCTGCCGGCCGAGGTGATGCCGAAACAGGGAGGGGGAGCGCTCGACTCCGGCATGAACCCGAAGTACACGTTCGACCTGTTCGTGATCGGCTCGTCGAACCGGTTCGCGCACGCGGCCGCGCTCGCCGTCGCCGAGGCGCCCGCGCAGGCATACAACCCGCTCTTCATCTACGGCGGCACGGGCCTCGGCAAGACGCACCTGATGCAGGCGATCGCACAGTACGTCGCCGAGCACTCGAGTGACCTGTCCGTTCGCTACGTCACCAGCGAAACGTTCATGAACGACTTCATCAACTCACTGCGCGACAAGCGAATCGAGGGCTTCAAGCAGCGCTACCGCACCTACGACCTGCTGCTGGTCGACGACGTGCAGTTCTTCGAGCACAAGGAGCGCATCCAGGAGGAGTTCTTCCACACCTTCAACTCGCTCTACGAGGCCGGCTCTCAGATCGTCATGTCCTCGGACCGCCCGCCGCGCGACATCGCGACGCTCGAGGAACGGCTGCGCTCACGGTTCGAATGGGGATTGATCACGGACATCCAGCCACCGGATCTCGAGACGCGGATCGCGATTCTGCGCAAGAAGGTGAAGACGGACGGGATCCACGTCCCCGATCCCCAGGTGCTGTCCTTCATTGCCTCGCGCATCTCCACCAACATTCGCGAACTCGAGGGTGCGCTGACACGCGTCGTCGCCTTCTCGTCGCTGACCGGCCGCTCGCTCTCAGTGAGCCTGGCGGAGGACGTGCTCAAGGACGTCTTTCCTCAGGGAGAGGGGGTGGAGGTCTCGATCCACCGCATCCAGGAGCTCGTCTCGGAGCGATTCCAGCTCTCGATGGACGAGTTGTGCGGCGACAAGCGCTCACAGAACATCGTCTATCCCAGACAGGTCGCGATGTACCTCTCGCGCGAGCTCACCGACTCCTCGCTGCCGAAGATCGGGAAGGAGTTCGGTGGTCGCGACCACACCACCGTCATCCACGCGACGTCCAAGATCGCGCGCCTGATTCGTGAGGACAGATCTGTCTACAACCTTGTGCAGGAACTGACCGCTCGTGTGAAACAAGTCCGTTGAGGGTCCGGGCCTGTTGAAGCAACCACTCTTTCCACCATCTGCATCCCCTGCGAGAATGGCTCAACCAACGGGAACAGGGGTCTCCTCCACGGTGTCCACACCCCCTATGACTACAACGAGGTTTTAAATGATTGAAAGCAACACCATGGTAGGGACGGGGATGAAAATCGTGTGTCAGCGTGACGAGCTCTCGCAGAAGCTCGGTGTCGTCGCGCGGGCTGTGTCGACGAGAGCGAGCGTCCAGATCCTTTCCGGCGTTCTCCTGCGTGCAGAAGCGGGCCGGCTGCACTTGGCCGCGACGGACATGGAACTGTCGCTGCGCTCGTCGCTCGACGCGCAAGTCGAGGGTGACGGGGCGGTCGTGGTGCCTGGGCGACTGCTCGTCGAGCTCGTGCGCCTGCTGCCCGAGAGCGAGGTGACGATCGAGCATCGCCTCGACGAGAGCGTGGTGCGCATCACATCCGGTCCGTCGACGTCGACTCTGCACACGTATGCGGCGGAGGATTTCCCGCGTCTTCCCGACCTCGATGCCGTCGGGACGTTCACCGTCGACCGGGAGTCGCTGCTGGACACGGTTTCGCGTGTCGCACGCTCCGCGTCGCGCGACGAATCGCGCCCGGTGTTGACGGGGATCCTCGTACGCTTCGAGGCGGGCAAGATCGTGATGGCGGCGACCGACTCGTATCGCTTGTCGGTCAAGGAGACGGAGCTCTCGGGCGAGGTGCCGGAGCTCGAGGCGATCATCCCGGCCAGAGCTCTCGCGGAGCTCGCACGGATCGCGCAGTCCGGCGACACGGTCGAGCTGGGTGTCCACGAGAACCAGGTTGTGTTCGCTGCGGACGACGTCTGGTTGACGACACGACGTATCGACGGACAGTTCCCGAACTACAAACAGCTCCTTCCGGAGGCGTTCGAGCACGAGCTGACGCTGCCGCGCAACGAGCTCCTCGACGTCGTGCGTCGCGTCGGCGTGATGGTGCAGCGGACGTCGCCGATTCAATTGCGCTTTGCCGAAGGCGAGCTGACGGTGTTCGCACGCACGCAGGATGTCGGTGAGGCGAAGGAGTCGATGCCCGTGCAATACGCCGGCGACGCGATGGAGATCGGATTCAACGCGGAGTTCCTCCGTGAGGGGATCGAGTCGATCAGCGCGGACGACATCAGCCTGAAGCTGATCTCGCCTCTGCGGCCGGCGGTGATCGACGGCGGCGAGGACGACCCGACGTATCTGATCATGCCGATACGGCTGCCCGGCTGATTGTCTCCACGGTCTCGCTGAGAAACATCCGGTCGTACGCGCGACTCGATCTCGATCTCGAGCCAGGGCTCGTACTCGTCGTGGGATCGAACGGCGCAGGCAAGACGAACCTGCTCGAGTCGCTGCACGTGGGTACACAGGGCTTCTCGCCGCGCACGCGCACGGATGCACAACTCGTGCGTTTCGGTGAGAGGTCCGGGCGGATCGCATTGCGGGGGCGGCGCGGCGAGAGCGACGTGCAACTCGAGGTAACGGTGGAAGTCGGCGAGGGCAAGCGCGCGAAGCTGAACGGAGCGCCGCTGCGCGCCGCGGAACAGCTGCGCTCCGAGGTGGCGACGCTCGTCTTCACACCGGACCGACTCGCGGTGGTCAAAGGCGGGCCCGCGGTTCGTCGTGCGTACTTCGACCGAGCGTTGGGCCGTCTCGCCCCGGCACGCGCGCAGCTTTCGACCGAGTATGCGGTCGCGGTGGCGCAGCGCAACGCATCCCTGCGACGTGTGGCAGGCGGCTTTTCGTCACGTGACGCACTCGTGCCGTGGACCGAGCAGGTCGCAACACTCGGGCGCGCTCTCGTCGAAGCTCGCAACGAGGTGATCGCGTGGCTCGCACCGGGCTTTTCCGAACGTGCCGAGGAGCTCGGCCTGCCCGGTGCACGCATGGTGTACGAAGGCGACCCGCCGACCATGGAGTCGCTGGACGCACGCCTCGACCGCGATCTCGAGCGCGGGTCGACGGGGATCGGCCCCCACCTCGACGACGTCGTCCTGACGAGCGGCTCGCGCGACCTGCGCAGCTTCGGCTCCCAGGGCGAGCAGCGGTTGACGGTGCTGGCCCTGCTCCTCGCGGAGGCCGAGCTGATCGCCGAGCGGCGGGGATTCGCACCCCTCCTCTTGCTCGACGATGTTCTCTCCGAGCTCGACCCGGGCCGCCGGCTGGTCTTGGCCGAGCGGGTCCAGGGCTCCGGTCAGACGCTCGTGACGGCCACCCAGGCGTCCTCTCTGCCGTTGGAGCCGGCCCAATTGCTCGAGATCTCGCCCGGTCTGGTGCGGGCGACGTGATGGATCGCGTCGGCGATGCCGTCAGGCACGAGCTTCGACGCTTCGGCCCGGCCGCCGGGATGACGCCGCTCGTCGAGGGTTGGCCTGCCGCCGTCGGCCCGGAGATCGCGCGCAACGCTTGGCCGGCACGCCTTGCGCGTGACGGAACCTTGCACGTGCATACGACCGATTCGATCTGGGCCTTCGAGCTGAAGAGCCGTGCGGAAGAGATCCGGGGCCGCCTCGGCGAGCACGCGCCGCGCCGGTTGGCGTTCGCGCCGGGACCGATTCCCGAGCCGCCCGAGCCGCCCTCCGAGGAGGTGCGCTCGCGGGTCCCGGAGCCCGACGCGACGCACGTCGCCAAAGCTGACTCACTCGTACGAGTGATTCGTGACGAGGACCTCCGCAAAGTGGTCGCAAAAGCCGCCGCTTTGAGCCTCGCACACGCACCTAACGACCGCCCGTTCTGGTAGAATTCGTAGTGCCCGCAAGTGCGGAATTTGCAGGGCTTTTTTCATGACTGAAGCCACTTATACAGCAAAGGACATCACCGTCCTCGAGGGCCTCGAGCCGGTCCGTCTGCGGCCGGGCATGTACATCGGCTCGACGGGGTCTCGCGGCCTCCACCACCTCGTCTACGAGGTGGTCGACAACAGTGTCGACGAGGCGCTCGCGGGCCGGAACGACAAGATCGAGATCATGCTCCATCCGGACAACTCCGTCACCGTCCGCGACTTTGGTTCGGGCATCCCTGTCGACCAGATGGAAGACCAGGGCATGTCCGCGTTGACCGTCGTGCTGACGAAGCTCCACGCCGGCGGCAAGTTCGGCGGCGAAGACGCGGCATACAAGGTCTCCGGCGGCCTGCACGGCGTGGGTGTCTCCGTTGTGAACGCTCTGTCGGAGTGGCTCGTCGCCGAGGTGCGCCGCGGCGGCAAGGTCTATCGCCAGGAGTTCACGCGCGGCGTTCCCAACGGCGACGTCGAGGTGGTCGGCAAGGCCGAGAAGGGCGACACCGGCACGACGATCTCCTTCCTGCCCGACGCGGAGGTATTCGAGGAGCTCGAGCTTTCCGCCGAGACGCTGCAGCAGAGGCTCCGCGAGACGGCGTTCCTGACGCGGGGGCTGCGGATCGCGCTCACCGACGAGCGCGCCGGCGGCGAGAGCGTCGAGTTCCACTACGAGGGCGGCATTCGCGACTTTGTCGCGCACGTCAACTCGACGAAGGACGGAATCCACAAGCGCATCGTCTTCTTCGACGGCGAGAACGAGCAGGGCAATATCGAGGTCGCGATGCAGTGGAACGCGTCGTACCAGGAGTCGGTCTACACGTTTGCCAACAACATCAACACACACGAAGGCGGCTCGCACCTGTCCGGCTTCAACGCGGCGCTCACGCGCACGCTGAACAAGGTCGCGCGCGACATGGGCCTGCTCAAGGAGAAGGAGGAGAACCTCGAAGGCGACGACGTGCGCGAAGGTCTCGCGGCCGTCGTCTCCGTCAAGCTGCAGAACCCGCAGTTCGAGGGCCAGACGAAGACGAAGCTCGGCAACCCGTGGGTGAAAGGGTTCGTCGAGTCGACCGTCAACTCGAAGCTGTCGGAGTTCCTCGAGGAAAATCCGACCGACGCCAAGCAGATCATCACGAAGGCGATCTCGGCCGCACGCGCCCGCATGGCTGCGCGCAAGGCGCGCGACCTGACGCGGCGCAAGGGCGCGTTCGGGGGCGAGATCGCGAAGAAGTTCGCGGACTGTCAGGTGCGCGATCCCGAGCTTGCGGAGATGTTCATCGTGGAGGGCAACTCGGCGGGCGGTGCCGCCAAGGACGCACGCGACAAGTCGAACCAGGCAATCCTGCCGCTGCGCGGAAAGATCATCAACTCAGAGAAGAACCGGATCGACAAGGTTCTCTCGAACGCCGAGGTGCAGCTGCTCGTGCAGGTGATCGGCACCGGCATCGGCGAAGAGTTCGACATCGCCAAGCTGCGCTACCACCGCATCATTGTCATGACGGACGCCGATGTCGACGGAGCGCACATTCGGACGCTGGTGCTGACGTTCCTGTACCGGCACATGCCCGAGCTGTTCGAGCGCGGCCACGTCTACATCGCGGTACCGCCGCTCTACCTCGCCCGTCTCGGCAACCAGCAGAACTACCTGGAGAAGGAGTCCCAGCTCGAGGAGCTGCTCGTGCGCGAGCGCTTTTCCGGGTTGGAAATTGCAGGCCGCGACTCAGCCGTCGTCAAATTCACAGAGGCGCGGTATGCGCGGTTCGCCCGTACGCTGACGGAGTACGTCGGCTGGGCGGCGCGGCTGCGCTCCGACTTCGGCCCCCACGCTGCCAACTTCGTCCTCGCGCACCGGCTCGTCGAGTCCGATGCCAACTCGGCCGGTGACGCGGTCAAGGCGATCAATGGCGCCGGGCCGAACGGCTACAAGCTCGAGCCCGAAGTCGACGGCGAGGCGCTGCGCGTACGCGTAACTGAGGTCGAGACGAGCGCGATGCAGAACGTCGTCGTTCCGGCGGAGCTGTTCGCGTCACCGATTTACGATCGTGTCCGCAAGACGTACGCGAGGCTGGGCGAGATCATCGGCAGTCTGCCGCCGTTCACGCTCAAGTACGGCAAGCAGTCGGCCGAGGCGCTGACGTTCGAGGAACTGCGCAACGCTGCGCTCACCCTTGCCAAGAGTGGGATCCAGATCACGCGCTACAAGGGTCTCGGCGAGATGAACTCGTCCGAGCTGTGGGCGACAACGATGGATCCTGCACGCCGAATGCTGGTTCGCGTCGACGTCGAGGACGCCGCTGCAGCGGACCTGTGGTTCTCGCGGTTGATGGGCGACGAGGTCGAGCCGCGTCGCCTCTTCATCGAGCAGAACGCGCTCGACGTCAAGAACCTGGATGTCTGATCTGACGCCGGAACCGCTCGGCGCCGGCCGCGTCGAGACCCGCGAGCTAGACCAGGAGGTCCGCACCAGCTTCCTCGATTACGCGATGAGCGTGATTGTGAGCCGTGCGCTCCCCGACGTGCGCGACGGCTTGAAGCCGGTGCACCGGCGCGTGCTGTATGCGATGCACGAGGCGGGCCTCCAACCGAATCGTCCGACGCGGAAGTCGGCACGCGTCGTCGGCGACGTGATGGGCAACTACCACCCGCACGGCGATGCCGCGATCTACGACGCCCTCGTCCGAATGGGACAGCCTTTCTCGCTTCGCTATCCGCTCGTCGACGGCCAGGGTTACTTCGGCTCGATCGACGGCGACCCGCCGGCAGCGATGCGCTACAGCGAAGCACGACTTTCGCGCATCGCAACGGAGCTGCTGCGCGACATCGACGCCGATACCGTCGACTTCCAGCCGAACTACGACGAGTCGCGCCGGGAGCCGTCCGTGCTTCCGTCCCGATTCCCGAATCTGCTCGTGAACGGCTCGGCCGGCATTGCCGTCGGCATGGCGACGAACATCCCGCCGCACAATCTCGGCGAGGTGGTCGCCGCGATCGTGGCGATGATAGAGGACCCGTCGATTGACGTCGAGCGGCTCTCCAAGTACGTCAAGGGCCCCGACTTCCCGACCGGCGGCACGATCGTCGGTCGCGGCGGTATCCGTGACGCGTACCGCTCGGGCCGCGGCCGCATCACCGTGCGTGGGCGCGCGCACATCGAGCAGCTGCGCGGTGGCAAGAGCGCGATCATCATCACCGAGCTGCCGTACGGAGTGCGCAAGGCCGGCGAGGGCGGCGTGATCGAGAAGATCGCCGACCTCGTCAAGGCCGGAACGCTGACCGAGGTGCCGATGTCGGACGACGCGCTGCAGGACCACTCCGACAAGGAGGGCATGCGTATCTATGTCGAGCTGAAGCGCGAGGCTGTGCCGCAGGTCGCCCTGAACAAGATCTTCAAGCTGACGCCGTTGCAGACGACCTTCGGCTACAACGCCGTCGCCCTGGCCGAGGGGATTCCGCAGACCCTCTCGCTGCTCGAGCTGATCCGCTACTACCTCGACTACCAGCGAGAGGTCGTTACCAGGCGGTCGAAGTACGAGCTGCGCCAGGCGGAGAAGCGGGCGCACGTCCTCGAGGGGTATCTCAAGGCGCTCGACCGGATCGACGAGGTGATCGCGCTGATCCGAGCGGCCGCCGACACCGACGCGGCACGCGACGGCCTGATGAGCACCTTCGAGCTCTCGGAAGTCCAGGCGCAGGCGATCCTCGATCTTCGTTTGTCGCGCCTGACGAAGCTGGCACGTGACGAGATCCAGAAGGACTACGACGACCTGCAGGAACGCATCGCCGAGCTGCGGACGATCCTCGGCGATCCGGCCCGGATCGACGGCGTGATCAAGGAGGAGCTCGTCGAGCTGAAGACGATTTACGGCAAGTCCGACGACCGCCGCACGGAGATCGTGCAGGCCGAGGACGAGCTCGAGCTGGAGGACCTGATCGCGGAAGAGGACATGGTGATCGCGATCACCCGCTCCAACTACATCAAGCGGCTGCCGGTGACGGCGTACCGCGAGCAGCGGCGCGGCGGCATCGGCGTGATGGGCATGGACCTCAAGGACGACGATTACATCGAGCATCTCTTCGTCGCGTCCACGCACGACTACATCCTCTTCTTCACCAACGTCGGCAAGGTCTACCGGCTGAAGGTGCACGAGCTGCCGCTCGGCTCACGCCAGTCGAAGGGACGGGCGATTCAGAACCTGCTTCCGTTCCGTCAGGAGGAACAGGTGCGTGCGGTCATCCAGACGCGCAGCTTCGAAGAGGCAGAGTTCCTGGTCTTCGCCACGAAGAAGGGTGTCGTCAAGAAGACGAAGCTGGCGGCGTACAACACGCCGCTCCGCTCGGACGGGATCATCGCGATCAAGATGCGCGAAGGCGACGAGCTCGTCGGCGTCCGTCATTCGTCCGGCAACGACGATGTCCTGATGGTGTCGCGCAAAGGCCAGGCGATCCGCTTTCACGAGACCGATGCGCGAGCGATGGGCCGCGACGCCTCAGGTGTGCAGGGAATGCGGCTTCGCGCAGGCGACGAGGTGATTGCCGTGAACATCGCACACGACGACGCCGACGTGCTGGTCGTGACCGAGAACGGCTACGGCAAGCGCACCCGCGTGTCCGAGTATCCGGTCAAGGGCCGCGGTGGCATGGGCGTGAAAACGGTGCAGCTGACGGAGGCGAAGGGGCAGCTTGCCGGCTCCCGCGTCGTCCGCGACGGCTACCAGGTGATGCTGATCTCCGACGGTGGCACCGTGATCAAGATGTCGGTCGACGACATCAAGCGGTCCGGCCGGTCGACCCAGGGTGTGATCGTGATGCGACTCCGCGAGGGCGAGCACGTGTCGAGCCTTGCGCCCGTGGTCGAGTCCGCCGAGGACAAGGCCGAAACGTCCGCGGAGACGAACGGCGCAGGCCCGCCCGCTGGGTAAGCGTGTTGCCACAAACCTTCGGAAATAGCTGCCTCAAATGGGGGAGATTTTGAAGGAACCCCTTCCCTCTCAGGAAGCGGCGCTGTATACCTTTGAAACAAGGGGTTACACCGCGGAAAAGGACGAGGCAACCATGGCACCCAGCCGACAGGTCGATCTACTCGAGCCGATCGATCTCGCCGAGCATCTCGGCAAGGTCGAGCTCTACCTCGGCCAGGTCTGCCAGATCGCGGGCATTTCGAAGATGCAGCTGGACTACTGGACGAACAAGGCGCAGATCCCCACGAAGGGGAAGAAGCAGCGCATCTACGACATCGACGCCCTCGAGACCGTGATGCTGATCAAGCAGGCCAAGGACAAGGGCCTCAACCTCGGCGCAGCGATCGATGCCGCGCGCCGCTTCCGCGAAGTGCAGGCGAACCAACCGCCACCTGCGGTCTCGCCGCAGCCCGGTTAGCCGCTCAGGCGCCGAGCCGCTTCTTCGGGCGGGAGCGTGTTCACGAAGATCCCGGCTCCGAGCTCGAGGCCGGCGAGGACGGTCAGGCGCGGTAGGAGGACCAGGCGCCAGTCCCGCTCGTCGTACTCGACCCAGGCGTTCAGCGGAACCGGTCCCTCGAGGCTGTGGAGCCGCCGGACGAGCTCTGCCAGAAGCGCCAGCGCCGGGGGCAGCAATTTGCTGTTCAGCCCTGCCGGATCGGGCTCGCCCGGCGCGATCACCGTCTCGTACGGGAGGCGGCTTGCCCAGGGACAGCTCACGACGAGCCCGCTGCGTTCGAGGAATGCGTCGCCGCGGGGCCGCGCGTGCCGGGTGGGAGGCTCCGGTAGCCAGACGAGCTGCGAGTGCGAATGCGGCAGGCTCGATCCGGCCTCTCGGCCCTCGTTGATCAGCGCGTGGACATAACCGGGGTGAGCCTCAGCCCGCAGCCGCCAGGCCTCTGCCGTGAGCGCCACTTCGATGTCGTCGAGCTCCGCGACCGACCGGACATGCCGGCGGCTGTGCACGACGACCTCCTGCCGCTCGAGCGCGGGGTAGAGATTCGGGACGACGCGCACCCGCCAGTCGCTGTCCGCGGGCAGCACGAGCGTCTGCGGCGGCGTCATCTCCTCGTGGCCGGCGCAAAACGGACACAACTCGAGCTCGCCGGCCGATGGTGGCTCGAGCGCCGCACGCGCAGCGCCAGGGCGCCTGGCGCGGCCGGGAGCGATCACGGCAACCCGGCCCGACTCGGGATCGCGCCGAAGCTCGCCGCTCAGCTGGCCGCGCGGTCGGCCTTCTCGAGGAAGGGCCGGATCAGGTCAACGGGGGCCGGGAAGATGATCGTGGAGGAGTTGGCGCCGCCGATCTCGAGCAGGGTCTGCAGGTAGCGGAGCTGCAAGGCGATCGGATGCTCCTCGATCACGAGGGCCGCGTCCTTGAGCCGCTCCGACGCCTGGAACTCGCCCTCGGCGTTGATGATCTTCGCGCGCCGCTCCCGCTCGGCCTCCGCCTGGCGCGCCATCGCGCGCTGCATGCCGCTCGGGATCTCGACGTCCTTCACCTCGACGATCGACACCTTGATTCCCCAGGGGGCGGTGGCCTCGTCGATGATGCCTTGCAGGATCGCGTTGATCTTCTCGCGCTCGGAGAGCAGCTCGTCGAGGACGTGCTGCCCGAGTACTGAGCGCAGCGTCGTCTGCGCGATCTGCGACGTCGCGACCATGAAGTTCTCGATCTGCACGATCGCCGCCTTCGGGTCGACGATCCTGAAGTACGCGACCGCGTTCACGCGCACCGGGACGTTGTCCTTCGTGATCACTTCCTGCGGCGGCACGGTCAGCGTGATCGTGCGCAGGTCGACCTTCACCATCCGGTCGACGACCGGGATCAGGATGAACAGGCCGGGCCCCTTTGGTGCCGGCAGCAGCCGCCCGAGCCGGAACACGATCCCCCGCTCGTACTCGCGCGCAACCTTGATCGCCGAGAACAGGAACAGGACGACCAGGAACAGCAGGATCGCGATGATGACGAGGGCGGCGCTCATATCGCGATCCTACGTGCCCTCGGGCCGCACCGTGAGGACGAGACCGTCGAGCGACTCCACGCGGACCCGCTCACCCGGCCGCAGCTGCTCGCCGCCGGTCGTGCGCGCCTGCCAGAGCTCGCCGTTGACGAACACCAGCCCGTCGCGGCGGACCTCGCCCACCGCGCCGGCGATCATCTCCGGGCTCACCTCCACCGGCTTGTGGCGCACCGACCAGGCCTTCCCGACCGCGAACGCCCAGATCCCGCCGAGCACGACCGCGATCGTGATCACCAGCGGTTTAGAGGTGTGGTATGGGGCAGGGGCATTCTGGAAGAGCATGATCGCTCCCACCGCGAGACAGATCAGGCCGGCCACGGTTAACGCCCCGTGCGACGTGACGTGGACGTCCGCGACGAGCAGGCCGACCCCCGCGAGAGCACCGAGAAGCCGAACAGCGCCGTGATCAGCGCGACGAGGCCGAGGGCGCCGGGCAGGACGACGCCCGGGTGGAAGATCTCGTAGCCGATCCCGGCGAGGCCGGCGAGGAAGAGCAGCGTGAGGATGTTCGGGTCGATCAGCGTGTTCAGCAGGCGCGTGAAGAAGCTCGGGTGCACGTCGTGGATCTGCGCGCCGGCGAGGTGGAGGACGTAACCGCGCGGCTTCGTCTTGATGCCGTCCGCTTTCTGCAACAGCGCGGGCAGCGTGGGCGCGACCGCGTCGATCACGTTCAGCTTGAGCGCCTCGGCGGCCGTGGCGTTCGTCGCCTTGCGCACCGCGAGATCGGCCCAGTGCGCGTTCCGTCCGTGACTCTGTGCAAGGGCTCGCAGGGAGGCCGCCTCGTGGTTGATCAGCTTGCGCCGCAGGTCCGAGCCGATGTTCCCACCACTCGAGTCGATCGGCGTCGACGAGCCGATGTTCGTCTCGGGAGCCATGGCGAGGTAGTCCGC
>VAXY01000063.1:0-1733 GCA_005885085.1 Actinomycetota bacterium | reverse complement strand
GGTGGCAGAGGTAGTTCTGGGTGACCGGGTTGACGTCGGCGTCGTAATGGATCGCGAGCACGCGCGGTGTCGCGGCGGCGGCTGGTGAGGCGAACGCCACGAGCGCTCCGAGGAGTAAAAGTCCCCGCAAACAGGCGCTCTTCAACTCGTAAGGATTCTATCAGCGGCCTTGAGGCCGACAGCTGGGCCAGGCACCCTTGCTGTGGTCGTCGCCACCGTGAAGATCACCCTCGCCGCACTTGTCGCGTTCCTCGCCACGCCCGCCACCGCTTTCGGGGAGGTCTCGATCACGATGCGCGAGGTGCCGCTCCACGGCGAACGCACCCTGGCGTCGTCCTCGCCGCGGTTCGACCTCGTCGGCCTGCACTGGCGCGGGCCGGGTTCGGTGGAGTTCCGAACGCGGTCCGTCCAGGGCCGCTGGAGCGGCTGGCACCGCGCCGCGCCCGAGGCGGAAGACGTTCCGGACGACGCGACGGCAGAAGCGCGCAGGGCGGGTGGGTGGCGCCTCGGAAACCCGTACTGGACCGGGATGTCCGACCGTGTCGCCTACAGGCTGTACGGACGCGTGACGAGACTGCGCGCGTACTTTGTCCAGAGCCCGGAGGAACGCATTCCGCTGCGACGCGTCGAGATCGCAGGCTCACCGCCGATCATCTCGCGGCTCGCGTGGGGCGCGAACGAGACGATCCGCCGTGCCCCGCCGCAGTACGCCCCGGCGCTGCAGTTCGCCCTCGTGCACCACACGGCCGGCACGAACTCGTACACGGCCTCGCAATCTGCCGCGATCGTGCGCGGAATCGAGGTCTACCACGTGAAGGGCAACGGCTGGAACGACATCGGCTACAACTTTCTCGTCGACAAGTACGGCCAGGTCTTCGAGGGACGGTTCGGCGGCATCGACAAGAGCGTCATCGGGGCGCATGCAGAGGGGTTCAACACCGGCTCCGTCGGGGTGGCGATGCTCGGCACGTACGACTCGTCCGCACCTCCGCTCGTCGCACGCACCGCGCTGGTGAACCTGCTCGCCTGGCGCCTCGACGTGGCGCACGTGGATCCCCTCTCGACCCTGACGGTGGCCTCCGGCGGGAACGCGAAATTCCCGGCCGGAACGCCGGTGTTCCTGCGAGCAGTGTCCGGGCATCGCGACACCGGCTTCACGACGTGCCCCGGGGCTGCGCTCTACGCACAACTTGGCGCGCTCGCGCGCCAGTCCGCGGGCGCCGGCTTGCCGAAGCTGTACGCGCCGAGCGTCCACGGTCAGCTGGGTGGCCCGATCAGGTTCCAGGGCCGCCTCTCCGAGGATCTCCCGTGGGTCGTCACGGTGACCGACTCGGCCGGAGCGATCGTGGCGACCGGGTCGGGGGCCGGCGAGAGCATCGACTGGACGTGGGACGCGTCGGCGGCGACGGCCCAGACGTACAGCTGGACGATCACCGCGGGTGGGTCGGTGCGGCCGGCGATGGGCGTGATCGGAACCGTGCCGCTGACGATCAAGTCGGCTGTGGCGACGCCGCCTGCTTTCGACGATGCAGCGCAGATCTCGTACACGCTCAGCATCGCTGCGACCGTCACTGCGACTCTATGGACGGCTGACGGCCGCCAGCTCGCAGTGCTCTTCACGCAGCAGGTTCAAGCGGGCAAGCGGTCGTTCCGGTTCGCGGCCGCGACCATGCCTGAGGGGCATTACGAGATCGTTCTTACCGCGACGCGTGGCGCGAGCACTGCAACCGCGA
>VAXY01000062.1 GCA_005885085.1 Actinomycetota bacterium | reverse complement strand
AAGGAAGCGGTCGACATCCTGAAGGAGAACTTCGGCGATCTCGTCTTCGACACGAAGATCCGCAAGACCGTGCGCTACGCCGAGGCGCCCGTGAAAGGACAGTCCGTGCTCAGCTACGACCCGAAAGGCGACGCGGCCGACCTCTACCGCGAGCTTGCGAAGGAGGTGCTCAATGGCGCGAAAACGCGCGAGCATGCGTGAGGGCCCGCTCGCGGAGCTCTTCAAGGCGACGGAGGCAGCGCAGCGGCACCAGGAGCCGGTCGCCGATCAGGCTCAGCCCGCCGAGGAGCCGCACGAGTCGACGGTCGAGCACGTCCCGACGTGGGAGGACGAGGTCGAGACGCCGGCGCCGCCGCGGCCCGATCCGCAGCCCGAGCCGGCCCCGGAGCCCGAGCCGATCCCGGACCCACTGCCGGAACCCGCGCCGATGCCGGCTCCGCCGACCATCCCCGAGCCGCCGGTCACGCGCTACTTCGAGCCGATGCCCGAGCCCGCACCGCGGCTGTCGCACGCGCGCATCGGCACGCTCGGCTCGTACCTCGCCAAGATTCAGGTCGTCGGGGTCGGGGGCGCGGGGCTCAACGCCGTCAACCGGATGATCGACGCCGGCATCAACCAGGTCGACTTCGTCGCCGTCAACACCGACCTGCAGCAGCTGCAGATCTCGGATGCCGAGACGAAGATCCACATCGGGCGCGACCTCACGCAGGGGCTCGGCTCCGGCTCCGAGCCGACCGTGGGTCACAAGGCGGCGGAGGAGGGCTACGACCAGATCAAGCACGCGCTGCGCGGGTCGGACATGGTCTTCGTCACCGCCGGCGAGGGCGGCGGCACCGGCACCGGCGCCGCGCCGGTCGTCGCGCGGATCGCGAAGGAGCTCGGCGCGCTCACCGTCGGCATCGTCACGCTCCCGTTCAAGTTCGAGGGCACCAAGCGCCGCGGCCAGGCCGAGAACGGCGTCGACGCCCTGCGCAGCGAGTGTGACACGACGATCGTGATCCCCAACGACCGCCTGCTCGAGGTGCTCGACAAGTCGACGTCGATGCTCGACGCCTTCAAGATCGCCGACGACGTCCTGCGTCAGGGCGTGCAGGGCATCTGCGACCTGATCACGCTGCCCGGCCTGATCAACCTCGACTTCGCCGACGTGCGCACGATCATGGAAGGCTCCGGCACCGCGCTGATGGGCATCGGCTTCTCGTCCGGTGCCGAGAACCGCGCCCGCGAGGCGGCGGAGCGCGCGCTGCGCTCGCCGCTGATCGACACCGAGCTCGGCACGGCCCGCGGGATCCTGCTCTCGATCGCCGGCGGCGAAGATCTGACGCTGCTCGAGGTGAACGAGGCGGCCGAGGTCATCCGCCAGACCGCGACCGACGAGACGCAGATCATCTTCGGCGCGACGATCGACGAACGCCTGACCGGCCAGGTCTGGGTGACGGTGATCGTCACGGGCGTCGGCGGCGCCGGCCGCCCGAGCCGCAGTCTCGTCTCCGCGCTCAGCTCGTCCGACGACGAGCTCGAGCCGCCGTCGTTTCTGCGCAACTAGTACCTCGTTGGAGTGAACTTCGGGGGGCACGGCGTCAGCCGGCCGCGATACGCGCGTCTACCGGACAGGTAGGCACGGCCCCCCAGCTGCGGCACTCCCACGGAAATCCGCGCCGAGCGGCCGGCGCGGATCTCCTCTCAGTTCCCGTTGATCCGGCCGTCGTGCATGCGCACGATGCGTGGCGCGCGGGAGACGAGCTCGAGATCGTGCGTCACGATCACGACCGTCTGCGCACCCTCGTGCGCGAACGAGGCCAGCAGCTCCACGATCTCGCGCCCCGTCTCCGAGTCGAGGTTGCCCGTCGGCTCGTCCGCCAGCAGCACCCGCGGCGAATTCGCCACCGCCCGCCCGATCGCCACGCGTTGCTGCTCGCCCCCGGACAACTGGGAGGGGAGATGGTCGCTGCGGTGCGTGAGCCCGACGGACTGCAGCGCCGCCGCCGTTCGTCGGCGCCGCTCGTCGACGTCGAGGCCGACCGGCGCCAGGGCGGCCTCGACGTTCTGCGCTGCGGTCAACGTTGGGATCAGGTTGAACTGCTGGAAGACGAAGCCCATCGTCTCGAGGCGAAGCTGAGTCAGCGCCGCGTCGCCCAGCGAGCTCAGCTCCCGACCCTCGAACATGACGTCGCCGCTCGTCGCGCGGTCGAGCGCGCCGAGCAGCTGCAGCAGCGTTGTCTTCCCCGATCCGCTCGGGCCCGCGATCGCGACGAGCTCGCCCTCGTCGACGTGCAGGTCGACGTCCCGCACGGCGTGCACCGGTGCCGCTCCGTTGCCGTACGTCTTCGAGACCGCGCGCAGCTCGTACATCACTCGACGCTCCTCAGCGCCTCGGCGGGACGCAGCCGCGCCGCGCGCAGGGTACCGACGGCGCCCGAGAGCAGCCCGCCGGCGAGTGCCAGCGCGACCGCGAGCACGATCAGGCCGATGCTGACGGGTGCGCCGAGCGAAACGGTCGTCGACGCGGCCTGCGTCGCGCCCTGTCCGAAGCCGCCGAACGCGAACCGGGCGGGCCCGCCCGGCGGGAGGGCATTCGCGGCCTGCGCGGCCGTCGCCGTCAGCGTCGGCGAGAACGCCGTGATCAAGAACGCGCCGCCGACGCCCAGCGCGACACCGACGAGCCCCCCGAGCAGTCCCTGCGCGAGCGACTCACCCGTCACCTGCCGGACGACGAGCGCCTGCCGCCAGCCGAGCGCCTTCAGCGTCCCGAGCTCGCGCACGCGCTTTGTCACCGATGACAGCGTCAACAGCGAGGCGATCAGGAACGCCGCCACGAGCCCTACGATCTCGAGCGCCGTGCCGAGCTTGTCGGTCAGGTTCTTGGCGTCGACGAGCGATCCGGAGATCTGCTTGGCGAGGTCGCCCGCGGTCGTCACCGACGAGCCCTTGAAGCCCGACTTGATCGCGGCGGCCACCTGCGAGACCTGCGACGCGCTCGTCGCACGCACGTAAATCGTGTTGACGAGGCCCTTGCGACCGGAGAGCGCCTGTAGCTGTGCCAGCTTGATGTACACGTCCGACGCCTCTCCGCCGAGCGGCGTCTTGGCGAAGCCGATCACCGTGTACGTCTTGCCGCTGAGCGTGATCGTTCCGCCGAGCTTGATCCCCTGTCGGCTCGCGTAGCTGTAGTTCAAGATCGCCTCGCGCTTCGTGTTCGACGCGGAGAAGTAGCGGCCGCGCGACAGCTGCCCCGACGTGACCGGGCCGAGCTGCGGGTACCGCTGGTCGACGCCGCTGATGGTGAGCGAGTTCGTGTCGATGCTCCGCGACGGCCCCGCCCCGAACTGCGGCTGGGTGCTCTGCTGCGGCACCGTGCCTTCGATGTGGATCGATCTGAGTGTCAATCCGCCCGCCGCCGCACTCACACCTTTGAGCGTCGCGACCTGCTGCACGCGGCTCGCCTTGAACGTCTGCTGTGGTCCGGCGACGAACGTGTCGCGCGAGAACTGCGAGCCGGGTGTGCCGAGACTCGGCAGCGTGACACGGCCACCCGGACCGGGAGGGCCCGTCGGTCGCAGCGACCGCGTGACGGACATGTCCGTGCCGACTCCCGTCAGCGGCTTCAGCACCTTTGCCTGCGCGTCGTTCAATCCGCTCGACAGCGCGCTCGCTGTGACAACCAGCCCAACGCCGACGCCGAGGCCGAGCGCTGTGAGGACCGTTCGACCGCGGCGGCGGCGTAGCTCGCTGAGCAGGTAACGGAGGTAGAACATGCAGTTGAAGCGAAGCAGCCTCCGGTGAGAGGCCGCTAAGAACTTCCTAAGCCACGTTTAAGAGTTCGCGGGCGAGCGTCTACCCTTTGCGCATGAGAGGGGCAGTCGCAGGCGGCCATCCGTTGACCGCGCAGGCGGGCGCGCGGGCGCTGGAGGAGGGCGGCAACGCGGTCGACGCCGCCGTCGCGGCCGCGCTCGTGTCGTGGGTGGCGGAGAGCCCGCTCACCGGCCCCGGCGCAGGCGGCTTCATGCTCGTCCACCGTGCGCGCGACCGCAGCACGCGCGTCTTCGACTTCTTCGTCGCGATCCCGGGCCTCGGCGACGACTCCGAGGTCTCGCTGATGGACCACGTCGACGTCGACTTCAGCGGCGGCTCGACGCAACGCTTCCACATCGGCGCCGCGTCCTGTGCGATTCCCGGCTCAGCGCTTGGGCTGGAGACAGCGCACAAGTCGTTCGGACGCCTGCCGTGGCGCGACCTCTTCCAGCCCGCGGTCGAGCTCGCACGCAACGGCGTCGAGCTCAACGACGGGCAGGCGTACCTGCACCGCATCCTCGACCTGATCCTGCGCCACACGCCGGAGTCGCGGGCGGTGTACGAGCAGGACGGCGCCGCGCTGGCCGCCGGCGACACGCTGGTCCAGCACGACCTCGCGCAGACGCTGGAGCTGCTCGCCGACAAGGGCGCCGCCGAGCTCTACACAGGCGAGCTTGCCGCAGCCGTCGTCGAACATCTTCGCGCGAGCGGCGGCTGCTTCACCGAGCGTGACCTGGCCGAATATCGTGTCATTCGCCGCCGCCCCGTGCGCACGAGCTTCTGCGGCGAGGAGTTCTTCTCCAACCCGCCGCCGTCGCGCGGCGGTGTACTGATCGCGTACGGATTGCCGTTGCTGGAGGAGTTCGGCGTCGGCAAACCCGGCACCGCCGAGGCAATCGACGCGCTCGCGCGAGTGATGCGCGAGCAGGCGGACGCTCCTGCGGGACGCGGCCTCCTGCGCGCGCTCGAGCTGGGCGGAGCCGGCGTCGTCACGCGCGGCACGACGCACATCTCGGTCATCGACGGCCAGGGCAACGCCGTCGCGCTGACCGCGTCGACCGGCGCCGGCTCCGGGATCCTCGTGCCGGGAACCGGCATCCACATGAACAACATGATCGGCGAGTTCGACATCGCGCGGAAACCGCGGCCCGGCGCACGCCTGTCGTCGGGAATGAGCCCGTCGCTCGTCCTGCGCGAGGGCAGCCCCCAGCTCGTCGTCGGCAGCGCCGGCTCGCTCCGCCTTCGCGGCGCCGTGATGCAGATCGTCGTCAACGTCGTCGCGCACGGCCTGCCCGTCGAGGACGCGATCGATCGCCCCCGCGTCCACCTCGAGGGCGACGACCTGCACTGCGAGGGCGGTCACGATCCGGCCGAGCTCGACAAGCTCGAGCGCCTGGGCTGGAACGTGACCCGCTGGCGCAACCGCAACCTCTACTTCGGCGGCGCGGCGGCGGTCATGCTGCAGGACAGCGGGCTCGCAGCTGCGGGGGATCCGCGCCGCGGCGGGGCGGGCGTCGTCGTCGAGTGATCGTCCGCCGGGCGGAGCCGGCCGACGCGCAGGGCCTCAAGGAGCTCGGCGACGCCGTCGGCGCCGAGCCGGAGGGATGGCTCGCGACGACCAACGGCTGGCGCGACGTCGTCGACGAGCGCCGCTACCTGCGAGCGATCCGGCGCTACCCGAACGCGGCGGTCTTCGTCGCGGAAGACGACGGCGTCATCGTCGGCCGCCTCTCGATCGCCCGTGACCAGCATCCGGCCAGCCGTCATGTCGCCGACCTCGGCCTGATGGTCGCCGCGTCGCATCGCCGTCGCGGCATCGGCACTGCGCTCCTCGAAGCGGCTGTGCGCTGGGCGCATGCCGCCGGCGTGCGCAAGCTCGAGCTGCACGTCTTCCCGTGGAACACCGCGGCGATCGCGCTGTACGAGCATTTCGGCTTCGTGCAAGAGGGCTACCGCAAGGCGCACTACCGCCGTGGCGACGACTACGTGGACGCGGTGCTGATGGCCTTCTGGATCGCACCCGCAGGGGTCTGACCCCGCAGGGGTCAGACCCCAGCATTCGGATCCGAACCGGACTACGTGCGCGACCCCGGTCCTGTCACTACCCCGCGTGCTGGCGCAGCTCTTCTTCGCGCAGGCGCACGCGCCGTTCGGAGAGCGCCTCCTCCTGCTCGCCCAAGCGGCGGTCGCGGTCGTCGAGCGCGGCGACGCGCAGCTCGAGCTCCTCTTCCTGCCGCGCGAGCCGCGACTCGGCGGCGACCGCGTGCCGTTCGCGGTCGGCAACGTCGACCTCGCGCGCCTCGACCCGTGCGAGCGCCTCCGTCAGCCAGGCGCCCCGCTCGTTGAGCTCCGCGGCCGTGCGCTCCAGCTCGAGCGCACGCTGCTCGAGCGCCTGCGCGCGCGTGTCGAGCCCGGTCAGGCGCTGTTCCCGCTCGCGCACGTCCCGCAGGTTGCGAGCCAGCTCCGTCTCCTTCTGTGCGAGCTTCGCCGCCCGCCGGCCGAGCCGCTCCTCACCGGCGACGTTGCGCGCGGCCCCCTCGTCCGCCTCCCGCTCCCGCTCTCCGAGCGAGCGCTCGCGCTCGTCGGCGGCGGCGACGCGCGGCGTCAGCTGCTTCTCGGCCGCCGCGATCCGGCGCCGTTCCGCCTCGAGCTCGCCGGCGCGCGCCTCGAGCTCCGACGCCCGTGCGTCGAGCTGGCGCAGGGCCGCTCCCTGCATCCGCTCCTGCTCGGTCATCTCCGACACGCGTCCCTGAAACTCCGTCTCCCGCGCCGCGAGCGCCTCGGCACGCCGCTCCTGTGCCTCGAGCGCTGCGCTTGCGGTCGCGATCCAATCGCCGCGTTCCTCGAGCTCGGACGCCAGCACGCGCAGCTCGCTGGCACGGACGTCGAGCTCGCGCGTCCGTTCGCGCAGCCGGTCGCCCTCCGCCGCAGCGCGTTCCACCTCGGCCTGGCGGTCGCGCAGCTGCTGTTCCAGGAGCGTCAGCCGCCGCTCCCGCTCGGCGAGGTCCGTCTCCGTCTCCTCGATCAGCTGCCG
>VAXY01000061.1:13754-16230 GCA_005885085.1 Actinomycetota bacterium | reverse complement strand
GCACGAATAACTTGCAGTGGGGGCATTTGAAGCCGCGGTGGCGCTCGGTCTGGCCCGCGATCAGCTCCGCTCTGAACGTCTTCTTGCAGTGCGGGCAGACGACGTGCTGTGGACCTTCCTGGGCGGCGAGATCGGCCACGAGTCCACGGTACCTGCGAAACGATGCGTCAGGCCCGTGAGATCCCTTCCAGGCCACCACCGGATCTCGGACCGGTTTGAACCTGTGCGGCGAGTCGGCAACACTTAGTGGGGAATGGCCGCGGTGGAGATCCAGTGCGCCAAGTGCGGCGGGACGAACCCGCCCGGCGCACGGTTCTGCAGTAGCTGCGGCGCTGCGCTCGGCGATTCCGTCCCACGGCACGAGGAACGGAAGCTCGTTTCCGTCCTCTTCGTCGACCTCGTCGGCTCGACGGCGCGGGCGGACAAGGCCGATCCGGAAGACGTCCGCGACGTGCTTCAGATCTACCATCGCGAGGCGAAGCAGTGCATCGAGCGTTACGGCGGCGTGCTCGAGAAGTTCATCGGCGATGCGGTGATGGCCGTCTTCGGCGCGCCGGTCGCACACGGTGACGACGCGGAGCGCGCCGTCCGTGCCGGCCTGCGTGTACTGGAGGGAATCGAGCGCCTGAACGCCGAGCACCAGCTCGACCTCGAGGCTCGCGCGGCGGTGAACACTGGCGAAGCCCTCGTCTCCGTCGAGCACGCCCGCACTGGCGGTGCGCTCGCGACAGGCGACGTCGTGAACACGGCCTCCCGGCTGCAGACCGCGGCGCCGCCGGGACGCGTCGTCGTGGGCATCGTTAGTCCATTCGCGCGCTGGAACGCGCTGGCCGCGCTAGGCCGCACCGCCTACGCCGTCGGCCGAGACGACGAGGCGGCGGTTGCGTACGCCCGTGCGGCGAAGATCGTGGACGATTTCAGCACGGCGCTGATCCCTCAGCGCGTCGCGACGCTCGCGAAGTCGCCGGTCGTGCGAGAGATCCGCGCCGCGACGTAAGCGCCGTGCGTTTCATCGCCGTCGGAGATGTCATGGTCGACGTCGTGTGCGACCGCATGCCCGAGCCAGGAGCTCGCGTTCACGGTCGCGCGTCAGTGCGTGCGGGCGGTTCGGCGGCCAATGCAGCACTTGCTGCCTCGGCGGATAAGAAGGCGAATGGATGCGTCCTTGGCCGCGTCGGTGACGATCCTGCGGGCGACCTCGTCGTCGCCACGCTCGAGGCGCGTGGCGTCGCTGCGCAGCTTGCGCGCGATGCGGAGCTGCCTACCGGCGTCACCATCTCGCTCGGGGACGCCGTCGTCGCCGACCGCGGCGCAAACGCCGCCTTTTCGCCGAGCGACGTGCCGACTCGGCTGCAGGCCGACGCGCTGCTCGTCTCCGGTTTCGCGCTCCTTCAGGACGGCTCGCGGGATGCCGCGCAGGCCGCGCTCGACCGTTTCGAGGGGGCCTGGTCCGCGGTCGATCTGGCCTCACCGAAGCTGGCAGCCGGCGCCGAGCTCGACGTCGGCGCGACTGTCGTGCTCGCCACGGCGGCCGAGGCGAAGGCACTGACAGGCCTCGACCCTGAACCGGCCGCGCGGGAGCTGGCCATGGTTTTCGCGGTCGCCTGCGTCAAGCTCGGCGCCGACGGTGCAATCGCCGTCCGAGGGAACGACTTCGAGCGTGCGCGGGCTGTCCCGGTCGCGCGCACGTCGCCGTTCGGCGCGGGCGACGTCTTCGCCGCAGTGTTTCTCCTCAGACTCGCCGGTGGCGACGGGCTCCGCACAGCGCTCGAGCACGCCTGCGCAGCCGGTGCCCGCGCCGCGGGCTCGGGCTAGTCCCGAATATTCGGTAGCCGGCGCAGTTCCTCCGGCGACGTTGCGCTGACGCGCTGCCAGCTGTTGAAGCGTCCGTAGGCGCGGCCGTCGTCGTGCGTGCCGGGCTTGCCGAACTGGTAATTCCAGGCCGGCTTGGGATCGATCGCTGCGATGAAGAAGAAGAACGCCGCGAGCCCGGCCGCGTTGACGACGTGGCCGAAGGCCGCGCCGATGCCGATGACCGCGAGCAGGAAGACGACGAACGATCTCGGTGGCCGGCGAAACCGCAGCACGATCGCAGTATGGGCTGCGCGCCGGCCAGAAACCGTTGAGCTCACGTTAACTTCGAGGAGCTCGCCGCGACCTTCAAGAGCTGAGCTCACAGCCAATCCTCGATGTCGACCCCGGCGGCGAGCGCGGAAAAGTCTCCGCGCTCGAGCATCGATCCGGCAGCCGAGACCAGCGCTCCCGCCGCGACCCAGGTGAGCGCGCCGCCGACGCTGATGCGTTTCGCGCCGGCGCCCGCGATCTCCGCCATCGTCAGCTGCGGGCGGGCGAGCACGTTCACGGGCTTCGACACGGCTGAACAGACCGCCCGGATCTCGTCCGCTGTTTCCAGTCCCGGCGCGTAGAGGACGTCCGCGCCGGCCTGCTCGTACGCCTGCAGCCGCGCGATCGTGTC
>VAXY01000061.1:13130-13722 GCA_005885085.1 Actinomycetota bacterium | reverse complement strand
GGCGGCGAGGCGCTCGGCCGCGAGCTGCGTCGAGTAGATCTCCCCGCTCGGGTCGTAGTCCTCGATCGAGCCGCCCGCAGCGCCGGCTTCAGCTGCGCGCCTGATCGCCTGCGCAGCATCCTCGGGCCGAGGGCCGTAGCCGTTCTCCAGATCCACCGAGACCGGCAGGTCGGTCGCCCGGTCGAGCTCGACTGTGTGCGCGATCACCTCGTCGAGCGTGACGCCGCCGTCGCTGCGACCGAGCGTGAAGGCGAAGCCGGAGCTGGTGCTTGCGAGGGCTTTGAACCCGAGTCGCGCCAACACCTTCGCCGAGCCCGCATCCCACGGGTTCGGCATGACGAACGGCGCGCCGTCGTGCAGTGCCCGAAATGCCTCCCTCTTGCTCACGAGGGGAGACTGCCGGAACTCGGTAGCCCTCGTCTCGTCTGGTAGACAACGCAGTGGGGAATCGAGGCACAAGGAGGACACAAGATGGCGTTGCAGCTCGGAGACACCGCGCCTGATTTCGAAACAGAGACGACTGAGGGGAAGATCCGCTTCCACGACTGGATCGGCGACTCGTGGGCCGTGTTGTTCTCGCACCCGCGCGACT
>VAXY01000061.1:12475-13032 GCA_005885085.1 Actinomycetota bacterium | reverse complement strand
GGAAACCCAGGGTCAAGCGCCCAACTATCCGAGCATCGCCGACGCCGACTTCAACGTCTCGAAGCTCTACGGGATGCTGCCGGCGGACACCTCCGGCGACCCGACCTCGCGCACCCCGGCCGACAACCAGACCGTTCGGAACGTCTTCGTGGTCGGGCCGGACAAGAAGATCAAGCTGATGCTGGTCTATCCGATGACGACCGGACGGAACTTCGACGAGGTGCTACGCGTGATCGACTCGCTCCAACTGACGGCGAAGCACAAGGTCGCGACACCGGTCAACTGGAAGCAGGGTGACGACGTCATCATCGCCGGCTCCGTCTCGGATGAAGAGGCCAAGGAGACGTACCCCGAAGGGTGGCAGTCCCCCCGGCCCTATATCCGGATCGTGCCGCAACCCCGCTGACGCGCAGCGAGATGCCGATCAGGGCCGGCTGCGAAGAGCGCGAACGATTTCGCGCAACCCTGAAGCTCCATCGGGAACCGGGGGCGGCCCGACCATGCTCCAGGCCAACACCGTCTCGGGCATGTGCGTCTCGGGATCGAGCGGTCTCCGC
>VAXY01000061.1:0-12409 GCA_005885085.1 Actinomycetota bacterium | reverse complement strand
AGCAGTAAGTCGCGCGCGTCCGGACCGGCTTCCGTCACGCCGCCAAACGAATAGCCTGCCCGCTCGAGCTCTCCCACCAGCCAATCGAACAGGGCGGGATGCGCCGCCCTCGTGAAGATCAGCAGCGACTCGGCACGCAGATCCGACGGGGTCAAGCGCTCCCTGGCTGCGAGACGTCCGCCATTCACGACGAATGCCTGCAGCGATTCGCCCGGAAAGAGCGCCACCTGCTCGAGGTCGGACGGATCCGAGCTGTGCGGGAAGATTCCGAGATCGAGCTCACCCCGTCGCAAGCGACTCATCTGCTCGAGCGTGCCGAGATGCCGGACCTCTGTTGCGACATCTGGGTACCGGGCTGAAAGCGCTTCGAGGAAGCGCAAGAGGTTGCGGGCCGGGAGACACGGCCCATGCCCGATCCGGACCGGGTTCTGCGTGACGACGGTGCGTCGCGTTTCGAGCACCGCCCTGTCGAACGCCGCAAGAACCTTTCGGGCCTCCTCGGCGAACGCTCGACCCGCCTGCGTCGCGGCGATCCGGCGGCCGGTTCGGTCGAACAGCTGAACGCCGAGCTCCTCTTCGAGCTTCCGGATCGCCTGCGAGAGCGGTGGCTGCTTCATGAACAGGCGTTCGGCCGCCCGCCCGAAGTGGAGCTCTTCGAAGACTGCCAGGAAGTACCGCAGGTGCCGCAATCCGACAGTGGGGTGGATCGAATGGGAAGATGAAGACCTATGAAGCGACACGTTCGGTCTGGAGAGCCTAGCATTGAGTGAGACAGGTCTGTCTCAGGAGCGTCCTTTGTTCAAACGTCACGGATCGACGCTGTACAGAGAAGATGCGCTGGTCGACAACGCCAGTGAACGGGTGCTTCGCACCGCGTACGACCTTTTCTGTGCCCACGGGGTGGGCGCAGTCGGCATCGACAGGATCATCGAGACCGCCGGTGTGGCGAAGATGACGCTCTACCGCAACTACCGCTCCAAGGACGAGCTCGTCCTAGCCGTCCTCGAGCGGAGACAGGAGCGCTGGACCCATGGGTGGCTCGAAGCCGAGATCATGCGCCGCGCGCGAACACCCGTCACGCGCCTGCTCGCCTGTTTCGACACGCTCGCAGACTGGTTCGCGAACGACGATTACGAGGGCTGTCTGTTCATCAACACCTTGATCGAGACGCATGACGTGTCGAGCCCGATCGGCTCGGACTGCGTCACGAGGCTCGCCACGATCCGCGGGATCATCGAGGAGTTGACAAGAGACGCCGCAGCACGCAACGCCACCGAGCTCGCGCACCGGTGGCAGCTGCTGATGTGGGGAGCGATCCTTGGTGCTTCCTACGATCCAGGCGCGGCGAAGCGCGCGAAGGGCCTCGCGGCCCTCCTGTTGGAACAGGAGGGCCTGCGATCCGGCTAGCCGGTTTCTAGGCGCACTCGGCGGCGGGCGTGCCCACCCCCTCCTCGCGGCCGTGCGCGGGCGCCGCGGCGCCGGCGCGCAGGAGCGTCGCTCCGATCACGGCCGCAGCAGCCGCGAACAGCGCGCCGATCAGGAAGGCGATGTGGTATCCGCCCGTGAGCGCGGCCAGTTCGCCGTGGCCGGCGTCAGCCAGCGTGTTCGTCCGGGAGGCCGCGATGCTTGCGCGCCGCCCATCATGAACGACGTGTTCACAAGCCCGGACGCGAGCCCGGCCTCGCTCGGCTCGACGTCGCTCATCGCGGCGAGCAGCACCGGATTGAAGGCCATTCCGGCGCCGAAGCCGAGCAGGATCATGCTCGGGAGCACGTCGACGACGAAGCTTCCCCCGACCGGCGCGCGCACGAACAGCGCGAGTCCCGCCGCGGCGAGCAACAGACCGGTCGCAAGCGGCAGCTTGATCCCGAATCGCATCACGAGCTTCGCCGAGAGCCCGATCGAGAGCGCGCCCATGATCAGGTTCGCGGGCAGGAAGGCGAGGCCGACCTGCAGCGGGCTGTACCCGAGCACGAGCTGGAGGTAGAGCGCCGCGAGGAAGAACCAGGCGAACATCGCCGCGGCCCAGAGCACGCCCACCACCTGCGAGGTCGCGATGTTGCGCAGCCGGAAGAGTCGGAGCGGCATCAACGGCATGCGCACGTGCGACTCGATCGCCACGAACGTTGCGAGCAGCGCCGCCGCTCCGCCGAGCACGCCGAGCGTCCGCAAGGATGTCCAGCCCTCCTGATTCCCGTTGACGATCGCGAAGACCGCGAGCATGAGGGAGCTCGTGACTGTGACCGCACCGGCAACGTCGAGTCGTCCGGCTGATGCGCCTGCGGCTGGGGCCGGGAGCAGCCGCAGCGTCAGCAGGACCACGAGCACGCCGATCGGGAAGTTGACGAGGAAGATCCAGTGCCAGTTGAGCGCGTCCGTCAGGATGCCGCCGAGCAGCACGCCGATGCTGCCGCCGCCGGACGCGACGAAGCCGAAGATGCCCATCGCCTTCGCCCGCTCGGCCGGCTCCGTGAAGAGGTTCATCATCAACGAGAGCGACACGGCCGACGCGACTGCGCCGCCGATCCCCTGCACCGACCGCGCACCCACGAGGAACCACTGTGTCGTCGCGAGACCGCAGGCGAGCGAGGCGATCGTGAAGACGCTGATGCCCGCCATAAACAGCCGCCGGTGACCGAAGAGGTCACCGAGCCGTCCTCCCAGCAGAAGGAAGCCCCCGTAGGTGAGCAGGTACCCGTTGACGACCCAGGCGAGGGACGTCTCGGAGAACTTCAGGTCCGTCCTGATGGACGGGAGTGCGACGCCCACGATGGTGACGTCGAGCACGATCATCAGGCTCGCAAGGCAAAGGACGTAGAGCGCCAGCCAGCGCCTGCGATTGTCGGTGATCTCACTCACGGTTCCGGCCTCCTTGATCTCGATGGTCACGTTCCTTAGACGTGGCCGAGGCCCGAAACTCATCGGTAGGCTGCCGCGGGTGACCACCGCCGCCTCCACCCCCGACCTCGAGCGGCAGCTCGAGGAGTACCGCAGGGAGCTCACGGGCTACTGCTACCGGATGCTTGGATCCGCGTTCGATGCCGAGGACGCGGTGCAGGAGACGATGGTCCGGGCGTGGCGTAACCTCGACCAGTTCCAGGGCCGCTCGGCGCTCAAGTCCTGGCTCTACCGGATCGCCACCAACGTCTGTCTGGACATGCTGAGCGGGAAGGAGCGGCGCACACGGCCGCTGGAGCTCGGCCCTCCCGCAACCGCTGACGGGCCGTTGACGACCCTGCCCGAGACGGCCTGGCTCGAGCCGATTCCCGACGGGCGCGTGCTGCCGAGGGACGGCGATCCCGCTGAGCTGGCGGAACAGCGGGAGACGCTGCGACTGGCGTTCGTGGCGGCGCTCCAGCACCTGCCGCCACAGCAGCGCGCCGTCCTGATCCTGCGCGAGGTCCTGCGCTGGCGGGCGAACGAGGTCGCCGAGCTCCTGGAGACGAGCGTTGCTTCGGTGAACAGCTCGCTCCAGCGCGCGCGGGCGTCCCTCGACGCGACGGAGATCACCCCGAGCGAACCGCTCCAGCCGCTCGACGGGGAGCAGCAGGAGCTGTTGCAGCGGTACGTCGACGCATTCCAGCGCTACGACATGGAAGCCCTGACGGCGCTGCTGCACGAGGACGCGAAGCAGACGATGCCGCCGTACGAGCTCTGGCTGCGAGGACGCGAAGAGATCCTGCGCTTCTGGGCCGGGCCCGGCGCGGGCTGTCGCGGCTCGTTGATGATCCCGTCCGTTGCGAACGGGTTGCCCGCCTTCGGCCAGTACCGGCCGAGTGGGCCTGGCGGCGCCTACGAGCCGTGGGCGCTCCAGGTGCTCGAGCTCTCAGGCGGCCGAATCGTCGGGTTCAACGCGTTCCTGGACACAGACAGACTCTTCCCGCTGTTCGGCCTGCCGCTCCGGCCGCCCGACTAGAACGTCGTCGAGGCCGACGAAGGCGATCAGCTCTTGGAGCGCGGGCGAAGCGTTGGTGAAACGGATCCGAGTGCCGACCCGCCGCGCATTCAGATACGCGCGCGCCAGCGCGCCGACGGTCGCGAGATCCGCAACGCGCACGTGGCCGACGTCGCAGTCCACGAGTTAGAGACCGCTCCGGCCCTCGAAACTCATCGGTGAGGGAATGCCCGCAGCCGGAAAGGAGTTTTGACTGAGATGACCGACCTGACGGCGAGGAACCGCTGGCTGGCCCTCTACCTGCTGTGCCTGGGAGATCTGATGATCGTCCTCGACTCGACGATCGTGAACGTGGCGCTGCCGTCGATTCGGACCGACCTCGGCTTCTCCGAGGCCTCGCTCGCCTGGGTCGTGAACGCGTATCTGTTGACGTTCGGCGGCTTTCTGCTGCTGGCCGGCCGCTTCGGCGACCTCTACGGCCAGCGGCGGCTCTTCCTGATCGGGATCGCCGAGTTCACGGTCGCGTCGCTTGCCTGCGGGCTCGCCAACTCGCAGACCTTTCTCGTCGTCGCTCGCGCGGTTCAAGGGCTCGGCGGCGCGATCGTCTCCGCGATTGCGCTCTCGCTGATCATGATCCTCTTCACGGAGCCGGCGGAACGCGCGAAGGCGATGGGGATCATCGGCTTCGTCCTCTCCGGAGGCGGCACGGCAGGCGTGCTGCTCGGTGGGACGCTGACCGATCTGCTCAGCTGGCACTGGATCTTCCTCGTCAACATTCCGGTCGGGATCGCAGTGCTCGCGCTCTGCCGCGTCCTGTTGCCGCCGGACGCGCAGGCGCGCAGCGGTGGGCTGGACGTCGCGGGCGCGGTCACCGTCACGGCGTCGCTGATGCTCGCCGTCTACGCGATCGTGAACGGCAACCAGAACGGATGGACGTCCGGCCAAACGCTCGGCATGCTCGGCGGCGCAGCTGTGCTGCTCGCGGCGTTCCTCGTGATCGAGACCCGAGTGAGGGCGCCGCTGATGCCGCTCAGCCTCTGGAAGATCCGCAACGTCGCCAGCGCGAACGTGACCGGAATCCTCCTCGCGGGCGCGATGTTCGCCTGGTTCTTCCTGTCGGCGCTGTACCTCCAGCGTGTGCTCGGCTATTCGCCGCTCAAGGTCGGGCTCGCGTTCCTGCCGGGGACGCTGCTCTGGGGAGCGTCGTCTTTGCTGCTCTCCGACAAGCTCGTGATGCGCTTCGGCATCAAGACACCGCTGATCGCCGGGCTCCTGCTCTACGTCGTGGCGCTGCTGCTCTTCTCACGTGCGCCCGTCGGGGGCAACTACTTCGTGGACGTGCTGCCGGGCATGCTCGTGATCGGCATCGGCGGAGGGATCACGTTCAACCCGATCCTGCTCGCCGCGATGAGCGGCGTCGAGCCGAGCGAGGCCGGGCTCGCCTCGGGCGTCGTCAACACGTCGTTCATGATGGGCGGCGCGCTCGGCCTGGCGATCCTGGCGAGCCTCGCCGCGACGCGAACCGGCAGCCTGTCGAATTCGGGTCACGGCCCGCTGGCGGCGCTCAACGGGGGGTACCACCTCGCCTTCATGGTCGGTGCAGCCTTCGCGGTGATCGCCGCAGCGGTCGGGGCGGCGCTGATCCGGGCCGATGCAACGGCTGCCGCGCACCAACCCGAAGGCGTGCCCGCCGCCGCAGCCGACTAGGGGCGCGCGCCGATCCGCACGCCGCTGATCAGCCATTCCGCCTGCCACGGTCTGGCGCTCCAGGTAGGCTGATAGCCCGACGAGGAGGCTTATGAGCGGAAAACGACAGACAACGATGGCGAAGCTGCAACGTGAGCGGAGAGTGGCGGAAAAGCGCCAGTTGAAGCGGGAGAAGAAGGCCGCGCGCAAGGCCGGAGAGCTGCCCGTGGAAACCGCAGAGGACGAGGTTGGAGAGATTTCCGGCGAGGGCCTGGCAGACGTTTCCGGAGAGCAGCCTGAGGCGATTTCCGGTACTTTGAGCGAGGACTAGAGCGAGTTCGGTTGCGCTACAGCGCTTTCCCTGCCCGTTCGTGAACTGGCAAGGGAGGTGTTTTTTATGGCAACTGGAACCGTGAAGTGGTTCAGCGATTCGAAGGGTTACGGGTTCATCACCCCCGACGAGGGTGGCAAGGACCTGTTCATTCATCACAGCAACATCATCGGTAACGGCTACAAGTCGCTCACCGAAGGTGCGAAGGTCGTGTTCGAGGAGCGCGAGGGCAACAAGGGCGTCGAGGCGTACGACGTGACGCCGGCCCCGGCCTCGTAGCGCACGTGCCATCTGGAGTCGCGCGCGTCTCGTTACGCGCGCGACCCCAACAGTCGAGAGGAGACTGTCCCGCGTGAAGGGCACGATGATCTGGTTCCACGAAGCCAGGGGGTCGGGCTTCCTGCTCAGCGACGACGGCGAGCGACTGCCGGTCGAGCGGGACTGCTTCGTGAACGGAGAGGCACCGATCGGCCGTTGCAACGGGTTAGCGGTGACGTTCGGCGTCGCCGAGCGCGACGGCGTTCGCCTTGCGGTCGACGTGTCGTTCGTCGAGGCGCTCAATCCTCGCCGTGCGAGGCGCCGCAGTTCGGGGATGCGCGGCGGCTCCTGATCGCTACGCCAGGCGGCGGTAGCGAAGGTGCGTGATGGCGTCCGATCCGATCACCCTTGTCAGCTCGAGCTCCGTCGGCTCGAGCCGGTCCAGCAGGCGGACGCCGCCGTTTCCCAGCAGCACCGGGACGAGGTGGATGTTCAGCTCGTCGAGTAGTCCCGCGTTCAGGTACTGCTGCACCAACTCCGCGCCGCCGCCGACCTGAACGTCCTTGCCGCCGGCAGCCGCCCGCGCCTGTCCGAGTGCGGCCTCGATGCCTTCGGTGACGAACGTGAACGACGTCCCGCCTTCCTTGACGACCGGGTCGCGAGGATGATGTGTGAGGACGAAGACCGAGACATGGAAGGGAGGATCGTCTCCCCACCAGCCGTCCGCGTTCGGATCGTCCTCCCACGGCCCCTCACCGCCGCTGAACATTCGCCGGCCCATCACGACCGCTCCGTTTGCGTCCAGCCATTCCTTGACGATGTCGTCGTCGGGCCCGCTCTCACCGCCCGGCATGCCGTGCCGCTCGCGGAAGCTCTTCAGCCGGAACGCCCATTCGTGCAGGCGCTCGCCACCCCTCCCGAGTGGTTGCTCGAGCGTCTGGTTGGGGCCGGCGACGTAGCCGTCCAGCGACATGGAGAGGTCGCAGATGAGCCTCGCCATCTCAGGCACGCTCGTAGATCTGGATCGCGATCCCGTCGCCCACCAGCTTGGAGTCCGCCAGGCGGAACGGCTTCTTGTCGGTCGTCTCGCCGAACAGGCGCTTGCCGCTGCCCAGTACGACGGGGAAGACCATCAGCCGCAGCTCGTCGACGAGATCGTGCTCGATCAGCGTCTGCACGAGCTGGGCGCTTCCCGCGACCAAGATCGTGCCGTCGACCTCGTCCTTCAGCTTCTTGACCTCCTCGACGACGTCCCCGCTGAGGATCGTCGAGTTGTTCCAGTCGGCCTCTTTCAATGTCGATGAGACGACGTACTTCGGCATGGTGTTCATCTTGTCCGCGAAGCCGACGCCGTCGCTGAAGCTCGGCCATGCCGCGGCGAAGCCCTCGTAGGTCACGCGCCCGAGCAGCTGCGCGTCGGCCTCGCGGACCTCGTCGAGCTTGAACGCATCGCCCTCGTCCCCGCGGTTGATCTCGAAGGTCCAGCCGCCGTGCTTGTAGTTCTCGCCTCCGCCCGGAGCCTCCATGACTCCGTCCAGTGAGACGAACTCCGTGACGACGATCTTGCCCATGGCTTCCTCCTCAGGTTTCGGGTTCAGTGATCGTTAGACGGCGCACGGAGCGCAAACTCATCGCGATGAACTCCGGGTGGAGAAATCCGACGTCGCCGCCCGGGAGGGGGCCCCGCCGACGTCTGCGCGCCGTTAGCGCCGAGCCACGGAGATCGCGCAGCGAGGCTCGTGCTTCTCGGCGAGCCGGAGCAGGAGCGTGTGGAGCTTCCTCCGGTCCGTCTCGTTGAGCGGAGCAAGAAACTCGTCCTCGATCTGCCGCGAGAGCGTCCGCAGCTTCTGGAGCGCCCGCTTCCCGTCTGGCGTCAGGCGGACGACGTGCCGGCGGCGGTCGTTCGGGTCGCGGCGCCGCTCGACGAGCCCACGCTCCTCGAGCTCGTCCAGCAGCCCGACCAGCTGGCCGCGGTCGTAGCCCAGCGTGTCCGCGATCGAGCCCTGCGTCTCGGGCGAGCCTTCGCCGAGCACGAGGAGGATCGCATAGTGGTAGGGGTGTAGACCGCTCTTTTCATAGGCCGCCATCGTCAGTTCCTTCGCCGCGAAGCCGAGGCGCTTGAGGAGGAACGTGGCGGACGCAACCAGCTCCTCGGGCAGCTGGGCGGCCGGGAAGGAAGGAGCGGGCTGAGGCGTTGTGACACTCATCGAGAGAAGAGTAGCGCGGACAAGCGTTGAGCTGGTATAAGGTTGAAGTCGTCAACGATTTTGGAGGTCAACTAGGTGAGTATTCGCACGAAGAGTGATCGGCGCTGGAGCGCTCTGGCACTCGTCGTCACAGCCCAGTTCATGGTCATTCTCGACGTCGCGATCGTGAACGTCGCGCTGCCTTCGATCAAGTCGGATCTGCATTTCTCCCAGACCAACCTTCAGTGGGTGATCTCGGCCTACGCGATCATGTTCGGCGGCGTACTGCTCCTCGGCGGCCGCCTCGCCGATCTGCTCGGGCGTCGCCGGCTGTTCGTCGGCGGTCTCGCGCTTTTCGCCGTCAGCTCGCTCCTCTGCGGGCTCGCGTGGTCGGAGGGCTCGCTGATCGCGTTTCGCGCGGTACAGGGCCTCGGCGGGGCATTGCTCGCACCGGCTGCGCTCTCCCTGTTGATGACGACCTTCGCTGAGGGCCCCCGCCTCCGGAAGCGGAGCCGCAGTCGGCGTCCTGCTCGGCGGCGTGCTGACCTCGTACCTCAACTGGTCCTGGATCTTCTTCATCAACGTACCGGTCGGCGTTGCTGCGATCGTGCTCGCGCCCGTGCTCCTGCAGGAGGGGCGCGCGGGTCTCGCCCATCGTCACTTCGACGTTCCCGGCGCTGCCTCGATCACGGCCGGGTTGATGCTGCTCGTCTACGCGGCGACACGCGCGACGACTGACGGCTGGGGCGCCCCGGTGACGCTGGGGCTGTTCGCCGGCGCGGCGGCTCTCGTGCTCGCGTTCGTCGCGATCGAGCTGCGCTCGCCGTCACCGCTGCTGCCGTTGCGGATCTTTCGCTCTCAGACGCTTACGGCTGCGAACTCCGCGATGGCGATCGTCGGGGCAGTCGCGTTCTCAGAATTCTTCCTGCTGACGCTCTACCTGCAGGACGTCCTGCACTACTCCGCGATGGAGAGCGGCGCTGCGTTCGTGGGCTTCGCGGGCGCGGTCGTCGTCGTCTCGAACATCGCCCAGGTGATCGTGGGTCGGTTCGGCGTGCGCCCGACGCTGACCGCGGGGCTGCTCGCCTCCGCGGTGTCGGTTGCCCTGCTCACGCGCCTACCGGTGCACGGCCACTACTTCTGGGATCTCTTCCCGTGGTTCGTGCTGGGTGGTGCCGGCATGGGGCTGTCCTTCGTCCCGGTGACGATCGCGAGCCTCACGGGTGTCGAGCGCGCCGACGCCGGTGTGGCCTCGGGCTTGATCAACACGAGCCGGCAGATCGGCGGCGCGCTCGGGCTCGCCGCGGTGTCCGCGATCGCCGCAACGTCGACCAGCCATTACGTGGACGCGCATGCCGCGGTCACGGCTTCGAGCGGCGTCGCGCTCGACCACGGCTTCCAGACGGCCCTCTACGTGCTCACGGGACTGCTGGTCGTGGGAGCGCTGATCGCGGTCGCCCTGTTGAGGGCACCGGCTCCGCGCACTCAGGTTGCGCCGGACGAGGGCGAGGCGCTGGTACTCGAAGAGGCGGCTTGATCGTGGGCAACAACTTCCATCAGCTCGACGATCTCGTCCTGCAGCTCAAGGGGCTCGTGCTCGTCCGCAAGTTCCGCGAGCAGGGAGGCGCGGATACCGACGAGCTGACGATGTACGGAGAGGAGATCGAGCGCGTGCGTGACCGGCTGGCCGAGCTGGTGCAGACTGGCCGCACCGATCGGGTAGCGGCCTAGGGAGTGTTCTGCGAAATCAAGTGAACCCAGTCGCAGACTGGGCTCACCGGGACAAGCGGCCGTTCGTTACCTCGAAACGCCTCAGGCGAGAACATGCTCGCACAGGCAATAGCCTTCGCCTTCGCGCCTCGCCGTCGGACGAGGTTACGAGGGGCAAGAGCCGCCCGGAAGTGGGTAGGGCGCCGAGGACGGCACGAGTTTGTCCGTGCAAGGAGACCCAGCACGTTCGCCGTCCTTGAGGGACATTCCCGAAGAGTCGTCCACTGGGACGTTGTCTCGCCTCGGTGCGGGGAATAGGGTGACGACGGTGCCCGCAACCTGACGGGCGCTGTGTCAGGACTCCGGTAGAAGGGAACCAATGTCACTCGATCAGGATCAAGCACGCGACTTCGGGCGCACGTACACCGAGGCGTGGTGCAGCCATGATCCCGCCGGAGTGGCCGACCACTACACCCCCGGCGGCACGATCGCGATCAACGGCGGCGATCCCACGGAGATCACGGAGGTTGCGCGCTCTTTCATGTCCGCGTTCCCGGACATTCAGGTGTTCATGGACGATCTCTTCTTCAAGGAAGACACGGTCGAGTTCCACTGGACCTTTACCGGGACGAACGCGGGACCCGGCGGTACCGGCAAGTGGGTTCGGATCTCAGGCTTCGAGGAGTGGACGTTCGGCGACGACGGCCTCGTCGCCGAGTCGCAAGGCCACTATGACCAGGCCGAGTACGACCGACAGCTCGAGCACGGCGCGACTGAGACGCAGTAGACGCTCAGGCGTCTGTGCTACGCCACCTCAGTGACAGTCCCGCACACTCGCGCAGCCGACGGCGGCCACCTCTGACCTCAGCTCATCGTAGTCTTGTGGAGTACCGCGCGAATTAGGAGACTGCCAGTCGTGCGGAAACTCCTCTGTTCTGCCCGCGGTGGGCACCGCTGGAAAACGACCGCAGATGCCGCAGGCTCGATTACGTCCTGCGCCCGCTGCGGCACGCTGCGCCACGGGCGAACCGAGTCGGTCAAGGACGGGTCATTCAAGGCGCACGTCAACGTTGCCGCTGAGTTCCCGCGTCTCAGGTCGCACGGCCCGGAAGAGCTGGACGTAGAGGACGGGAAGTAACGCCGAGCGTCGCTCGGCCGAGGGCGACGCACTCGAGCGTTAGAACAGATAGAGAAGGTGGATGTCTGCGGGCTCGGCGGCCAGTAGCCTTGGGTCGGGCTCAAGAGCCAGTATGCACCCTCGATTGAGGTAGAAGTCGACTGTGTTCTCGGTGGGCGTAGCGGAAACGTAGAGCGCGTTCGCGCCTGCCTCGCGCGCGATGGACAACGCAGCCTCGAATAGCTGCATGCCGACGCCACGCCCGCGATATGCGCGACTGACGTACAGGTAGGCGAGCTGCATCTGATCGTTGGCGCGTCCAACGCAAGCGCTCTCGAGGACGCCTATTCCGATCAGCGTTTCTGCGTCGAACATCCCGAGAAAGGTGCCGCCACGGTCGAAGCAGTCCAACAGCAGCGGCGTCTCCTTCTCTGGAGCATCAGGTCGCCAACCAGGGACCTCGAAGTATTTGGGTCTGCGAACGAGCTGTCCCCCGTGCACCTCGTAGGTGTGGTGATGCACTTCGGAGCGATCGAGGGTCCAGATGAGCTCGACCTCGTCTCGCGCCAGTAGGCGCAAGTTCATTTGCTGAGCCTAATCACCATCGCAGCACGCTCGGGGGGTCGAAGAGCTCGTCGCGATCGAGGTGGGCCAGGCTCGGGATCCGCATGGATAGCCGTCGAAGTGCGGCGTCGTGAAGAACACGCCGCGGTCGTCGGGGAGCATCAGCTCCTTCACCCCTACGTCCGCAACACGGAACATCAACACGTCGTCGAGCCGCTCGCCGGTGGTCGGATCGACCGCGTCACGCCGGCGGCTGCGGTGGCAGCAAAACAGCTTGCCGTGTACGGAGTACGCCGGACGGCCTTCGTCTGACACCTCTTTCGTCGTCTTGGGGAGCGACAGCGCGAGCTCGTCGAGGTCGGCCATGGTCGTCATGGCGCGCGGTAGCGTCTGCCGGGTGAGGCGTTCCTACCTGCCACCGCTCCTCCTCCTCTCGGCGATCTGGGGCTCGTCGTACATGTTTATCAAGGTGGGCGCCCGCGACTTTTCGCCGGCGGCGTTGGCCTCAGGGCTGGTCGTGTGGGGCCGTCGGCCCGCTGCCGCGGTTCCGAAACTGTGACGCGCGAGTCGACTGCGCTCCTCTACGACGTCCACGGCAACCTGCCGGCGCTCGAGGCTGTGCTCGCCGCGGCGGGGGAGGCGGGCGCGACGAGCTATGTGCT
>VAXY01000039.1 GCA_005885085.1 Actinomycetota bacterium | reverse complement strand
GCGTCACGCCCTCGATCTGCCTGAATGCCGCCTCGACGCCCCAGAAGCAGCCGGCTCCGAACGTTGCCTTCTTCTCCACTACTCCTCCTCCAGGTTCAGTGCTGCTGAGTTGATGCAGTAGCGCAGGCCGGTCGGGCGCGGCCCGTCAGAAAACACGTGACCGAGATGGCCACCGCAATTCGAGCACATGACCTCGGTGCGGGCCATTCCGAACGTCTTGTCGGCCTCCTCATCGATCGCTTCGTTACTTGCCGGCGTATGGAAGGCCGGCCAGCCGCAACCCGAGTCGTACTTCGCCTCGGAGCGGAAGAGCTCCGCGCCGCAGCCCGCACACCGGTAGGTGCCAGCCTCGAACACGTGATCGTATTCGCCCGAAAACGGGGCCTCCGTGCCCTTTTCGCGGAGGACGTGGTACTGCTCGGGACTGAGCTCCGTACGCCACTCGGCCTCGGTCTTTTGGACTTTCGTCATCACACTCCCTCGATTGGGTTCCTCCTTACAGTCTTGCTGGAGCTCGGTCCATTACGCGAGTGAGGGATGGAGGCCGGGCGCCGGACGGCCGATCGGTGACCTGAAGGAGGAGCCGAGATGAAGGAAGCCGTCGTGCTGATGCGGTTTCTGCGGCAGGATCGGGTGGGTCAACGATTGGGCGTCGCCGTGCTCGTGATCGCCTGGCTGGCAGTGGCCTGGACGAGCCTGTCATTCGCCGCCGCAGTCCCGCTGCTGCTCGCCGTCTCCGAGGTCGTGCGCCGTCGCCGGGAGGAAGAGGTCTACCCGGTCGACGACCTCGAAGACCTCTACTGAGCCGACCTTAGATCCGCTCGTGGAGCCGTGCGCGCTGCTGCATCCCGTACAGGATCACAGCGCTCAGCAATAACGCGTCCCCCGACACGGCGAAGAGGTCGGCGAGATTGAATGCCAGTCCGTGCGTCGCCCCTGCGATGACGAATGGATCGGGCACGCCTTGCGTCCACGCGAGCAACGAGACGAGATTTCCGAGCGCCCCGCCGCATGCAACGCCTGCGCCGACCGCGGCCGCCGTCGACGGCAGTCGCGGCACGAGCACGACGAGTGCTGCGATCAGCGCGCCCATCACCAAGGTGAGGTACGGCGTGCGCGTATGGTGAAACTCCGCCGACGTCAAAGCTTTGTGCATGAGGTCGATCGCCGCAAACACGAGCGCGGTGGCGATCAGGATCCCGCGCCGCGATTGCACGTTCAAAGCATTACATGCTCAAGTCCGTCCGGTGCAGAACCGAATATTTGCCCCGTGGGACAACGCCAGTACCCGAGTTGCGTCGCACGCGAGGGCCGGGCGAGATTGCGAGCATTGGAGGACGTCGTCGCGTTACCGCGTCGCAGCCCTCTCGTGGCTGAGCTCGAACGAGCGCTCGCAGCCGCCGCGCGTCTCCACGGTCTGCTCTCAGATCTCGAGCCGGTCCCGGTGCGGCCGACGGCCACGATCACCGAGGCCGGTGCGTATCGGTTCCGCAGGCGCGACCCGATCGATCTCCGCGTCTCGCGCGTCGGCGGGCGCGTCGCACTTGGGTTCCTGCACGAGCTCGGTCACCTGCTCGATCACCAGGTGTACTACGACCGCAAGACGCGCAGCTGGGCGTCGGCCGTACACGCCGCGTTCGCATCGTGGCGTGCGACTGCCGGGACGCTTGAGCGGCGACCGCTGCCCGGCGGTCGTGGGCGGCAGCGCTATTTCCAGTCGACGCACGAGGTGTGGGCGCGGTGTTACGCGCAGACGGTGCTGTTGCGCTCGGACGATGCGCTGCTGCAGTCGCAGCTCCTGAAGCTGCAGGCCGACGACGACGCGCACGTGTGGTCGGCCGAGCAGTTCGACCCAGTCGCGACTGAGGTCGAACACGTCTTCGGGCGGCTCGGCTTGACGCAGCTGGCGCTGCCCGTCGCCGCGTAAGGCTTTCAGGCGCCTTTCTGCGCTTCGAGCTGACGCGGTTCCGCCGGATCGCCGGCGAGTCCGACGTGGTCCTCGAACCCGTACTTCACGACTGCACGCTTCGCGGCCTTGACCTCGTCGAGACGCCGCACCGGGCGGCCGTGCGGCGCACCCTTGATCACCTCCGGATCGTCCTCAGCCTCGCGTGCGATCGCGATCATCGCGTCGACGAAGGCATCGAGCGTCTCCTTCGCCTCGGTCTCGGTCGGCTCGATCATCAGAGCCTCGGGAACTACGAGTGGGAAATAGATCGTCGGCGGATGGAAGCCGTAATCCATCAAGCGCTTGGCGACGTCGAGCGCGGAGATCCCGTGCTCGCGTTTCAGCGAACGGGCACTGAGAACGAACTCGTGCATGCAAAGCCGGTCGAACGGCAGGTCGTACGCGTCCTTCAGCCGCGCCAGCAGGTAGTTGGCGTTCAGCACCGCCGTCTCGGACATCTCGCGCAGCCCGGGACCGTACGAGCGGATGTAGGCGTACGAGCGCACAAAGACACCGAACGGGCCGGTGTACCCGCGCACCTTGCCGATCGACTTGGGGCGGTCGTGGTCGAGGCGGTAGGCGTCCCCGACCTTCGTGACCGCGGGCCCAGGAAGGTAGGGCTCGAGCGTTTCGCGCACGACAATCGGCCCCCCACCGGGGCCGCCGCCGCCGTGCGGCTGCGAGAACGTCTTGTGCAGGTTGATGTGGACGATGTCGAAGCCCATGTCCCCGGGCCGCGAGATCCCGCAGACCGCGTTCAAGTTTGCGCCGTCGTAATAGAGCAGCGCGCCGACCTCGTGGAAGATGGTCGCGATCTCTTCGATGTGTTCGTCGAAGAGGCCGAGAGTCGACGGGTTCGTCAGCATCAGCCCCGCGGTGCGCTCGTTGACCATCTCGCGCAGGTGCGCAACGTCGACGTTGCCACGCGCGTCGGTCTCGACCTTGGCCAGCTTGTAGCCCGCCATGGTGACGCTCGCAGGATTCGTGCCGTGCGCTGTGTCGGCCGTGACGATCGTGTCGCGCTGGTCCGCCTCACCGCGATCGGCGAAGTAGGCGCGCATCAGCATCAGCCCGGTCAACTCCCCCTGCGAGCCGGCTGCCGGCTGCAACGAGCATGCGTGCAGACCGGAGATCTCGATCAGGGCCTCCTGCAGCCGCCACATCAGCTCGAGAGCTCCCTGGCTCCCGTCCTCGTCCTGGTACGGATGCAGGTCGCGAAAGCCCGGCAGCATGACGAGGCGCTCGTTGACGCGCGGGTTGTACTTCATCGTGCACGAGCCGAGGGGATAGAAACCGGTGTCGATGCCGAAGTTCCGCGTCGAGAGCTCAGTGAAATGGCGGAGGATCTCGGGCTCGGCGAGCTCCGGCAGACGCGGTGGGCGCGACCGCCGCAGGTCGGCCGGGACCTCGGCCGGAGGCACGTCGGGTCGCGGCAGTTCGCCGCCGCGCCGCCCGGGTTGCGACTTCTCGAAGATGAGCCTCATGGGGCCGCCAATGCGTCGACGAGACGGTCGACGTCCTCGGGCGAGCGGCGTTCCGTGACCGCGATCAGCAGCGCGTCGTCCAGACCTTCGTAGTCGCGGCCGAGCGCGTACCCGGGGTGGACGCCGCGGGCCCGCGCACTCCGCACGGCTTCCTGTGCGTTCCGTCCGACTCGGACGGCAAACTCCTTGAACGTTGTCCGTTCGGGAAACACGAGCTCGAGGCCCGCGTCCGAGAGACGCTCCTTTGCGTACTCGCCGAGGGCCATGCAGGTCTCCCCCAGTTCGCGAATGCCCTGGGGCCCGAGCCACGAGAGGTACACGAGCCCGGCGAGGGCCAGCAACGTCTGGTTTGTGGTGATGTTGGAGGTCGCCTTCTCGCGCCGAATGTGCTGCTCGCGCGTCTGAAGGGTCAAGACATAGCCGCGCTCGCCCGCGGTGTCTATCGTCTCGCCGACGATGCGCCCCGGCATTCGGCGGATGAACTCGTCGCGCGCAGCGAGGAAGCCGTAATGGGGGCCGGCAAAGGATTGGTAGTTGCCCGCGCTCTGTCCTTCGCCGATCGCCATGCCGCAGCCGTAGGCACCGGGCGCCTCCAGCACGCCAAGTGACACGAGGTCGACGTGCGCCACGGCAATCGCGCCCCCAGCGTTCGCGGCCGCGGCCAGATCGGGCGCTGGCTCGAGGCAGCCGAAGAAGTTCGGTTGCTGGAAGATGACGCACGCCGCGTCGGCCGCCGCCCTGCGAACGTCGGCGGGATTCGTCACGCCGCCACGATGCGGAACCTCGACGATCTCGAGCCCGAACCCGGGTGCGTACGTCTTGACGACCTGCCGCACCTGCGGGTTCGTCGCCTCCGTAACGACGACCTTCGCCCGGCCGGTGGCGTGCTTGGCGACGAAGCAGGCATCGGCCGCCACCGTCGTGCCGTCGTAGCCGGACGCGTTCGAGACATCCATGCCGGTGAGCTCGCAGACTGCGGTCTGGTACTCGAAGATCGCTTGGAGCACGCCCTGGCTCATCTCGGGCTGGTACGGCGTGTACGCGGTGAGCAGTTCGCCCCGCTGCAGCACGGCATCGACGATCGCCGGGACATAGTGGTCGTAGATCCCCGCGCCCAGGAACGAGAGCTCCTGTGCCGTGTCGACGTTGCGCGCCGCCAACTCCTCGAGGTGCCGCGTCAGCTCCTGCTCCCCGAGCGCCGGCGGGAGGTCGAGCTCGCGACCGAAGCGGACAGAGGCAGGGATATCACGAAAGAGCTCGTCGACCGAGGCGACACCGACCGCTGCCAGCATCTCCTCTCGGTCCCGCTCCGTCAGCGAGAGATAGCTCAAGCTACGACTCGGCGACGACTTGCTTGTACGCCTCGACGCCGAGCAGCGCGTCTGCTTCCGTCGGATCGGTGAGCCGGATTCGAACGAGCCAGCCGTCGCCGTACGGGTCCGCATTGACGGTCTCGGGCTCGTCCACGACCTTCTGGTTGACCTCGACGACCTCGCCGGACAGCGGCGCAATCACGTCCGAGACGGCCTTCACCGACTCGACCTCGCCATACGGCGAGTCCTTCGAGATCGTGTCGCCCTGGTTGGGCGGCTCGTAGTGCACGAGCTCGCCGAGCGAGTCCTGCGCGAACCACGTGATCCCGAGCACGGCCTCATCGCCCTCGATCCGAGCCCAGTCGTGCTCCTTGTGGTACTTCAGCTCGCCGGGGTAACTCTCGGTCGCTGCCAACTAGCGACTCTCCTCTCGTTTGTAGATGGGTCTCCTGACGACGCGTCCGCGACGCTTCCGTCCGCGCACGTCGATCGACAGCTCCGTGTCGACCGCGGCCGACGCCGCCGGAACGTAGCCGAGGCCGATCCCGCGGTCGAGCATCGGGGAGTGCGTCCCCGAGGTCACCTCGCCGCCGCCCTCGATCGCCATGCCGCTGCGAGGCACCGCCCGTTCCTCCATCACGAACGGAACGAGCTTCCGCTCGGGTCCCCGCACCTTGACCTCCTGCAGCTCATGCACGCCGCTGAATTCCTTGTCGAGTGCGCAGCACCAGCCGAGTCCGGCCGAGATCGCGTCGGTCTCCGGCGTGATGTCGTTTCCGTGCAGCGGAAAGCACACCTCGAGGCGCAGCGTGTCGCGTGCGCCGAGCCCGCAGGGAACAGCGCCGCGCGCGAGCACCCGGTCCCAGAGCTCCGCGCCTTCGTCGGCCGCCGCCAGCAGCTCGCACCCGTCCTCTCCCGTGTAGCCCGTGCGATTGACCATGCACTGGATCCCGTCGATCTCCCCCTCTGCGAACGTGAACTGGCGCGCCTCCGGGAGGCCGAGCCGCTCGATCGCACGCGGCCCCTGCACGGCCAGCAGGGCATAGTCGTCCGAGACGTCGCGGACGTCGGAGCCCGGAAGCTCGCGCTCCTTGAGCCAGCCGTAGTCCGCCTCGCGGTTCGCGGCGTTCACGATCAAGAGATAACGGAACTGTTCGAGGCGGTAGGCGATCAGGTCGTCGATGATCCCGCCGCGCTCGTTCGTCAGGAGCGTGTACTGCGCCTCACCGGGGCCGATCTTGCCGAGGTCGTTGGACAGTGTCGCCTGGAGCAGGTCGGTCGCGCGCGGCCCTTCCACTTCCAACTCGCCCATGTGGGAGACGTCGAAGACGCCGCAGTCGGTCCGCACCGCACGAACTTCCGGAATGACGCCCTCGTACTGGACGGGCATCTCCCAGCCGGCGAACGGCACCAGCCGGGCCCCGAGGGCGACGTGCCGGTCGTGAACGGGCGTGCGCTGCAGCGTTTGCGCCATCGCAGGCGATGCTAACGAGCCGCAGAAAGGTGTCG
>VAXY01000038.1 GCA_005885085.1 Actinomycetota bacterium | reverse complement strand
GACCGATGATCGACCATGTGCCGAGGTGCTCGACCCCGGCGACGACGGCGACCGCGATGATGAAGCCGGCCTGGATCAGGAACCGCGGGCCGAGGACCACGGGAGGATCCTACGACTGCTGTTCGTCTTGCGACTCGTCCGCGGGCTCAGAGGCAGCATCAGCCGCCTCGGCGCCGGTGGACGATTCGGCGGCCGGCGGCGCTGGCACCGGTGGCGCGGCAGAGACCGCCGTGGCCGGACGCGCAGCAGCCGGCGGCGTGCGCGTTGCTTCGATCGACTCCCTCGCGGCCTCGACGATGGCCTCGCCGACCCGCTTGATCTCTTCCTCGCCGAGCCCGGCTGCGGCGAGCAGCTGCTCGGTGCCGCTCTGTGCGCGGCTGAGGATGGCGGCGGCCTGCGCGCGCGCCCACTCGAGCGTCTGCTCGACTTCGGCACGCGCGGAATTCGTGAGCTCGGTCGCCTGGTGCCGGGACTGCTCGAGCAGCCGACTGCCCTTCGCCTCGGCCTCGCGCAGCTCCTGCGTCGCATCACGGTTTGCATTCGCCAGCAGCTCGCGCGCTTCGTTGCGGGCGTTGTTCAGCAGCTCCGCGCGCTGGCGCTCGCTCTCCTGGCGGTAGCGCTCGATCTCCGCTTCGCGGTCCTGCTGTTCGCGCCGGCGGCGGCGGACCTCCTCCTCGGTCTTGGAGAGCTGCGCCTCTGAGGCACGCTGGGCGTCGGACTCGACGGTGTCGGCGAACTCTGCGGCCGATCGGATCAGATGCAGCGCGTCCATCCGGACCGCATGGCCCGTCGGCTCGACGGTCTGTCCGCTCCGGCTCGCGGCTTGCAGCACCCGCAGCTGCGCCTGGAGCTGCGCCGAGTGCCGGCGGAACGCCTCGAACGCCTCGCGCACCCCGTCGGTGTCGTAGCCGTCGGCCTTCCGCGGGATGTCCTCCAGACGCGGGAGCGCGGTGAGCGAGGGTTGTTGTCCGGGTTCTTGTGTGGCCATCTGCGGCTAGCTCGTCAACGAAAGTATGCAGGTTTCATCGGCCGCCTCCTACCTCCGCGTTAGCCGGGCGGCGTCTGGAGTCTGATTCCAAGCTCGGACAGGCGTTCCTGCGTCGTCGGCGCTGGCGCGCCGGTGAGTGGGTCCAAGCCGCTCGCCGTCTTCGGGAAGGCGATGATCTCGCGGATGTTCGCCTCGCCGGCGAGGAGCGCAACGAAACGTTCGATGCCGAGGGCGAAGCCACCGTGCGGCGGTGCACCCATCTGCAGCGCCTCCAGGAACCACCCGAATTTCGCCTGAGCCTCCTCGTCGGTCATGCCCATCGCGCGGAAGACCCGCTCCTGGATCTCCTGGCGATGGATCCTGATCGAGCCCGAGCCGAGCTCCCAGCCGTTCCAGACCAGGTCGTAGTGCTGGCTCAGGGCGGCGCCGGGATCGGTGTCGATCAGGTCCTCGTGCCCCTCGAGTGGGCTCGTGAAGGGGTGGTGTACGAACATCCAGTTACCCGTGTCCTCGTCCTTCAGGAAGAGCGGGAAATCGAGGATCCAGAGGAACTCGTCGCGAGAGTGGTCGATCAGGCCGAGCTCCTGCGCCAACTCGGTGCGAAGCGCGCCCAGCACCCGCTCGACCATTGCGGGCTTGTCCGCCGCGAACAACACGGTCGAGCCTGGTGGGGCGGCGAATGCTGCGAGCTCCTGCGCGGAGAGAAACTTGGCGATCGGCGATCGCAGCTCCCCCGATTCGCCGACGACGACATAGGCGAGACCCTTCGCGCCCCAGCCCTTCGCGAACTCTTCGAGTCGCTGGAGCTGCGCGCGGGAGAACGCCGTGGGCACGACGAGAAAACGCACGCAGTCCGCGTTCGCGAAGACGCCGAATTCGGATGTGCGCGTGACCTCTGTCGCGTCTTGGATCTCGAGCCCGAAGCGGACGTCCGGCTTGTCCGAGCCGTAACGAAGCATCACCTCGGCGTAGCCGAGCCTCGGGAACGGGCGCGGAGGCGGCGTTCGGCCGAGCGCCTCAAACGAGGCCACGACGATCAGCTCCAGGACTTCGAGCACTTCCTCCCGGGTGGGGAATGCGAGCTCGAGGTCGAGCTGGCGAAACTCGAACTGGCGGTCGGCGCGTAGATCCTCGTCTCGCCAGCACGTCGCGATCTGGTAGTAGCGGTCGAGCCCGCCGATCATGAACACCTGCTTGAAGAGCTGTGGGGACTGTGCCAGCGCGAAGAAGGTGCCCGGCTGCAGGCGCACCGGGACGAGGAAGTCGCGTGCGCCCTCCGGCGTGCCGAGCGTCATGGTCGGCGTCCACACGTCGATGAAGCCTCGCTCTTCCATCGAGCGGCGGATGGCCGCGATCACGGTCGCCGAGAGACGCAGATTGCGCTGCATGCGGTCCCGGCGCAGGTCGAGGTAGCGGTAACGCAGCCGCAACGGCTCCTCGACGCCGTCGTCGTCGAGTTGGAAGGGCAGCGGCTCGGAGCGTGCGAGCACCTCCAGCTCGTCCACCTGGAGCTCGACCTCGCCGGTGGCGATGTTCGGGTTCACGGCGTCCGGGGCGCGGTTGACGACCTCGCCCTGTGCCCGCACGACGAACTCAGAGCGGATGGCGTGTGCCGCCTGCGCGGCGTCGGCCGAGCGTTCGGGATTGACGACGAGCTGGATCAGGCCCGTGTGGTCGCGGAGGTCGATGAAGATCAGGCCGCCGTGGTCACGTCGACGTGCAACCCACCCGGCGACGGCGACCGTGCGGCCGACGTCGGCGCCGCGGACCGCGCCGCAGTACAGATCGCGCCACTTCATCCCGAGATTCTCTCGACGAGCTCGTCGAGGCCGGCGGTCCAGTCGTCGCGACCGGGCTCGCGGACGGTGGCTCGGCCGCCGTCGACGATCACCGTCCACCCCGCGCCGAGTCGACCCGCCTGCCCGATCTGGCCCTTCTGCGAGCGTCCGCCGTAGTCCATGTCGGCGCGCAGCCCGCGCCGCCGCAGTTCCGCGAGGAGCGGCAGCACCCGCGTCCGGTCTGCCGTCTCGGCACAGACGAAGTAGACGTCGAGCTGCGCGCCCGAAACGTCGCGCTCCCCGAGCGAGAGCAGCAGGCGCTCGACGCCCGCGCCGAAGCCGATCCCCGGGGTGGGCGCGCCGCCGATCTCCTCGATCAAGCCGTCGTAGCGTCCGCCGCCGCAGACCGTGTCCTTCGCTCCGATCGCCTCGTCCTTGAACTCGAAGGTCGTGCGCGTGTAGTAGTCCAGCCCGCGCACGAGCGTCGGGACCAGCTCATACTTCACGCCGTACGCGTCGAGGAAACGGCGCACCTGTTCGAAGTGCTCCCGGCACTCGTAGCAGAGCGACTCGCCGATCTTCGGCGCGCCTGCTAGAGCCTTCTGCACCCGCTCGCTCTTCACGTCGAACACGCGCAGAGGCGTCGTCGCACGCTTCGCACGCGCTTCGTCGTCGAGCTCGGCGTCGTGCTCGTCGAGCCATGCGGCCAGTCGCTCGAGATAGGCCGGCCGGCAGTTGCGGTCGCCGATCGAGTTCAGCTCGAGGACGTAGCTCGTCACGCCGAGACGACGCAACACCTCCGCGTAGAGCTGGATCACCTCGGCGTCGACCGCAGGGTCGTCGGTCCCGATCGCCTCCACCGAGAGCTGCCAGTGCTCGCGGTAGCGACCTTTCTGGGGGCGGTCGTACCGCCACATGGGCCCGATCGTGTACAGCTTCTGCGGCTGCGGCTCGCGGTGGAGGCCATGCTCGATGTACGCGCGGCAGATCGGCGCGGTCGCCTCCGGTCGCAACGTCAGCGAGCGTCCGCCACGGTCGCTGAACGTATACGTCTCCTTCTGGACGACGTCGGAGCCGCCGCCGGACGTGCGGATGATGAGCTCGGTGTCCTCGATCCCGGGCGTGTCGATCCGGCGGTAGCCGTAGAGGGCGCACACCTCCTCCATCTGCCCCGTCACCCACTGCCAGACCGGCTGCTCGGACGGGAGGATGTCGTGCGTGCCGCGCGGCGCCTCGAAGCGCGTCACGCGCGCAGCTCCGCGAGGAACGGGTTGCGCGCGAGCTCTGCGCCGAGCGTCGTCTCAGGGCCGTGGCCCGAGAAGACGACGGTCTCCGGCGGGTAGCGCTCGGCGACCGTGCGGATCGACGCGACGAGCGTGTCCCAGTCGGCGCCGGGCAGGTCGGTCCGCCCGACCGAACCGGCGAAGACGAGGTCGCCCGAGAAGAGGCAGCCGTCCGCGTAGTACGCGAGGTGCGCAGGTGAATGGCCGGGCACGCGCAGCGTCTCGAACGAGATCCCCGCGAGCTCCAGCGTCTCGTCGCCCTCGAGCAACACGCCGGGGGTGTACGGGCGCAGCCGGACGCCCGGCGGCACGAAGCTGTTGATGTCCTCCAGGAGCAGACGCTCGTCCTCCGCCATGTGCACCGGAGCGCCGGTGCCTTCGGCCAGGTCTGCGACGCCGCCGAGGTGATCCCAGTGACCGTGCGTGATCAGGATCGCCGAGCAGGCCGCCCCCATGCCCGCGAGCTCGAGATGCAGGCGCGGGGCGTCGCCGCCCGGGTCGACGACGACGGCCTCCGGCGAGCCGCGCTCGGCGCGCACGATGTAGCAGTTCGTCCCGATCGGACCGAGCTCGTAGCAATCGACGACAAGGCTCACAGGGCGTTTGAGTCTAAGGCGTCGCTTGCGATGCCGACCTAGAGGCCGTGCGAGCTTTGCCGGCACGGCCGTCGTCTAACGAGAGGTCTGTCGCTTAGGATCGCGACGTGCAGAGCTGGAAGCTGCGTGAGATTGCGACGCCGGGCGGCAGCCGCTCGCCGGTGGTGCTGCGGTCCGACCCCGGCGCGCGGGCGGTGCTGATCGTCCTCCACCCGGGCCAGGCGCTCGGGGACCACCAGGTCAAGGAGGGCGCGCTCGTGACGGTGATCGACGGCTCGGTTCGCGTCGAGTCGGGGGGACAGACGGTCGAGGGGGACGCGGGCTGCTTCTTCTCCTTCGAGGCGGACGAGCGGCGCTCGATCTCGAGCGAGAACGGTGCGCGGCTTCTGCTCGTCTTCTCGCCCTGGCCGGGCGAAGGGCACTACCGCGGGGAGAAAGGCCCTTAGGCGTCGCTCTCGATGCCGACCAGGGAGGCCGTGCCGGCTCTGCCGGCGTGGACGTCCGTCTTAGCGCGTTTTTGGAGTGTTGCTGCGCTCCAGGCGTTTCCGGTACATGCGGTAGGCCATCGCGTCCGTGTAGTAGCTGACCGGGACGAAGAACACGATCAGGAACAACGCCGACGTGATCCATTGCAGCGGCGACACGTTTCGGTTCAGCAGCATCATCCCGACAACAAGCACCGGGCCGAAGATCACCGCCCGTTTTGCCGCCCGCTGCCAGGAGGGCGGATTGATGGCGCGCTGGCCGGTGCGCCCCGGCGAACGGTTGTTGCCGGCACCCGTGCGCGCACGGGTGTCGGTCTTCCTCGTGTCCTTGTCCGTGCGGAGGTCGCCCGGATCCACCGCGACCTCGTTCCCCTCGTCGTCGACGTAGACGTACTCGTACTCGTGGCGGCGCGACTTCTGCTGCCGCCGGCGTTGTTTCTTCGTGGGCATCGAACCTAGGGTAACTCGGCGCGGGTGCCCGCGACGATCACCTCGGCGACCACGTCACCGCCGAGGTGGTATGCGACGTACCGCCAGTCGGGCGCGTCGAGCAGGACGACGTCGGCCGCATAGCCCGGTTCGAGGCGGCCCAGTCGCGACGCCCGCCCGAGGACGTGCGCCGCGTTCACGGTGCACGCTGCCAGGGCCTCGGCAGGCGAGAGCTTCAGCTGTGTCGCCGCCAGCGAGCAGACGAGCGGCAGGCTCTCGCAGAACGCGCTGCCGGGGTTGAAGTCGGTGGCGAGGGCGACCGCCGCGCCTGCGTCGACGAGCGCCCGGGCCGGGGGCATCGGCCGCCCGACGAACAGCGCGCTCGCAGGCAGGAGCACCGCGACCACGTCGCTCCTCGCGAGCTCGCCGACCCCGTCCGGGCCCGTCGCCTCGAGGTGGTCGACGGAGCGCGCTGCGAGCTCGATCGCCAGCCCGACCGCACCTTGCTCGGTGAACTGGTCGCCGTGGATGCGCACTGCGAGGCCCGCAGCCGTACAGGCATCGAGGTAGCGCCGCGACTGCGCGACGTCGAAGGCGCCGCGCTCGAGGAAGACGTCGGCCGCTTCGGCCAGCTGCGCCGCCGCCGGCAGGACCTCGAGGAGGGCGAACTCGAGATAGGCGTCAGGGTCCCCGAACTCGGGCGGCACGGCGTGCGCCCCGAGCCACGTCGGCACCCCGCCGGCATCGGCGATGGCCCGCAGCGATGCGAGCTCCGTCTCCCGGTCGAGGCCGTAGCCGGACTTCGACTCGAACGTCGTCGTTCCGGCACGCAGCATCCACGAGCGGTGCAGCCGCACGGCCCCGGCCAGCGCCGCCTCGCCGGCGGCCCGCGTGGCCCTGACCGTCGCCATGATGCCGCCGCCGGCGGCGTGCAGTTCCTCGTAGGTGGCGCCACCTGCGCGCAGGGCGAACTCCTCGACGCGGTCGCCGGCGAAGCAGGCATGCGTGTGGCAGTCCACGAGGCCCGGGATCGCGCACAGGCCACGCCCGTCGAGCTCGTCGACGTCGCCGTCGAGCGAGGGCAGGTCGCGCATGCGGCCGACGGACTCGATCGTCTCGCCGTCACAGAGCACGTACGCGTCCTCCAGCAGGTCGATACTTCCGAGTGCGCGGCCGCGGAGAGGCGCGTCGATGCCGTGCGGGGTCGCGAGTTGTGCGAGGTCGCGGACGAGCAGGCGGCGAGCGCCGCCCGCAGAGCTCATCCTTGTTCGGACGGCCGCATCGGCGCCTCGAGCCCGTGTGCGTCAGCGGCGGCCTGCGCTTCGGGATAGCCGGCGTCGAGATGACGCAGCACGCCGGTGCCGGGATCCGTGGTCAAGACGCGCTCGAGACGCTCCGCGGCGTCGTCGCTGCCGTCTGCGACGACGACCATGCCGGCGTGGATCGAGTTGCCGATGCCGACTCCGCCGCCGTGGTGCACGCTGACCCACGTCGCGCCCGCGGCGACGTTGAGCAAGGCGTTGAGGATCGGCCAGTCGGCGATCGCGTCGGAGCCATCCCGCATCGCCTCGGTTTCGCGGTACGGCGACGCAACGGAGCCGCTGTCCAGGTGATCCCGCCCGATCACGACCGGCGCCTTGACCTCGCCCGAGCGGACGAGCTCGTTGATCGCGAGCCCGGCGCGCGCGCGATCGCCGTAGCCGAGCCAGCAGATCCGCGCCGGCAGCCCCTGGAACGCCACTCGCTGCGGCGCAAGCTCGAGCCAGCGCTGGAGGAGCGCGTCGTCCGGGAAGAGGTCGCGGAGCATCGTGTCGATCGCCGCGATGTCCCCCGCTTCACCCGACAGCGCCGCCCAGCGGAACGGTCCGACGCCTCGACAGAAGAGCGGCCGGATATAGGCCGGGACAAAGCCCGGGTATGAGAAGGCCCCCGTTACGCCACCGTCACGGGCCTCACCTCTGAGATTGTTGCCATAATCGAAAACATAACTGCCGGCTCGGACGTACTCGAGCAGCGCTTCGACGTGACGGACGATCGACGCGCGTGCACGGCGCAAGTACTCGCCCGGGTCCGACGCACGCAGCGCCGCCGCGTCCTCGACGGAGAGCCCAACAGGGATGTACCCCGTCAACGGGTCGTGCGCGGCGGTCTGATCCGTGACGAGATCGAAGTGCTCGCCGCGTCGCGCCAGCTCGGGAACGACCTCCGCGGCGTTGCCGAGCAGGCCGACCGACAGCGGCTGTCCGCCTGCCGCCGCGCGCCGCACCCGGTCGAGCGCGTCGTCGAGCGAATCCGTCGACTCGTCGAGGTACCGCGTCTCGAGCCGGCGCCCGATCCGCGCCGGGTCGACCTCGATGCAGAGGATCGCGGCGCCGGCCATCGTGCCGGCGAGCGGCTGCGCGCCCCCCATGCCCCCCAGCCCGGCGGTGAGGATCGTCCGCCCGGACAGATCCGGCGTGCCGAAGTGCGTCTCGCCGGCCGCCGCGAACGTCTGATAGGTGCCCTGGAGAATCCCCTGCGTGCCGATGTAGATCCAGCTGCCGGCGGTCATCTGGCCGTACATCGTCAGGCCGAGCGATTCGAGCCGGCGGAACTCCTCCCACGTCGCCCAGCGCGGCACGAGCAGCGCATTCGCGATCAGCACGCGCGGTGCCCCCGGGTGTGTGCGAAAGACGCCGACGGGCTTGCCGCTCTGCACTAGCAGGGTCTCGTCCTCGCCGAGCTCGAGCAGGCAGCGGACGAGGGCGCGCAACGCCTCGGGATTACGCGCCGCCTTCCCGGACCCGCCGTAGACGACGAGCTCCTGCGGCCGCTCCGCGACCTCAGGATCGAGGTTGTTGAGCAGCATCCGCAGCGGCGCCTCCGTCGCCCACGCGCGCGCGTGTAACTCAGTGCCGCGCGGCGCGCGAATCTGCGACAGGTCGCCGCAGAGCTCCTCGACGACGGCGTCGACCGGCTTCGTCGCGCTCATGCGAGCTCCCCGATCTCGGCCCCGACCGCGGCGATGAGCGCCCCATCCCGAATCGCGTCGGCGACGGCTTCGATATCCGGCGCCAGCGGCCGGTCGTCGCCCAGCCGCGGCGACAGCGTGCGCACGAAGGCGTGCGTCGCGCGCACGCCGGCGCCAGGCTCGAGCGGCGCGAGAAACTCGACGCCCTGCGCGCCGGCGAGCAGCTCGATCGCGAGCGCACGCTCGGAGTTCGCGAGCACCTGCCACGCCTTCAGGCCGGCCGCGTTGCCCATCGAAACGTGATCCTCCTGGCCCGCGCTCGTCGGAATCGAGTCCACGCTCGCCGGATGGCAGAGCGACTTGTTCTCGCCGACGAGCGATGCCGCCACGTACTGCGGAATCATGAACCCGGAGTTGAGACCGCCGTCGGTCGTGAGGAATGCCGGCAGCCCGTCCGACAGGTTGGGATTCACGAGCCGCTCGACGCGCCGTTCGGAGATGCTCGCGAGCTCCGAGCTCGCCATCGCGAGCGCATCGAGAGCGAACGCCACGGGCTGGCCGTGAAAATTGCCGTTGGACACGAGCAGCTCGTCCTCGACGAGAACGAGCGGATTGTCCGTCGCGGCGTTCAGCTCGACGGCGACGGTCGCCTCGATGTAGTCGAGCAGGTCGCGTGCGGCGCCGTGCACCTGGGGCGCGCAGCGAAGGGAATATGCG
>VAXY01000032.1 GCA_005885085.1 Actinomycetota bacterium | reverse complement strand
GCGCCGACGAAGCTGGCAAGGCTGCGCAACGTCTTGTCTAGCGAGGCCGGCTTCGCGCCAGGCTCCCAATGCACGGAATTGACGCGCAGCACACCCGCCTTGCGGTCGAACACCGGCTCGATGCGGCCGACGAGGTGGTCGCCGCGCAGGATCGGCAGCACGTAGTAGCCGTACTCCCGCTTGGCTTTCGGCACGTACATCTCGAGGCGGTAGCGGAAGCCGAACAGCGCCTCGGCGCGATCACGGTCGTGGATCAGGCGGTCGAACGGCGACAGGAAGGTGATGCGCCCCGGCACCGGCCCGTCCACGGCGTCTGGGTGGGCTCTCCACTCACCGTTCTCGAGCCGGACGCCGAGGGCGCGCCAACGCTTCTCGCCGAGCAGCCGCTCGGCCTCTGCGAGCGGCGGCGGCTCGACCGGCGGGAACCAGCGCTCCGCAAGGTCCCAGAGCCGGTGACCGCCGCGCCGGCCCACGATCGCAACCTGACCGCGGCGCTCGAGCAGCTCGAGCATCACGCTGACGTTGCGATTGCCGAACCAGCCGCCGGACTCCCAGGTACGCACGGAGCTGTCTACGAGCTCCCGCGACAAGAGCGGGCCGCATCGCTCGAGCTCTCGCAGCACGTACCTGCGGAAGGCGGCGTTCTTCCGCAGGAACTCGGTGCCGCGCCGCTCCGACGCGTACTTCCCCGTGCGCCTACGCCGCATCCGGGCGAGGAGCAACGGGTAATCCTCGATCGGGCGGATGAACGCGCCCCATTCGAACAGCTTCCGCTCCTGCCAGAGAAGTCGGTCGAGCTCGGCTACGTCGAACGCCCCGAGCCGGCTCCAAAGCACCAGCTGCTGGGGTGTGGCGACGGTGGCGATCGGGTCGATCTGGAGAAAGCCGATCTGCCTGACCGTGTCGAGCACGTCGAGCGCGCTGCCGTCGAGCAGCTGCGCACGAACGGCGATGCGCCGGGCCTCGGCAGGCGACACCGGCACGCTGTCCGCTACTCGGGCGACTCGAGGAGCTCCTGCACGTGCTGGCGCAGCTCGCGGGGGCTGAACGGCTTCGTCATGAACTCGTCGACGCCGACCTCCTCGGCCCGTGTGCGATCGACTTCACGAGCGCTCGCGGTGAGCATGATCACGTGGGGCTGGTCGAGGTCCGGATCGCCCCGCAGGGTGCGGCAGACGTCGTAGCCGTCGCCGTTCGGCATCATCGCGTCGAGGATGACCACGCGCGGCCGGTGCTCGCGGATCCGCTCGAGCGCCTCGGCCCCGTCGGCGGCGGAGGCGGTTTCGATCCCGCCGCGGCTGAGCGTCAGCAAAATCAGCTCCAAGATCGTCCGCGAATCGTCCGCAACGACGACGGGCACGGTCACGGGGGCATGCTAGTGCCGCGAGCGAATGGTCGGCTCAGGCAGGCTTGGCATCTGGGTTTCGCAACCTTCGTGCTCTCGCAGTTGCCGCCGGTACCCGCGCGCGTGCTCGAGATCGGGTGTGGTCGTGCAGGCGGCGTCGCGCCTGCGCTGGCGAGCGCTGGCTACGACGTCCTCGCCATCGACCCGGATGCTCCGAGCGGCGCCCTCTACCGGCAGGTCACGGTCGAGGAGCTCGACGACCCGGGGCCGTTCGACGCCGTCGTCGCCGGGCGCGTGCTGCATCACGTCCATCCGCTCGGGCCTGTGCTCGACAAGCTCGCCCGCCTCGCACCGCTCCTGCTGCTCGACGAGTTCGCGTGGAACCACATGGACGAGCCGACCGTGGACTGGTACGAAAGCCAGCATCGCGTCCTGGCCGCCGCCGGGCGCGAGCCGAAGGGGCCGTCGAATCTCGCCGGCTGGCGGGCGCGTCATACCGACCTCCATCCGTACGAGACCCTGCGCCGCGAGCTGGACGCACGCTACGAGGAACGCCGATTCGAGTGGCGTCCGTACTTCTATCGGTGGCTGGGCGGGCCGGCGAGCGAGTCGCTCGAGCAGGCGCTGATCGCGGCGGGCGCGATCCGGCCGATCGGCTTTCGCTACGCGGGCGTCAGGACCGAGACCGTTCGCTCTTCCGCGGACGCCCGGTAGTCGCCGCCGAGCTTTTCCTCGAGCACGCGGCCGAGCTCGCCGTCGGCGGCGAGCTCCTCGACGACGTCGGCCCCTCCGATCAGCTCGCCGCTGACGAAGACCTGCGGAATCGTCGGCCAGCCCGAGACCGCGGACAGCTCCTGGCGGATCGACGGGTCGGGGAGGATGTCGACCGCCGTCACGGGCGCGCCGGCGGCGCGCAGCGCGCGGAGCGCACGGTCTGAGTTGCCGCACATCACGAACTGCGGTGTGCCCTTCATGAAGAGCGCGACCGGCTCGGTCTCGATCACGGCTTGGATTCGCTCGCGCAGCTCGCTCATTCGCTTCCTTTCGTCTTGATTCGCAGCTCGTGGATGGTGCCGTCCCGCAGCGGGTCCGCCAGAGCCTCGTTGACGAGCCGATGTTGTTCGAGCAGGGGCAGCTCGTTGAACCGGGGTGTGGCGACCGTCACCTGGAAGTGGTCCCCGCCGCCGGTGCGGTCTTCCACCCGCAGCTCGGTGGCATCGGGAAACGCGTGCTGCAAAAGCTGCTGAAGCGGTTCGGTCGCCATGCTGCGATCGTAGCTGTGACGAGCGTCTCCGAGGCTCAGCTCGTCTGGCGCTGGTGCGCAAGGTACTCGAGCAGATCCGATCGCGTGAGCACGCCGACCGGCTTGCCCTCACGGGCGACGACGACGGCGTTCGTGCGGCCGGTCAGCGTCGCGAACACCTCGTCGAGGGTCTGATCCGCCTCGACCGCAGCGAGTGGCGGCTGCATCGCCGCCGCCACATCCTCGTGCAGCGCATCCGGATTCTTGAACACCCGGTCGAGCAGGTCGCGGTCCTGGAGGGAGCCGATCACGTCCGCGAGTGACCCGACCTCGCCGTCTCGTACGACCGGCAGCTGCGAGATCGAGTACCGCTGCATGACGTCGATCGCCTCGCCGACCTTCTGGTGCGCGGCGATCGTGATCAGCGTCGGAACGTCCGTCTCCTCCGTGCGCTTCGCACGCAACAGCTCCAAGACAGTCGGCGGCGGCACGCGGCGCTCGACGAACCCGTGCTCGAGCATCCAGTTGTCGTCGTAGAACTTCGACATGTAGGAGCGCCCCGAGTCGGGGATCATCGAGAGGATCGTCGCCTCGGGTCCGAAGCGCTGCGCGATCTCGAGCGCCGCCCAGACCGTCGTACCGCCGGAGCCGCCGACCAGGAGACCCTCCTCACGCGCCAGCCGCCGTGCGGTCAGGAAGGAGTCGCGGTCGGAGACGCGCACCCACTCGTCGACGACGGACGGATCCATCGTCTTGGGCCATGTGTCCTTGCCGATCCCCTCGACGAGGTACGGATGGACGTCGCGCTCCTCCTTCGCCGTGTAGACCGAGCCTTCCGGGTCGGCCCCGACGATCAGGACGTCCGGCCTCTTCTCCTTGAAGTAGCGGCCGACGCCGGAGATCGTCCCCCCTGTGCCGACGGAGATCACGATCGCCGTGAGCTCGCCGCCGGTCTGCTCCCAGATCTCGGGCCCGGTGACGTGGTAATGCGCCTCCGGGTTGGACATGTTCGAGTACTGGTCGGGCTTGAATCCACCTGGGATCTCTTCAGCGAGCCGGTCGGACACGGAGTAGTACGACTCCGGCGAGTCGGGCTCGACGGCGGTCGGGCAGATCACGACCTCGGCGCCGTACGCGCGCAGCATCGAGATCTTCTCCTGGCTCATCTTGTCGGGCATGACGAAGATGCAGCGGTAACCCTTCTGCGCGGCTGCGATCGCAAGGCCGACGCCGGTGTTGCCGGAGGTCGGCTCGACGATCGTGCCGCCGGGCTTCAGCTTTCCCTCCTGCTCCGCCTTCTCGATCATCGCGAGGCCGATGCGGTCTTTGACCGAGCCGCCGGGGTTGAGGTATTCGAGCTTCGCGATCAGCCGCGGCTCGACGCCCCGGCCCAGCGAGATGAGCCTGACGATCGCCGTGTCGCCGACCAGCTCGAGAACGGACGGGTACGCGCGGGCCATCGCCGAAGCTTAGTCCTGCGGTTTTGTCTGTCTGTGCCGAACGACCCGGTCGTCGAGCCATTCGACCATCCGAGGCTCGTAGCGCTCGAAGAGGGAGCGGGATTCGTCGCGCAGCACCCCGCCGAGGTACGTCTCGATGTGTGAGGCGACGTACGGGACGCGCTCGATGATCTCGGCCGACTGGATCGCCGGGTCTGGATGCGCGAACACGATGTGAGGCACGTCCGCCATCACCGCCGCGCCGAGGCAGAGCGGGCATGGTTCCACCGTCGTGAACAGCATCGCCTCGTCGTGGCGGGCCCAGAGCGGCTCGCCGCCGTTCTGCAGCGCCTCCAGCTCGGCGTGAGCGAGCTGCGAGCGGCGCTCGCGCTGGCGTGATCGGCCCCGCGAGATAACGGCGCCGTCGATGACCACGACCGCTCCGATCGGATACTCGCCTGCCTTTCCGGCCGCCTCCGCTTCGGCGAGCGCCTCTCGCATCATCGCCTCGACGTTGAGAGTGTCCATTGCGGAATAGTTTCCGAAAGCGACCAAGGGAGCGTCATGAAGATCGCAGCGGTGGGAAAGGGCAACGTCGGCGGCGGGCTCGCTGACCTCTGGGAAAAGGCCGGTCACGAGGTGACCCGGATCGGGCAGGACGGCGGCGACGTCTCCGACGCCGACGCGGTCCTCGTCGCGGTGCCCGGAGGGGCAATCGCAGACGCGCTCGAGAAGGTTCAGGGCATCGAAGGCAAGACCGTCGTCGACGCGACGAATCTCGTCGGCGCGGCACCCCCCGACGGTTTCGCCTCGAACGCCGAGTTCGTCAAGTCGAAGACGAACGGACCGACCGCGAAGTCCTTCAATCTCAATTTCGCGCGGCTCTATGACCAGCTCGGGCAGCAGAAGAACAGGCCCTCGAACATCTGGACGGGCGACGAGGAAGCGCGTGAGGTCGTCGAGCAGCTGATCCGCGACGCAGGCTACGACCCCATCTACGCCGGCGGCCTCGAGAACGCGTCCACACAAGAACAGGGCATCGGGCTGATCTTTGCGATCTCGCAGGCGACTGGGCCGTTCCTCTACCGCATGGCCCCACCCGGCGAGCTCTAGTGCCGGAAGTGGCGGCGGCCTGTGAGGACCATCGTCGCGCCAGCAGCTCGCACCGCAGCGATGACGTCGGCGTCGCGCTTCGAGCCGCCGGGCTGGATGATCGCACTCACGCCCGAGTCGAGCGCTGCCTGCGGTCCGTCCGGGAACGGGAAGAACGCGTCTGAGGCGAGCACCGCGCCGCCGACGTCGTGGCCGTGCTCGCACGCCTTGTCGAGCGCGAGCTTGACTGCGTCGACACGGCTCGTCTGACCGCCGCCGATGCCGATCGTCGCGAGGTCCTTCGCGATCACGATCGCGTTCGAGCCGACGTGCTTGCACACCCGCCACGCAAAGACGAGGTCGCCCCACATCTCCTCGGTCGGCGAGCCGCACGCCGCTTCCATTCCCTCTCGGTCGTCGACGTCCCAGTCGCGGTCCTGCACGAGCAGGCCGCCGAGCACGCGCTTGACGTCGCGCTCCCCGCGCGGGAACCCACGGCGCTCACCGTCGCGGAGGATCCGGATCGCTTCCTTCCGGCGCAACGCTTCGAGTGCGCGATCGCCGTATTCCGGCGCGAAGAGCACGTCGATGAAACGTTCCGCCAGCGCCTCGCCGAGGCCGTCGGAAATGGGACGGTTGACCGCGCAGACCATGCCGAAGGCGGAGACCGGATCCGACGCCAGCGCGCGCTCGTAAGCCTCCTCGATCGTGCCGGCGACCGCGACCCCGCAGGGGTTCGCATGCTTGACGATCACGCACGCGGGAAGCGCGAACTCTCGCAGCATCAATCTTGCCGCCGAGAGATCGAGCAGGTTGATCAGCGACAGCTCCTTGCCGTGCAACTGCTCGACGCGTGAGAGCAGGTGGACGCGCGCTCCCTGCTCCGAGTAGTAGGCGCCGCGCTGATGTGGATTCTCTCCGTACCGGAGGTCGGTCACCTTCTCGAACGCCATCACGAGCGTTTCGGGGAACGCCTCGATGTCGCCGAACCAGCGTGCGATCGCGGTCTCGTAGGAGGCAGTCGTCGCGAACGCCTCGGTCGCAAGAGCACGGCGCGTCCCGACCGAGAGCGCCCCGGCTGCTCGAAGCTCCGCGAGGATCCCGGCGTACCGGGCCGGGCGGCACACCGGCGCGCAGTGGGCGAAGTTCTTCGCGGCCCCGCGCAGCATCGACGGGCCGCCGACGTCGATCATCTCGACCGCCTCCTCCTCGCGCACGCCGTAACGGCCGGCGACCTCGCTGAACGGGTAGAGGTTCACGCAGACGAGGTCGAACGGCTCGATCTCCTGCTCCTCCAGCGTCGAGACGTCGTCGGCGTGATCGCGCCTCGCGAGGATCGCCGCATGGATGCGGGGGTGCAGCGTCTTGACGCGACCGCCGAGCATCTCGGCGACGCCGGTCAACTCCTCGACGCGATCGACGTCGAGCCCGACCTCGTGCTCGAGGTAGTCGGCGGTGCCGCCGCTGGCTACGAGCTGCCAGCCGAGCTCCGAGAGCCCGCGTGCGAACTCCCCCAGTCCCGTCTTGTCGTAGACGGAAATCAGCGCGCGCACAACTCTCGCACCACCTCGGGCAGAAGTCTGTGCTCGACCGCGTGGATGCGGTCGAGCAGCGTGTCACGCGGCTCGACGGCGACGGGCTCCTGCCGGATCACGGCGCCCGTGTCGAGCCCCTCATCGACGTAGTGCACGGTCACTCCCGTCGTCGCGACCCCCGCCGTCAGTGCGTCGTCGAGCGGATGTGCGCCGGGAAACTCGGGCAGGAGCGAGGGGTGGACGTTGACGATCCGGTCGGGAAACCGCTCGAGGAAGGGTGGGGTGAGCAGGTGCATGTAGCCCGCCAGGACGACGAGGTCGACTCCGCGCAGCTGCAGCCAGTCGGCCAGCTCGCGGTCGCGGGCCTCGCGGTCGGCGTAGTGGTCGAGCTCGAAGACCCGCATGGGGATGCCGGCCGCGTCTGCGCGCTGCAGCGCAGGCACGCCGGCGCGGTTCGAGGCCACTGCCGCGATCGGCAGCCCCGCGTCGATCAACGCTTGCAAGTTTGTGCCCTCCCCGGA
>VAXY01000031.1 GCA_005885085.1 Actinomycetota bacterium | reverse complement strand
TGGAAGGAGCACCTGCATGACCAGCAAGATCCGGCAGCGGCTGGCCGGTGAGGAAAGCGGTTTCACACTCATCGAACTTCTCGTTGTCATCATCATTCTGGGCATCCTGCTTGCGATCGCGATCCCCTCGTACCTGAGCTTCCGCGACCGTGCGAACAACTCCGCCGCCAAGGCAAACGTTCGAGCAGCGATCCCCGCAGTCGAGGCGTACAACGCCGACAACACGGGCACGGGCGCGTCCGCAGGCTATGCGGGCATGACCGTCTCGCTGCTGCAGGCCTACGACTCGGCCATCGTCCCGACCAAGCTCACGATCACGTCGGCCGACTCGGTCACCTACTGCGTCTCCAGCACCGTCGGCGGCAAGACCTGGAACAAGAACGGCCCCGGCGCCGACATCGTCAGCGGCGTCTGCACGTAAGCAGCACCAGATCCGAAGCGATGAAGGGCGCGGGCAACCGCGCCCTTCGTCTTTCAAGTCCGTGATTGGGGTTGCCGATAGAAAACGTGTGACGCTCACGCTCTCCCCGCCTGTCCGAATTGCCGCGATCTGTGCTCTGTTGCTGACCGTCGTCGCCTTCGGAGGCCTGAAGATGATGGGCGGCAGCAGCGACTCGTCCGTCGCGACACCGCACATCATCAAGCACCACCCCTTCGGCCCCGGCGCCAAGACGACGCACAAGACGACGACTCCGGCCGCCGCGCAGGCCGTGCAGAAGACACATAAGAGCTCGAAGACCGCAACGCCGGCGAAGATCAAGCCGGCCGCGAAGACGGCTCCCGTCGAGCCGAAGCCCGTCGTCGATCACGCGGCAATCGCAGGGGCGCTGAAAGCGGGATTGCCGGCGCCGGTCGCAGACGCCTTCGGGCTCCACGACACCGTCGTCGTCTCGCTCTACGACCCGTACTCCCAGGTCGACGGGATCTCGTTCGCCGAGGCGAAGGCCGGAGCGGCCCTCGCCGGCGTCGGGTTCGTCCCGCTCAACGTGCTGAGCCAGGCGCAAGTCGGCAAGCTGACCGAGCAGCTCGGAATGCTGCCCGACCCCGGCCTGCTCGTCTACGTCCGGCCGGGACGGCTCGTCGCGAAGATCAGCGGCTTCGCCGACAAAGAGACAGTCGCGCAGGCCGCACAAGACGCCTCGCACGGAGTATGAGTATGACCAGCCCCCCAACTGGCCCGCGAGAGCTCTTCGTCCGCCACGCGCGCAGGGACGGACGCTCGATCGCGGTCCTGCGGGCGGTCGACTACGGCGACTCGTGCGTGGTCGAGGCCGAGGTCTATCCCGCGGGCGGTCGTAGCGCCGAGCCGACACGGCCCGGGCCGTACACGTTTGCAGACGTCCACCAGGCGACCGCCTTCATGACGGAAGCGGTCGAAGCGCTGATGGTGCTGGGCTGCGACGTGCACGCGCAGTAGGTCGGCGCCTAAGTAACTTCGCCGTACGGGCTCGACTCTTCCCGCTCCCAGAGACGCTCTCCGCAGAGCATGCATCGGGGCAGGACCGTCCTGACCGCGATAGCGTTCCCGCAGGCCGTGCAGCGGAAGCGCCCCTTGGCCATCGTGCCGGCCGGCCAGAACTCGACGTAGTCACGCTCGGTCGGGCCGCTCCCCGGCCGGACTGCGTGCTGCGACTCCCTCATTTCCGACCCCCTCGGTCGTGGCCTGCGACGCGCAGGTCCACGCTCGTTGTAGGTCGGCCTGAGTGACCTGTCAACGAGGAATGCAGCCGCTCGTGACGGGCTGGCTCTGGACGAACTGGCCGTTGACGTCCTCGACCATCACCGACGATGCGCCCCACGTGCAGTCCTCGGAGCGCTTGGCGGGCGCCGAGGCCGCGGCCAGCAACAGGACGAGACACGCGCACGCGAACAGAATGAGGAGGCCGCGCCTCACATCCCTTCAACGCCGTATGACTTGAAAGGGATACGGCGCTAGATCGAGACTCTGGCCAGCTCTTCGATCGACGTCAGCCCGGCCGCGACCTTCGCCAGGCCGTCATCCCAGAGCGTCCGCATGCCCTCGCCGATTGCGGCCCGCTCGATCTCCTCACGGCTCGCGTTCGTCACGGCCAGACTCTCGAGCTGTTCGGTCATGGCGAGCAGCTGGTAGACGCCGATCCGGCCCTTGTAGCCGGTCTGGTTGCAGCGCGGGCAGCCCTTCTTGCGGTAGAAGACCATCCCGTCGCTGGCCGCGGCGACCTCGGGCGAGACACGCGCCTTGAGCAGCTCGTCGGTGTTCGGCGTGTACATCTCGCAGCAGTGCGTGCAGAGCTTGCGCGCGAGCCGCTGGGCGAGCACCGCCGAGACGGCTGCACCGACGAGGAAAGGCTCGACGCCCATCTCGCTCAGACGCGTCAGCGCCTGCGGCGCGTCGTTCGTGTGCAAGGTCGAGAGGACGAGGTGGCCCGTCAGGGCGGCCTCGATCGCGATCTTCGCGGTCTCGCCGTCTCGAATCTCACCGACCATCACGACGTCGGGGTCGGAACGCAGGATCGAGCGGAGCGCGGTCGCAAAGGTCAGCCCCGCCTTGATGTTGATCTGCACCTGGTTGACGCCTCCCAGGCGGTACTCGACCGGGTCCTCGACGGTGATGATGTTGATCTCCGCACGGTTGATCTCCGTCAGTGCGGCGTAGAGCGTCGTCGACTTGCCGGAACCGGTCGGCCCGGTCACGAGGAGCGCGCCGGTCGGCTTCCGGATCAGCAGCTCGAGCTGTGCCCGCATCTCATCGGACATGCCGAGCTCCTCGAGCGTCGGCGCCCTCTTCGACTTGTCGAGGAGTCGCATGACGACCGACTCGCCCTCGACCGTCGGCAGGGTCGCGACACGGACGTCCATCGTGCGGCCGGCGGCGGCGGCGTTCAGCGAGATGCGACCGTCCTGCGGCTTGCGCCGCTCGGCGATGTCCAGCTTCGCGAGCACCTTCAGGCGCGTCACCACCCCAGGCATCATCCGCTTCGGAACGCGCTGAACTTCCTGCAGCACGCCGTCGATGCGGAACCGGACGAGCAGCGAATCCTCCTGCGGCTCGAAGTGGACGTCGGAGGCGCCGTCTTCGGCGGCCTGGAAGATGACCGAGTTGACGAGCCGCACGAGCGGCGCGTCGGAGATGCCGTCGTCGATCTCGAGGTCGTCTGCCTCCTCTTCGTCCTCCGTCGCCGCGAGCTCCTCCTCGACGGCTGCGCGGGCGCCGAATGCCTCCGAGGCGCGCGCGAGACGGCGGATCTCCGCAAAGATGTCCTCGCGCGAGGCGACGCCCAGGTCGAGCGGATACCGGGTCGCGAGCCGCAGCTCGTCGATCCCCTGGATGTTGCCGGGGTCGGCGATCGCGACTCGGAGCGTGCCATTGTCGAATGCGTACGGGATGGCGACGAGGCGTTCCAGCACGTGCAGGGCGATCTCGCCGCTGGCGTCCTCCGCGACGCCGGTGAGCGCCAGGTCGACGAGCGGCATCTGGTAGCGCGCGGCCAGCGTCTTCGCCAAGCCCTCGCTGGAGGCGACGTTCTGCTCGACGAGAGCGTGCGCAAAGGAGCCCATGCCGGCCGCGCCCCGGACCAGCGCCAGCTTGTCCGCCGGGACGAGGCCGGTGGCGGCGATCAGGTCGGCGACGAGCTCGGCGAGAGCGTTGATCGGCGGCGGCGAGCCACCGAAGCCTGCTCCACCGGGCGGCGTCGCGCTCCCGGGCCCGGAGCCCGGGGTGCGCAAGTTCGGTGGACGCTCGATGTCCATGGATATCCCTCGTTCGAGGTATCGGCAGCGGCGGGCCCCGCCTTGACCGGCAGCCGCTCAACCTCACCCCTCCGAGGGCCGATATCGCCCTAGATGAGGGACTTTCGGCGCTCCTCGGTCGCCCGCGTGTGGGTACCCGTCCTCGCCGCCGCGGCGGGGATGGCGTCCCTCGATCGAGGGACGGATCCCGGCGACCTCGTGTACTTCGTGCATCGCGGCGAGCAGCTGCTCTCCGGTGGGTGGGCGAGCACGTTCGCGGACCCGATGCTCCAATCCGGGCCGCTCCAGCTCGTACTGTTCGGCGCCGTTCGAAATCTGTCCGCGCTCGCCTTCGTGCTCGAGCTCGGCACTGCGGCACTCCTCCTCTTCGTGCTCGGGCGTCTCGGCGTCGGCGACGGGCTGCGCCTCGCCGCAGGGCTGGCGGCGGTCGGCGCCGGGCTGACGCAGCTGGCGTTCGCCGACGGTCACCCCGCCGAGGCGGTTGTGCCCCTGCTCTGGGTCCTCGCGGCCGTCTGGGCTCGGAACGACCGGGTTGTCGCGGCGGGCCTGCTGATCGGCGTCAGCGCCGGTCTCGAGCTCTGGGGAGTGCTCGGCGCCCCCGTGTTGCTGCTCACCCCTCGGTTGCGCCGCGCGGCCCTGGGTGCGGCCGTCGAGGGCGTCGTCGTGCTCGCTCAGCTGGCGCCGTTCGCTCTTGCCGGCCGGATGCGGATGTTCGAGCACGAGTGGCGCGTCACGTCGGGGACGCTGCTAGGCCTGGTCCTGGCTCCCGGGACACACTTCGGCTGGCCACTGCGACTGCTGCAGGCGTCGCTCGCCGTAGGCGCCGGCGCCGTGGTCGCGACGACGATGAGGCGCAGCCTGCACGCCGTCTGGCTCGTGCCGCTGACCGTCGTTGTCCTGCGCGTGCTGCTCGATCCCGTCTCGTTCGGGTGGTACTGGCTCGAGGCCGAGGCGCTCGCGCTCGTGGGCGCCGCGCTCGTGCTCAGGGAGCTGCCGTCTCGATTTCCAGCAGCTCGTCTGGGTCCAGCCGCAGGGACGCGGCGCCGGGCAGCTGCTCCGCCTCCCGTTCGCTCCTGATCCCGACGATCACGCCCGAGACGCCGCTCCGGTGGAGCAGCCACGCGAGCGCGACCTGCGCGGACGTGGTGCTGTGACGTTCGCCGATCCGCGCGAGCGACGCGTGCAGCGGCCCGAGGTGGAGCGCGGCGAAGGGATGCGTGCGGCGGAAGTCGCCGGGATCCAGCCGCTCGACGTCGAACCCGTCACCGAGAAAACCGGCGCCGAGCGGCGACCAGGTCAGCATGCCGAGCCCACGATCCCGCGCCAGCGGCAGGAGCTCGCGTTCGGGCTCCCGGTGGAGCAGGCTGTACTGGTACTGCAGCGCAGCGACGGGCCCGACCGCGAGAGCGCGTTCGACGGCTGCGGGCGCGTGGTTCGAGATACCCCCGTGCCGCACCTTGCCTTCGGCGATCAGCCGCTGCACCTCTCCCCACGATTCTTCGATCGGCGTGTCGCGGTCGGCGTCGTGCAACTGGACGAGATCGAGCCGGTCCCTGCCGAGACGTCGCAGGCTCGCCTCGACGTCGGCTCGGATCGTCTCCGGCCTCAGATCCATCCGGTCGCCGCGCTGCTCGTCGGGCACGGTGCCGCACTTCGTGAACACCAGCACGTCGTCGCGCCGGCCCGCGAGCGCCCGGCCGACGATCTCCTCCGCGCGACCCCAGCCGTAGAAAGGCGCGGTGTCGATCCAGTTCACGCCGCGGTCGAGTGCGGTATGGATCGCGCGGATGGACTCGGCCTCGTCCTGCGGCCCCCACCAGGCGGCCCAGTCGCGGCCTGAGCCGATCGGCGCGGTGCCGATTCCGACCGGTGTGATCGCGAGCTCGGTGGCGCCGAGCATCCGCCTCTCCATCTCGGAAACGCTACGCGCGCGATCGAGGGCTCCGTCGGCGATCATCCCGCGGGTGGAGCGGCGACCTGTACGGCTACGTCTTGGTCGCCCCGCGTGCGCACCGCGAGGAAGCGACCGGCGACTTCGAGCTCGAGGAATACCTCGAGTTGCAGGCGATCGTGCACCGGATCGGAGAGGCAATCCGGGCCGCGTCTCCGCGCAGCGTTTAGGCCGCCAGACCGGGGTCTGACCCCGTTGGGGTCAGACCCCGGTCAGTGCAGCGTCGAGAGGTAGGCGTCGAGAATGCCGTGGCCCCAGAAGAGCGCGACGACCGACCCGAGTGCGAGGAAGGGGCCGAACGGAATCCCTATCTTCCGCGCCTTCTTGCCGTGTCGCGCGAACAGGAAGATGCCCGGGATCATCGCCGCGAGCATCCCCGCCATCAGCGCGACCGAGACGGTCTTGCCGAGCGCGACGCCCATCAGCAGCGCGAGCTTCACGTCGCCCATGCCCATCCCGGCGGGGTAGGCGAGCGCAGCGGCAAACAGGAAGCCCGAGGCTGCGAGGCCGGCGACGATCCACTCCGGGCTGAGGTCGCGCGCGGTATTCGCGAGCAGCACGAGCACGGTCGCCGGCAGCACGATGCGGTTCGGAATGATCCGGTGCTCGAAGTCGATCGCCGAGACGGCGACGAGCGCCGCGCAGAAGAACGCAGCCACGGCAGCCTCGGCCGAGAGGCCGAAGGCAAGCACACAGCCGGCCAGCAGCACCCCGGTGAGCAGCTCGACCGCCGGGTACACAGGCGGAATCCGCGCCTCGCAGTCGCGGCAACGGCCGCGCAGCAGCACGTACGAGAGGAGCGGGATGTTGTCGTACCAGCGGATCTCCTGCCCGCACGACATGCACGCCGAGGGCGGCCGCACGATCGAGCGCCGCAGCGGCAGGCGCGCGGCAACGACGTTCAGGAAGCTGCCGAGCGCTAGCCCCGGCGCGAAGACGACCGCTGCGAGTGCAAGGTCCACGGTTGTCGCTATCGGCAGCCCGCGTCCCTGAGTTGAGGGACTCGGCCCACAGGTGCGTGGGCTAGCCGCCCGTCACCTGAGGCAGCTGCGCAAGCGCGTACACGGTGGGATTCCCAGGCATTCCCACCGGCACGAACGTGAAGCCGTTGAACGTCGATGTCGACGACTGTCCCAGGATGACCGTCGAGCCGTCGAGCGGCCCGTCCACGGTCGAAGTGGTGCCGATGTCGACGATGTTCGTGGCGTACACGGCGCCCTGGAAATAGGCGCTGACGAACTGAACGCCGTCACCACTCGGGACCTGGTTGTCGGCCGCGACAGAGCCGTTGCCGTTGGCGACGAAGCCGAGCAGGTCCTTGGTCGAGTCCCAGCTACCGAAGGTGCACGACGCTCCCGCGCTGTAGCCACAGAGCTGCGTGTTCTTCACCAGCACGGTGCCGGAGGTGTAGATCGTCGCCTGCCCCTTGTAGCGAACCGTCCCGCCGATGTCGACCTTCGCGCTGCCGTCCAGGAAGATCGTCCCATTCACTGTGAGAACCTTGTTCGCGTAATCCCACGAGATCTCGCCGTTGACGGTCTTGCACTGGTAGGAGCTCCCCGGGGTCAGGTTCGCGACACCCTGATTGTCGTTCTTGAACGCCAACTTGTTCGCGTCCGTGTCGCTCGCGACTCCCACCGGGCTGTCGAAGAGGAACGAAGGATTCGGCGGATCGCCGGCCTGGGGGGCGGCGCACGAATAGTACGGTCCGGGGCTCCCGTTCAGGTACCAGTCATTCCACTGGACGCTCGGTGGAGTGACGGCAGGCGGCGTCCCATCGAGGATCGTCGCCCAGATGTTGTCGTGAGTACCTGTGCCCCCGCCGGCGCCGTAGACGCACGGGTTGTGCAGCGACTGGCTCAGATACCGGCAGCCGCGGCCGATGTGGGCCTCGTTGAGGTCGGCGCCGGCGGCGCCTGCCTGGTTGTTGCTCTGCTGGAGATCCATCGAGCCCTTGACGATCAGCGGGCCCTTGCTGATCTTGGCGGTGTTTTTGAGACAGAGGTTGCCCATCACGTACAACGGCGAG
>VAXY01000030.1 GCA_005885085.1 Actinomycetota bacterium | reverse complement strand
AGGCGGGCGTGCGGCTGTTCGACGCGTCGTGCGGCGGGCTGGGCGGGTGCCCGTACGCGCCGCGCGCGACCGGGAACATCGCGACGGAGGACCTGGTGTACCTCTTCGAGGGAGACGGGGTCGAGACGGGGGTCGACCTCGACGCGCTGATCAGAACGTCGGAGTGGCTCGAGGGCGTGCTCGGCCGGCGCCTCGAGGGTCAGGTCTACCGCGCGGGCGCCTGGGCCGGCGACTGAATCGCCGCGCGGAACGAGGCCAGTGCCAGTTCGATCTCGTCCTCGGTCGTCTGCCAGTTCGAGACCGAGACGCGAATCGCGCGGCGCCCGTCCCAGGTCGTCCCGCTCAGCCAGATCCGGCCGGCGTCCNNGCGCAGGACGTCACCGGTCTGCTCGTCCGTCTCGAACCGGAACAGGACCTGGTTCAGCACGACGTCGTTGAGGAGCTCGACTCCGGGCAGCGCGACGATCTCGTCGGCGAACTGCCGGGCGCAGTCGCACGTCCGCTCGACGAGCTTCGCCAGCCCGCTGCGGCCCAGCGAGCGCAACGCTGCGTAGACGGCAAAGCCGCGGGCGCGGCGCGAGAACTCCGGCACCCAGTCGACCTGGTCGCGCACGAGGCGCGCATCGTCTTGGATCAGATAGGACGCGCTGACCGTCATCGCGGCGCGGTGTGCTTCGGCGTCCTTGCAGAGCACGAGCGCCGAGTCGTAGGGCACGTTCAGCCACTTGTGCGCGTCGGTGATCCAGGAGTCGGCGAGCTCGACGCCGCGCACGAGGTGGCGGAACCTCGCGCTCGCGGCCGCCCACAGGCCGAACGCGCCGTCGACGTGGAGCCATGCCCCATGCTCGACGCACGTGGCAGCGATGTCTTCGAACGGGTCGAACGCGCCGGTGTTCACCTCGCCGGCCTGGGCGCACACGATCGCCGGCGCCTCGCCCGACCCGAGCGCGTCGCGGAGAGCACGCGCATCGATGCGCCCCTCGTCGTCGGCCGGCACCGTCTCCGGCGTGCCGAGCCCCAGCAGGCGCAGCGCACGGTCGATCGTCACATGCCTCTTGTCTCCCACGAGCACGCGCACGCGTGGGCCGCCGGCGAGACCGTCGCGGGCGACGTCCCAGCCGGCGCGTTCGAGCACGCGGTAGCGCGCTGCGGCGAGTGCCGTGACGCTCCCCATCTGCGTGCCGGTGACGAACCCGATCGATGCGTCAGCGGGTAGCCCGAGGAGGTCACAGACCCACTCGTGCACGACCTGCTCGACCACGGAAGCCGACGGCCCGCCGACATACAGGCCCGCGTTCTGGTCCCACGCCGTCGCGAGCCAGTCCGCAGCGAGTGCGGCCGGCAATCCGCCGCCGATGACGAAGCCGAAGTAGCGACCGCTGGGCATCGCGACCAGTCCGGGCTCCGCGGCGGCCGCCAGCTCCTCTACGACCCGCCGCGGATCCATCGGCTCGTCCGGCAGCGGCACACGCAGCGCCGAGCGGAGCTCGTCGACTGAGACCTGCGGGAACACGGGGCGCTCGTCGAGGGAGTCGAGGAAGTCCGCTGCCAGGTCGGCCGTGCGCTGCAGCAGCGCGCGAACGTCTGTCATGTGTCCGACTCTACGCGTCGCACGACGCCTGCCGCAGCAAGCCGGCGGATCTCGTCGTCCTCGTAGCCGAGCTCGCGCAGGATCTCCGCCGTGTGCTCGCCGAGGCGCGGCGGTGCCGACCGGTGTGCGACGCGCTCGTGGTCGAACGACAGTGGCAGCGCGACCGTTTGGGGTCTGACCCCGACGGGGTCAGACCCCAGCCTTTGCACCAGGCCGAGCGCGGCCGTCTGCTCGTGCTCGGCGACCTGCGCGACGTCGTTCACCGGCGCGGCCGGGACGCCGGCGCGCTCCAGCAGCTCGAGCACCTCGGCCTGCGATCGTTCGGCGAGCTGTGCGCCCAGCAGGTCCGCGAGCTCGTCTCGGTGGTGGAGGCGGTCAGGGTTCGTGGCAAAGCGCGGATCGGCCGTGAGCTCTGCGAGCCCGAGCGCCTCGCACAGCCGGGCGAACAGCCCGTCGTTGCCGGCGGCGATCATCAGCTCGCCGTCGCGCACGCGGAAGACCTGGTACGGGGCGATCAGCGGAAACGCCGTGCCGTGCCGCCCTGGGACGTCGCCGCTCGCGAGGTACGCGGTGACCTGGTACGGCAGCAGCGCGACCGTCGTCTCGAACAGCGAGACATCGACCGTGCGCCCGCCGCCGGCGTAGAGCGCCGCGAGGATCCCGAGCGCCGCCCAGGTTCCCGTTCCCTGGTCGACGATCGACGCGCCGACGCGGACGCCCGGCCGGTCGGGCTCGCCGGTGACGCTGATGATGCCGCCGAAGGCCTGCATGAGCGGGTCGTAGCCGGGGCGGCTGCGCAGAGGTCCCGTTCGGCCGAACGCCCCGATGTCGCAGTACACGAGCCGCGGGTTCGACACGCGCAGCTGCTCCGGTCCGAAACCGAGGCGGCTCGCGGTGCCGGGCCGGAGGCTTTGCAGAAAGACGTCCGCGTCCTCGACGAGGCGGAGAAGGACGTCGCGCCCGCGCTTGACGTCGAGCGCGAGCGACCGCTTGTTCAGGTTCGCGGCGTAGAACATGACGCTCGCCTCCTGTCGGAACGGAGGCCCCCAGGCGCGCGACTCGTCGCCGCGTTCGGGGTGCTCGACCTTCACGACGTCGGCACCGAGCGCCCCGAGGATCTCCGTACAGTAGGGCCCAGCCAGCGAGCTCGTCACGTCGACGACCCGGACTCCCTCGAGCGGCAGGAACGCAGTGGCCATATGCGCGCGACCATACGAGACCGACGCGGACCTGCGGCGCATGCAGGCGCTCCAGCAGGAGCTGTGGCAGCTGGAGGGCCCGCGCGTGCAGAGCCACGTGGGCGACCTGGCCTGGTGGCTACACCGCGACCTCTGGAAGCGGCAGCTCTGGCTCGACCGCGACCGCTGCGTTCGCTGGGCCTGGCTACTCCTCTGCTGGTACGACGACGAAAATCGCGTGGGCGAGTTCGAGCCGGTCGGCACACATCCCGACTACCGCCGGCAAGGGCTCGGCGCTGCCGTCTGCCTGTACGCGCTACGGCGTCTGCAGGAAGAGGGCACCGGCCAGGCCGTCGTCTACGCCGGCGGCGGCGAAGAAGACGAGGGTGCCCGCGCCTTGTACGAAGGCGTCGGGTTCCGGCCGCACACACGCGCGGTCCAGATCCGCAAGCGGCGCCCATGACGCTCGCCTTCCTCAACGGCCTGCTCGATTTCCTGACCGGGTCTCGCTGGACGTACCCGATCTTGCTCGGGATCTGCGCCGGCGATGCAGTGTTCCCGGCGCTGCCGAGCGAGACCGCCATGATCGTCTGCGGGATCCAGGCCGGCCGCGGCCAGCTCTCGCTCGCCTGGGTGATCGTCTTCGGGGCGGCCGGTGCGTTTCTCGGCGACAACACGTCGTACGCGCTTGGGCGCTGGATCGGGCATCCCGTGGTGGAACGCTTCTTCCGCGGCGACCGTGCGAGCCGGCGCCTGGAGTGGGCGAAGCGTTTTCTGCAGGAGCGCGGCAGCTACGTCTTGATCGTGGCGCGCTTCGTGCCGGGCGGCCGGACGGCGACGACGTTCACGTCCGGGGTCGTCGGCCTGCGCTGGCACACGCGCTTCGCACCGTTCATCGCGGTTGCGGCGGTGCTCTGGGCCCTTTACGGCGCACTGCTCGGCTACCTCGGCGGGCGCATCTTCCGCGACCAGCCGCTCTACGCGCTGCTCGTCGCGTTCGGGATCGCCGGCGCCGTGGCGGGGGTCGCCGAGCTCATTCGCCTGCTGCGCAAAAGGGGGTAGTCGCCGGCCGAGCCCCCCGCTACGTTGCGCCGATGCGGCGTGCCGGGGTCACCGCCTCACTCTTGCTGCTGGCCGCCTGCTGGCCGGGGGCTGCGCCTGCAGTGCCCTTGCGCGCGAAGGTTGCTGGAGCCGCGCGCAGCACGGGCCGTCCGGGCGTCCGCGAGCTGATGGCGCTGCGCACGCACCGCTTCGCGCTCATCCAGGCCGCGCCGGGAGCACGCGTGCCGGGCGGCACGCTCGTCTCGCGACGGCTCGGAATCTGGCGGCTGCCGAGCAGCGAAGCGACGCGCATCGGCCTGCAGCTGTCCGCGCGAGGGATCGCCCGCGTGATCGAACCGGATCGTGCGTTCGTTCCGCAGCGAGTGGCCGCGGACCCGCTCGTCGGCTTGGAGTGGTGGCGGGCTGCCGTCGGCGCGGACCGGGTCCCACCTCCGGCGGCCGGCAAGCCGGTCACGGTGATCGACACCGGGCTCGACGTCAGCCACCCGGAGTTTGCCGGCCGGGCCAACACCACCCTGCTGAACGCCCAATCGACCGGGGGAGGAGGCGACGAGGAGCACGGCACCGCCGTCAGCTCCGTGATCGCCGCGCCCGACAACGGCGTCGGCGTCCTCGGCATCTACCCGCAGGCCGCGCTCGACGAATGGGACAGCGGCGCGATGTTCGTCAGCGACGTGATCCAGGGCATCGAGCACGCGATCGACACGGGCCCGGGCGTGATCAACATGAGCTTCGGCTTCGACGGCTACGACCGGCTGCTCGCGGACGAGATCGATCTGGCGTTCGGCACGGGCTCGCTGCTCGTCGCCGCCGCCGGCAACGACTTTCTCGAGGGCAACGCGGAGCACTCGCCGGCGAGCCTCCACCACGTGCTGACGATCGCCGCGACCAACGAGCAGAACCGGTCGTCCTTCTTCTCCAACCGGTCGCTCGCCGTCGACCTCTCGGCGCCGGGCGAGAACATCCCCGTCGCCGTTCCGAGCTGGGCGGACGCCTCCGGCTACGCCGCGGCGGACGGCACGAGCTTCTCGGCGCCCCTCGTCGCCGGCGCCGCCGCGTGGGTCTGGACACGCCGCCCCGAGCTCGACGTGACGCAGCTGTTCGACCTGATGCGCTGGTCGGCGGACGACATCGCGGCGAAGGGCTTCGACGAGGACACCGGTTACGGCCTGCTCGACCTCCCGGCCGCCCTGGCCGACGCTGCGCCGCCGGTCGATCCCCACGAGCCGAACGAGGACATCTACGAAATCACGGCCGGCAGGCTCTTCGACAAGGGCGACGCACCGCTGACCTCGCCGGGTAACGGCCGGGTGAGCTTCGAGGCGAGGCTCGACGTGACCGAGGATCCGGAGGACGTCTACCGCGTCTGGGTGCCGGCCCACCGGCGCGTCCTGGTCAAAGTCGTGCCGACGGGAGACGCCGACGTCGAGCTCTGGAATGCCTCGACGCCGTCGGTGCTGATCACGGGCGCCGCGAGGCGGAGACACCTGATCGACGGCAGCGGGCACGACGGCCGCGCGACCGAACAGGTCTCGGCCCGCAACCGGACCGGGCGTGGCGCGTACGTCTTCCTGGACGTCTACCTGCCGGAAAACGGGGCCACCGCGGCCGGGTACCGCGCGGTCGTTACGACCACGCGCTGAAAGGCTGGGGTCTGACCCCGCCGGGGTCAGACCCCTGTTTCTCGATCAGGCGGCAGAGTACGGGTGTGAACCGCCTCGCCCAGGAGACGAGTCCCTACCTGCTGCAGCACGCGGACAATCCCGTGGACTGGTACCCGTGGGGCGAAGCGGCGCTCGTGCGGGCGCGAGCGGAGGACAGGCCGATCCTGCTCTCGATCGGGTACGCCGCGTGCCACTGGTGTCACGTGATGGAGCACGAGTCGTTCGAGGACGACGCGACGGCGGCGCTGATGAACGAGCACTTCGTCTGCGTGAAGGTCGACCGGGAGGAGCGGCCGGACCTCGACTCGGTCTACATGGACGCGGTCGTCGCCCTCACCGGGCAGGGCGGCTGGCCGATGACCGTCTTCCTGACGCCCGACGGGGAGCCGTTCTTCGGCGGGACGTACTTCCCGCCGGAGCCCCGCCACGGTTTGCCGGGCTTCAAGCAGCTGCTGACGGCGGTCGCCGAGGCCTGGCGCGACCGTCGCGTGGAGATCCAGCGTGACGCGGGCTCCATCACGGCGGAGCTGCGCCGGGCCGCGGAGCCTTCGCATGAGCCGCTGACGTCGTCGCTGCTCGCGGACGCCGTGCGAGGGCTACGGCGTTCGTTCGATCCGGAGTGGGGCGGCTTCGGCCAGGCGCCGAAGTTTCCGCCCGCCTCGGCGCTCGAGTTCCTGCTCCGGCGGGATGAGCTCGACCTCGTCACCAAGACGCTGGATGGGATGGCGCTCGGCGGCATGTACGACCTGGTCGGCGGCGGCTTCCACCGGTACTCGGTCGACCGTGAGTGGCTGATCCCGCACTTCGAGAAGATGCTGTACGACAACGCGCTGCTGATCCCGGCGTACCTGCACGCGTGGGTCGTCACCGACAATCCGCGCTACCGGGAGGTGACGGAGCGGACCGCCGACTACCTGCTTCGCGAGCTGCTGCTTCCGGAGGGCGGCTTCGCGTCGGCACAGGACGCCGACACCGACGGCATCGAGGGACTGACCTACACCTGGACCGGGGAGGACGACGTCCCGCCGGAGCTCATGCGTCCGTTCGAGCACGGCCGGTTCGTCCTGCGCGGCGACCTCGACGAGGAGACGCGCGTCCGGCTGCTCGCGGAACGGGAGCGACGGCCGCAGCCGCTGCGCGACGACAAGGCCATTGCGTCCTGGAACGGCCTGGCGGTGGCCGCGTTCGCCGAAGCCGGGCGGCGGCTCGAGCGTGACGATCTCGTCGCGGCGGCGCGTGCGTGCGCAGAGTTCCTGGTGGGTCCGTTGTCGACCGCGGCAGGGCGACTCCATCGCACGTGGCGCGCGGGCCGGGCGGGTCAGGCCGGGGTTCTCGACGACTACGCGGACGTCGCGAACGGGCTCTACGAGCTGCACGTCGCAACCGGCGAGCTCCGCTGGCTCGAGGAGTCTCGTCGGCTCGCGTTGCTCGCAGTCGAACTCTTCGCGGACGAGGACCGCGGCGGTTTCTTCCTGACGCCCGCCGACGGTGAGCCGCTCGTCAGCCGCAAGAAGGACTTCGACGATCATCCGACTCCTGCGGGCAACTCGATGCAGGCATACGTGTTGCTGCGTCTCGCACGCCTGTGGGGCGATGCCGAGCTCGAGCGGCGTGCGGTCGGCGTCTTCCGCTTCGTCGCGCCGCACATTGCGAGGGCGCCTTCCGCCTTCGGCCATGCACTCTGTGCACTCGACCTCCACTTCTCCGCGCCACGCGAGATCGCCGTGATCGGCCCGCCCGACGCCGCGGTGGCACGCGCGGCCCTCTCGGGCTTCGATCCGAACGCCGTCGTCGCGTTCGGGCCGGGCCCCGGCGTGCCGCTTCTCGAGGGCAAGGACTACGTCGAGGGCCGGCCGGCGGTCTACATCTGCGAGAACTTCGCGTGCCAGGCGCCCATCACACGAAAAGAGGAGGCGCTGCCGCGACTGTGACTTCCTAGCAGGTCGACAACCGCGGAGGGCGCGCCCCCTCATCGAAGCAGACCTGCGCCGGGACGGAAACCCTGCAGCGAGTTCGTCAGGAGATTTCGCGCACCTCGGCTGCGGGGAGCGCGGCGATGAGTGCCTCGACGTCGACCGGGAAGACCGCATTCGCCGTGCCGCCGGCGCACCAGACCGTCTCAAATCGCCGCAGCGACGCGTCCACCACCGTCCGCAGCGGCGGGTCGTGGCCCAGCGGCGGGACCCCGCCGATCGCAAAACCCGTCGCCGAACGGACCTCGTCGGCCTTCGCCTGCCGCACGCCCTCCCCGAGCTTCCCCACGTCCACCCGGCGGTCGCCGGCGCAGAGGCAGAGCACCGGCTCGTCCGCGGCGACGAAGACGAGTGACTTCACGATCTGGCCGAGTTCGACGCCGACGGCGTCGGCGGCCTCCTGCGCGGTCCGGGTCGAGTCCGCCAGTTCGCGCACCTCCGCCTCGAGACCGAGGGCCTGCAGGTGGTCCTGAACGCGCTGAGCGGTGGGGTGGAGCGGCACTGAGTTTTAGGGTATTCGAGCCGTGCCACTCCTAGAGGTCGAAAATGTGTCCAAGCGTTTCGGTGGCATCGTCGCGCTCGACGCCGTCTCGTTCACGGCGGAGCCCGGCGAGATCGTCGGTCTGATCGGTCCGAACGGCGCCGGCAAGACGACGGCCTTCAATG
>VAXY01000009.1:10380-10804 GCA_005885085.1 Actinomycetota bacterium | reverse complement strand
CAGGAGAATCACAGTCGACCCGGGTCGCACCTCGGTCTCGAGCCCGTCGAGCGTGCGGACATCCTCGCCCTCGACGTACACGTTCACGAACGGCGCGAGGTCGTCGTCCTCGACCAGTTGCCGTCGCAACGCCGGAAACCGCCCCATCAGGTCGTCGAGCAGCTCACGCACGGTGTCGCCCTCGGCCGCGAGTTCCCGCTCGCCGTCCGTCTGCTCGCGCAACGTCGGTGGAATGCGAACGCGCGTCATGCCGGCTCCCGAGTACCCGCGCAGAACTCGACGTAGTCGATGTAGTCCGTGATCGTCGGGTGCTCGCCGCAGACCGGGCACTCCGGGTCGCGGCGCAGCTTCACTTCGTTGAACTCCGCCGACAGCGCGTCGAAGAGCAGGAGCCGGCCGACGAGCGGCTCGCCGATTCCGAGCG
>VAXY01000009.1:0-10256 GCA_005885085.1 Actinomycetota bacterium | reverse complement strand
CTGGCCCTCGAACCGGTAGATCGAGCCGTGCACGACGGGAATGTCATGCCAGACGGCCGCGTCGTTGACGAGGTAGCGCGTGGGGAAGTTGTCGGCGCCGTCGACGATCGCGTCCCAGCCGTCGGCGAGGATCCGCTCGACGTTCTCCGACGTCAGCCGCTCCTTGTACGCCACGACCTGGACGTCCGGATTGAGCGCCTCGATCGTGCGCTTCGCCGACTCGACCTTCGCCTCGCCGAGGCGCTCGGTCGAGTGGACGATCTGGCGCTGGAGGTTCGACTCGTCGACGACGTCCGCGTCGACGATGCCGATCCGGCCCACGCCGGCCGCCGCGAGGTAGAGCGACGCCGGCGAGCCGAGCCCGCCTGCGCCGATCAGCAGGATCTTCGAGTCGAGTAGCTTCAGCTGGCCCTGCTCTCCGACCTCGGGAATCAACAGATGGCGGCTGTAACGCGCCCGGCGCTGCGCGTCGAGACCGGCCTGCAGCTCGACGGGAAAGCCGTTGCGCTTCCAGTCGGTGAAGCCGCCGGCGAGTGAGGCGACGTCGTCGTAGCCCATCTCCTCGAGCGTCTTCGCGGCGAACGCGGAGCGATTGCCCGCGGAGCAGTACACGAGCACCTGCTGCGACGGATCGGGGGCAATGCGCTCGATGCGCGACTCGAGGTGCCCGCGCGGAATGTGCACGGCACCCGGGATGTGGCCTTCGTCCCACTCGTCCTGCTCGCGGACATCGACCACGACCGGCTCGCCGGCGTCGACCAGCTCGCGCGCGCGTGAGGCATCGAGCTCGGAGATTTCGCTCCGCACCTGTTGCAGCAATTCCCTGTACGTCGGCATGGCTTTCCGAAATATAGCGGCGGAGACTGGGTTCAGGCGCCGCTCGCGCCGCGTCTTGCGTGCATCTTCGGTGAGACCAGGTTCGGATTTCGACTCACCTAGTGGGTACCGTCGCTACGGATGAGCCCGCGGCTGCGAGTCTGGCTGATGGTCGGCGCGGCGGCGGCCGCCGCCGCAGGCATCGCCGTGGGCATTACGCTCGCAACCCGCTCGGACATCAGCCGTCCGACGAGCAAGGCGCCGCCGTTCGCGCTCGACCCGACGGCGCCCCACGAGATTGCGCAGCAGGTCCGCGAGGCGTTGCGCGCGTGGCCGGCGGGCACGGCGCGCCGCCTCCGCATCCTCGCCGCGCGCTACCCGCACAGCGCGCTCGTGCGTCTCGAGCTCGGGCTGGCCCTCACCTTCGCGGGTCAGAGCACGGATGCGGCGACCGCGTGGCGCGAGGCAGAGCGCGTCCAGCCGGATTCGCCGTCGGCCGTGCGCGCGGCTGACCTCCGCCACCCCGGAACGCCGCCCGGATTGCCGCCGTTCGTGCCGAGCTTCGTCCGCGCGAAGACCCCCGCCCAGGAGCGTCTGCTTCGTGGCGCGGCGTTCCAGCAGGCGCTTCGTCCCGTCTCGGCCGAACGCGAGTTCGAGGCCGCGGTGCGGGCCGCACCCGATGACTCCGAGACCCTGACGGCGGCGGCGGTCGGCCGCTACGACAAGGAGCGTCCGGCCGCGGCCTTCTCCACGCTAGGGCCGCTCGTCCGGCGCTTCCCGCATGCCCAGACCGTCCGGTTTCACCTGGGCCTCCTCCTGATTTACTTCGGCGACCTGTCCCGTGCCCGCCGCGAATTGGCCTTGGCCCGTGCGCAAGGACCGCTAACATCGCTTGGAAAGAGGGCCGACACGCTTCTCAAAGCAGCGCGGAAGCGCTAGGACCATTCCGCACGAAAATGAGCCGTTCGGCCTATGGCTTTCGTCCTGGCCAGCTGGCACAGTGCGGCATCGCAAAATGCCTGTTCCACGAGGGGGGAACGGATTGAGCGCAACTGAGGCCGTCGCACCACCGAAGACCGTCGTCGACCTGCTCGAGACGGAGGATGCCAAAGCTCTCTTCGAGACCGGAAGGGAACACGGACAGCTCAGTGCCGACGAGATCGCCGTCGCCCTCGACGAGCTCGATCTCGAGCCGGCTCAGATCGACGACTTCTACCACGCGCTGGAGGAGCTGCACATCGAAGTCGTCGCCGGCCCCGGCGAGGACGAGCAGGAGGCGGTGGAGGAGCCGCGCGAGGTCTCGACCGACGCGTTGCAGCTCTTCCTCAAGGACATCGGCAAGGTCGACCTGCTCACCGCGGCACAGGAGGTCGAGCTCGCAAAGCGGATCGAGCGCGGCGACCACGGTGCGAAGCAGGAGATGGTCGAGGCGAACCTCCGCCTCGTCGTTTCGATCGCGAAGAAGTACCGAAACCAGGGCCTGCCCTTCCTCGACCTGATCCAGGAGGGGACGATCGGCCTCGTCCGCGCGGCGGAGAAGTTCGACTACCGCAAGGGTTTCAAGTTCTCCACCTACGCGACCTGGTGGATCCGCCAGGCGGTCGCACGGGCGCTCGCCGACAAGGCGCGCACGATCCGCATGCCCGTCCACGTCGTCGAGAAGCTGAACAAGATCGTCCGGTCGGAGCGCAAGCTTCGCGCGGAGCTCGGCCGGGAGCCGACCGCGGTGGAGATCGGCCGTGACCTGGAGCTCAGCGCCGAAGAGGTAGAGCACATCCGCCGCAGCGCGCAGACGCCGGTGTCGCTCGAGAAGCCGGTCGGCGACGAGGACGAGTCGGAGTTCGGCCACTTCATCACCGACGAGAACCTGCCGCTGCCAGACGAGGAGGCCGAGATCACGCTGCGCAAGGAGACGCTGCGGAAGATCCTCGGCACGCTCTCGAGCCGCGAACGTCAGGTGCTCGAGCTCCGCTACGGGCTCGACGGTCAGCATCCGCGAACCCTCGACGAGGTGGGGCGGACGTTCAACGTCACGCGCGAGCGCATCCGCCAGATCGAGAACCAGAGTCTGAAGAAGCTGCGCGCGCTCGCGGACGCGATCAAGCTCCGCGACGTCGCGTAGTCCGCCCGGCCGGGACCGACTCCCCAGTAGACTCGCCCGCCGTGGACGAGACCTGGCTCGAGGAGCTGCGCGAGTTTATTGCGCTGAGGCGTCGCTTGCGACGCCGACCGTTGGAGGTCGTGCCGGCTTTGCCGGCGCGGCCGTTTGGTTTTCCCGGACGGGTCACGTGAACGAGACCTGGCTCGAGGAGCTGCGCGAGTTCATTGCGATCCCCAGCGTCAGCGCGGATCCGGCGCACCAGGACGACCTGCGCCGGGCGGCCGAATGGGTGCGCGACTTCGTCAAGCGGGCCGGCGGCGAGGCCGAGCTCGTCCGGCGCGGCACGCGTGACCTCGTCATCGGCGACATCCCCGCCAGCACGAACGGCGCCGACGCCCCGACGGTGCTCGTCTACGGCCACTTCGACGTCCAGCCGCCGGCGCCGCTCGAGCTGTGGGAGTCGCCGCCGTTCGAGCTCGAGGAGCGCGACGGCTGGTTCTACGCGCGCGGAATCGCCGACGACAAGGGCCAGCTCTACACGCTGCTGAAGGCGGCCGAGCTGTTACGTGCGGACGGCGCGTTGCCGGTCAACATCCGGGTTGCGTGTGATGGGGAGGAGGAGATCGGCGGCCACTCGATCGTCGAGTTCCTCGAGGAGGACGACCGCGGCGCCGACGCGTGCATCATCTTCGACGGCGGCATGACGCGGCCGGAGCAGCCCGAGTTCGCGCTTGCGACGCGCGGTCTCGTCGGCTTCCACGTGCAGGTGCGAACCGGCGAGCGCGACATGCACTCCGGCTATTACGGCGGCGCTGCGCTCAACGCGATCCACGTGCTCGTGCAGGGGCTCTCCGCGCTGATCGCGCGTAACGGGCTGCTACCGGATCAGTTGCGCGTCGGTCGCACGGCACTCAGCGAGGTCGAGGTCGCGAGCCTGCAGAAGCTTCCGTCCGGGGCACAGATCCTCGACGAAGCCGGTGCGACGCCCCTCGACGCGAACGCGGAGCACGATTTCTACGACCGCACCTGGGCCGAGCCGTCGCTCGACGTCAACGGCATCCACGGCGGCAAGCCGGAGTTCGTGAACACGACGCTCGTCGTCGAGGCCGAGGCGCGCTTCACGATCCGGCTCGCGCCGGGGCAGGAACCCGACACGATTGCCGCCGCCGCGGAGCGCCTGTTCCGAGGCGCCGTCCCGAAGGACGCCGTCGTGACGATGGAGCGCGAGAACTCCGCGCCGCCGGGCGTGTTCGCCCCCGACTCGCCGGCGATCCAGCTCGGGCTGGAGGCGTTCCAGCGCGCGGTCGGCGTGCGGCCGATCCTGGTGCGCGTTGGCGGCACGCTGCCGATCTATCCGGCGCTCGCCGAAAAGGGGATCCCGACGATCGGCACCGGGTTCGCGCTGAGGGAGAGCAACGTGCACTCGCCGAACGAGCGGCTGCGCGTCCAGGACGTCGACCGAGCCGTCGCGGCCGCGACGGAGCTCTACAAGGGACTGGCGGCGCTTGCCTGAGCTCGCACCACAGCTTCAGGAGGACGTGCTCGAGCGTTTTCTGCGCTACGTGCGCATCGACACGACATCGGACCAGGATTCCGAGACGTACCCGAGCACTGCCAAGCAGCGCGATCTCGGCGAGGTGCTCGAGCGCGAGCTGCGCGAGCTCGGCCTCGACGATGTCGAGCTGACCGAGCACGCCTATGTCTTCGCGACGCTGCCCGGTTCCGCGGGACCCACCGTCGGATTGATCGCGCACGTGGACACGAGCCAGGACGAATCCGGTGCCAACGTGCAGCCTCAGGTGATCCGCAACTGGGACGGCAGCGACATCGTGTTGCCCGGCGACACCGACAAGGTCTTGCGCGTCGCCGAGAACCCGATCCTCGCTGCGCGCGTTGGACACGACATCGTCACGACCGACGGCACGACCCTGCTCGGCGCCGACGACAAGGCCGGAGTCGCCGAGATCATGGGCGCGGTCGCTTACCTGGCGGCGCATCCGGAGCTCGAGCATGCGCCGATTCGCGTCGGGTTCACGGTCGACGAGGAGGTCGGACGCGGCGTCGACCACTTCGACATCGATGCCTTCGGCGCCGGCTTCGCGTACACGCTCGACGGCGCGGAGCTCGGCCGCATCGACGACGAGACCTTCTCCGCCTCCGAGGTGCGGATCAGGATCGAAGGCCTGAGTGTCCACCCTGGCACATCGAAGGGAAAGATGGTGAACGCGATCAAGCTCGGCGCGCGTCTGATCGAGCGTCTGCCGCAAGGTGAGCGTTCCCCCGAGACAACGGAGGGACGTGAAGGGTTCATCCATCCGCATCGTTTCACCGGCACGACCGCGGAGGCAGAGCTGCGGTTCATCGCCCGCGACTTCGATGCCACGAAGCTCGCCGAGCACGAACAGCTGTTACGGCGCCTCGCGGACGAGCTGGCGGCGGAAGAACCGCGCGCACGGGTCAGCGTGAGTGTCGAGGCGCAGTACCACAACATGAAGGAGTTCCTCGACGAGGACCCAAGCGTCACCGAGGCCGCCGACGAGGCCACGCGCCGCTGCGGGATCGAGCCGTGGCGCGAGCCGATCCGGGGCGGCACCGACGGCGCCATGCTGAGCGCCCGCGGCCTGCTGACGCCGAACATCTTCACGGGCGGTCAGCAGTTCCACTCGGTGCTCGAGTGGGCCTCGGTGCAGGACATGGCGGCTTCCGCCGCGACGATCGTGGAGCTCGCGAAGCTGTGGGCCGAGCCGGAGTGGAGCTCAAAGCGGCAGAGCACGGCAGCGACCGCTTAGTTCCTCACGAAGCGGCGTTCCTATTCCGTATTTGACCGCCGTCAGGCGGTCAAATAGGCGTGCCCGAAGTGGCGCATCTCGGTGATGATCGGCAGGAGCGCTTCGCCCTTCTCCGTGAGCTCGTACTCCACGCGCGGCGGGCTCTCCGCGTAGCTGTGGCGCTCCACTAGCCCCTCGTCTTCCAGGGCCCGGAGGCGCTCGGAGAGCGTGCGCGGGCTGATGCCGGCGCAGGAATGCTCGAGCTCGGAGAAGCGGCGCGGGCCCTCGGAGAGGTCGTGCACGAGCAGCGCAGTCCACTTGGCACCGATGATCGCGGCGCAGGCGGCGACGGCACAGGACGACGATTCGTGGACCGGGTTCATCGTGCGCATCGCTATCCGGATTGTAGCGGTGCGGTTTTCCGCCGTTCGACTCGGGGGTTCACCGGCTAGGCACGCGGTCCGGATGCGGCGAGGATGGCTGCATGGAAACCGACATCCTCATCGCAGGCTCGCTGATCCTGTTGAGCATCGCCGCCTTGCTGGCGATCATCATCAAGGTCGCAGACGCCGTCCGCGAAGAGCCGCGGCAGGTCAAGCTGGCCGAAACGGCGCCGGCGTTGCGTCCAGCTTCGGGATGGTGAAACGGGCGATCGTGCCGAACTGCGGCGCCGGCTTGCACGCCTGAGCGACACCGGCGTCGCAGGCGACGGACAGGAAGATGAACGCGTCTTCCAGTGAGAAGCCCCACTCGTCCACGAGCAGCTTGGCGGCCTCCTCGGCGCAGAGCTTGAGCGCATCGTCGTACTCGTCGGCGGTCGCGTGCGGCACCCAGCTGTGCTCGAGCTCCGTCACCGGCCAGGTCGCCTGTTTGCCCTTGAGCAGGTCGAAGCGGATGTCGACCTCCCCGGCGATCTCGACGCCGGTGAAGCAGATCTCGCCGTCGCCCATCGAGGCGTGCATGTCGCCGACCGCGAAGAGCCCGCCCTCCTGCCGCACCGGAAAGTAGATCCGGGCGCCCTCGCCGTGCAGGTGGTCGTCGAGGTTGCCGCCGTGGCGTCCGGCGAGGCCGTTGGTGAGCGTGTCGCCGTCGGTCGCCACGCCGACGACGCCGACCATCGGCTTGGCCGGGAAGCGGACGCGTTCGTTCATCTCGATCCAGCCGTCCTCGACGCGGAACATGCGCGTCACCGGAGCCTCGACCTGCTCGATCAGCTGGCCGAAGCCGGGGATCAGGCACGCGAAGCCGACCTCGATCGGCCGGACGTCGAGGATCTCGGCGATCAGCGAGTCGCCCGGCTCTGCGCCGCGCACGGCCACCGGCCCGGTGGCGCTGTTCACGCGTTCGAAGTCGATCCCCGTGACGAGGTCGTCCTCAGAGGTGATCTGGCCGGTGAAGCAGTCGTTCGTCTCGAAGGTGACCGTCTCGCCGGGATCGACCTCGAGCACGGGCTCGAGCTCGGGCCCGAAGGCCCAGATGATCTCGTCACGGCCGATCCGGTGGCCGACCGCCGTCGCCATCAGGCGCGCCCGGGGGCGACCGTTTCGTCCTCGACGTACACCCGCTCCATGTCACGCAACCGCTCGGGTGCGCGCACCGAGAGGATGGCGGTGAGCACGAGGCCCACCCCGATCCAGCCGAGCGCGATCCAGTTCGCGTACTTGATCGGGTACGTCGGCGGGAACTTCACGTACTCGTAGTAGAGCGGGAAGAAGAAGAGCACCGCGCCGGCGATCGGCAGCACGAAGTGCAGGAGCCAGTTGAACTCGGCGCGGCGCTTTGTCCAGTAGTGCCAGACGCAGCCGAGGCAGATGATGATGTAGACGATCACCACGACGATCACGGCGAGCGTCGCGATGAAGGCGAACCCGACCAGCGGGCCCCACTTCCAGCCCAGGAGCAGCGAGAGCACAAAGGCGAAGACGCTCATCCAGACGATCGCGATATACGGCGTCTTGAACTTGGGATGCGTGTGTCCCAGCGGGCGCGGCGCCAGGCCGTTCCGTGCAAGTGCGTAGAACACCCGCGTTGCGGCGTTGACGGCCGCATTCGAGTTGGCCGCGATCGAGTTGCAGATCGCGAGGACCCGTCGCCTGGTTGACGAAGTTGTCGAAGCCGGCGCCGAAGACCCAGGCGTACGAGCAGAGGATGTAGAAGAGGCCGATCGCGACCGCCGACCCGACCACCGCGAACGGCACGGTGCGGCGTGGGTTCCTCGCCTCCTCGCCGAGCGGCGCGGCCGCCTCGAAGCCGATGAAGGCGAGGATCCCGAACACCATGCCGCGGATTACGCCGTTCCAATGGCCCGCGGCGTGGTTGGGATTGAACGGCGCGAGGTTGAGGTCGCCGATGTTCGAGATGATCATCCAGACCGCGAGGCCGCCGAAGACCAGGATCTCGAACGCCCCGAGGATCACGCCGGCGGTGGTCGAGATGCGGATGTCGCGGTAGGTCAGCAGGAAGACGATCACCGTCATCAGGAGCGCCCAGATCCACCACTGGCCCGTGTAGTGCCAGCCGGCCTCGTTCGACATCACCTCGCGCATCGCCCAGCCGAACTCGAGGTAGAGGAAGGGCGCGACCAGCGGCTCGAAGAGGATGAAGAGCCAGGCGACGTTGAAGCCGGCCCACGGCCCGAGCGAGCGCGCGGCATACGCATACAGCCCTCCGGCGGAGGGCTCGAGCTTGGCCAGCTGTCCGATCGCCGTGGCGGCACAGAAGCAGGCGATCAGCGCCAGCAGCACCGAGAGCGCGAGCGCCTGCTTCGAGAACGGCACCGAGATGTAGATGGAGTAGGCGACCGCCGCCGCCGGCGCCATGTGCGTGATCGACTGGAACAGGACCTGCGGCAGCCCGATCGAGTGCGTCCGCAGACGATCGAAGGAGCGAGGGGACCGAACGGCGCCGGCTTCCATCGTTACGCGCGATCCTCCCACGGCGGCGGGTTGTGTGTCCAGCGGCCGCCAAGCATCGTCGCGACGACGTTTACGTCTCGGAGATCTGCGTCGTAGGGATCGCGGTCGACGACGACGAGGTCGGCGAGGTAGCCGGGGAGGAGCTTCCCGCGCCCGTGCTCGTCGCGCGCCAGCCAGGCCGGATTCACGGTCGTGGCCCGTAGGGCCTCGTCCAGGGTCAGACGCTGTTCGGGGTGCCAGTCACGGGACACGGCCGCAACGATGCCGGCCCACGGGTCCAGCTCCTCGATCGGCGCGTCCGAGCCGTTCGCAATCAGGGCGCCGGTGTCCCAGAGCGACCGGTACGCGTAGGCGCGGTCGGTCTTGCCCGCCCAGAAGCGCTCGGCGATCTCCGCGTCGGAGGGGGCGTGGCTGAACTGCACCGAGGCGGCGACGCCGAGGTGCGCGAAGCGGGGGATGTCCTCCCAGGTCAGGATCTGCGCGTGCTCGATGCGGGGGCGCAGGCCGAGCGGCTGCCAATCGTCCTGCGTCTCCTCGAAGGCGTCGAGCGCCTCGCGGTTCGCGAGGTCGCCGATCGCGTGCACGGCCACCGGCAGTCGCGCCGCGGCGCCGAGGCGGATGATCTCGACGAGGTCGTCGCGGCTCGTGATCTGCACGCCGGAGCCGTCGAGCATGCGCGCCGTCTGCGAGCCCAGCGTGCCGTCCATGAACGTCTTCAGGTAGCCGAGGCGCACGAGGTCGTCGCCGAAGCCGCTGTGGAGCTGCAGCGCGGCGGCATTGCCGACGTGATCCGCGGGAATCGACTGCCACACGCGGAGCTGCAGCGTGCCCTCCTCGCGCAGCCGCTGCCAGATGCCGAGAGCGCCGAGCCAGCCGTCCTTGTCGTGCACGGCCGTGACGCCGCGTGAGACGGCGATCCGGATCCCCTCGCGGGACGCCTCGACCAGCTCGTCCTCCGTCGGCCGGACGTGCGTGTCGCGGAAGTGCCACGCGCACTCTTCGCGCAGCACCCCGGTCGGCTCGCCGTCCACGTCGCGGACGACCACGCCGCCCTCGACCTCGAGGTCGCCGTTTGCATGGGCGAGTGCGGCCGAGTTGAGCCAGAGCGAGTGGTAGTCTCGGGCCATCAGCGCCGTGGGCGTGTCGCCGGTGACGCCGTCGAGCGCCTCCTTCGTCGGCTCGACCGGCGGCGACCAGTCGCCGCTGCGCCAACCCATGCCGCGCAGCCAGCGGCCGGGCTCGACGTCACGTGCCGCGGCCGCGATGCGCTCGAGCGTCTCGTCGAGCGTGGTCGCGCCCTCGAGCCGGACGTGCTTCTGGGCGAGCGCCCACGTCGGGAAGTGCACGTGCGAGTCGTTGAAGCCGGGGAGGACGCAGCGGCCGCCGAGGTCGATCCGCTCCGGAGTGGCGAGTGCGCGCTCGTGGGTGCCGACGCCCCCGGCGATCGTGTCGCCTGCGATGGCGAGCGCCCGCGCGACCGGCAGCGCCGGTTCGAGGGTGCGGACGGTTCCGTTTTCGAGGATCATCCGAGAGAATCTTGCCTCGTCGACGAGAGGAGGAGGCCGTGCTCGACCACGTTTCGATCCCCGTGAAGGATTTCGACGCGAGCCGGAAGTTCTACGAGCAGGTGCTCGGGACCCTGGGCGCGAAGGTGGT
>VAXY01000008.1:535-12294 GCA_005885085.1 Actinomycetota bacterium | reverse complement strand
GTCGACCGATCGCGCAGAGCGCCCTTGAACGCAAAGTCGGACGTCGTGTTCGGCGCGATGTGCTCTTGGAACGTGTCGTAGTCGAGATGCTGGTCGCCGTCGGTGAAATACGCGCCGGTCACCCGCGAGGTCGCGCCCTGTCCGGCGAGGTCGTTCTGGATCCGCACCTTGCCCTTCTTCGACCCGAACCCGCCGCTGACCCAGTCGAGCTCGGCGTCGCGCTCCACACGCGCGTGCTGCGACGCGAAGTGCCAGGTCTCCCGCGAGAGGTTCTGCAGCGAGACGTACTCGAGCTTCGCTCCCTCCTCGACGAAGAGCTCGACCGCCGCGTTCGTGTAGGCGCTCAGATCCGTCGTTGCGGACACGACCTCCTCGACCAAGGTGAAGCGGGCGCCGCGGTCGGCGATCACGAGCAGGCGCCAGAACATCGCCGCGCCGGCGGCCGAGTTCGTGATCCGGACATAGAGCGGCTTGTCCAGCTGGATGTCCTCGGGGACGTGCACGAGCAGGCCGTGCTGCCACACCGCCGCATTGTGGGCCGCGAACTTCTCGTCCCAGCCGACGAGCGAGTAGAGCCGCTCGTGCTCCTCGCCGAGCTGCGTGAACGTGACGCCGTCGGGTGCGCCCTCGATCGTGACGCCGGCTTCCGTGATCGTCGCCAAGCCGGCCACGTCGAGGTCGAGCATGCTCGCAGGGGCCGTGTCTGGGGACAGTCCCCCTTCTTCGAACGCGTCAGGGTCGAACCCGCGCAGGTCCGTGAAGCGCCAGTGCTCCTCCGACGTGTCGGGAAGCGGCAGCTTCCGGTATCGCTCGAGAGCTTCCGGGTTGCTCACGGTGCGTATCTCCGGTGCAGGATGAGGGCATTGCCGTCCGGATCGGCGAAGAAGGCCATGTGACAGACGCCGGAATCGCGCGTCCCGACGAACTCGACGCCCTTCGCTTCCAGCTCGGCACGCGCGGCTTGGACGTTGTCGACGCGCAGTGCGATATCGCCACAGCCGTTTGTCTGGAACTCGAGATCGGCCTCCGTGGGATCGAACAGCGCCAACGTGACGTTCCCGGCCTCGAACTCGGTCGGGACGCGCGGGTTCTGGGCAAGCCCGAGGACGTCGCGGTAGAACGCGATCGACCGCTCGTAGTCGCGCGTCGGGACGTTCACGAAGTCGACCTGCTCGACCTTCATCTTGGTGCGTACCGCGTCAGAATCGAGACGAAGTCGACTTGCTCGACTTCAAACAATCAGCCGACCGACCCTTCCATCTGCAGCTGGATCAGACGGTTCATCTCGACCGCGTACTCGAGCGGCAGCTCCTTCGTGATCGGCTCGACGAAGCCGGAGACGATCAGCGCCGACGCCTCCGCCTCGGACAAGCCGCGCGACATCAGGTAGAAGAGCTGTTCCTCGCCGATCTTCGACACCGTCGCCTCGTGGCCGATGTCGACGTCGTCGGCGTCGATCTTCATGTACGGGTAGGTGTCGGAGCGCGAGTCCTCGTCGAGGATCAGCGCGTCGCAGACGACCTTCGACTTCGAGCCGACAGCGCTCTTCCCGACCTCGAGCAGGCCGCGGTAGCCCGCACGACCGCCGTTCTTGGAGATCGACTTCGAGGTGATCACCGATGACGTCTTCGGCGCGATGTGCACGGCCTTGCCGCCGGCGTCCTGGTGCTGCCCGTTCCCGGCGAACGCGATCGAGAGCACCTCACCGTGCGCGCGCTCCCCGAGCAGCCAGATCGACGGGTACTTCATGGTCAGCTTCGAGCCGAGGTTCCCGTCGACCCACTCCATCGTCGCGCCTTCGTAGGCGACGGCGCGCTTGGTGACGAGGTTGTACACGTTGTTCGACCAGTTCTGGATCGTCGTGTAGCGGCAGCGTGCGTCCTTCTTCACGATGATCTCCACGACCGCGCTGTGCAGGGAGTCGGTGGAGTAGATCGGCGCCGTGCAGCCCTCGACGTAGTGCACGTACGCGCCCTCGTCGACGATGATCAGCGTCCGCTCGAACTGCCCCATGTTCTCGGCGTTGATGCGGAAGTACGCCTGCAGCGGCATCTCGATGTGCACACCGGGCGGGACGTAGATGAACGAGCCGCCCGACCAGACGGCCGAGTTGAGTGCCGCGAACTTGTTGTCGTTCTGCGGGATGATCGTCCCGAAGTACTGCTTGACCAGGTCTTCATGCTCGCGCAGGCCGGAGTCCATGTCGAGGAAGAGCACGCCCTGCTTCGTCAGGTCTTCCTGCAGCTTGTGGTAGACGACTTCGGACTCGTACTGGGCGCCGACCCCGGCGAGGTATTTCTTCTCCGCCTCGGGGATGCCAAGCTTGTCCCAGGTGTCCTTGATGTCGGCCGGCAGGTCCTCCCACGAGTTGGCCTGCTTCTCGGTCGGCTTGATGTAGTAGTAGATGTTCTCGAAGTCGATCTGCGTCACGTCGCCGCCCCACATCGGTAGCGGCCGTGCCAGGAAGTAGTCCAGCGACTTGTGCCGGAACTTCCGCATCCATTCCGGTTCTTTCTTGTGCTCCGCGATGGCTTCGACGACCTCGTGCGAGATGCCACGGCCCGACTTGTAGAAGTAGGCCTCGGCCTCGTCCGGATTGGAGAAGCCGTACTGGTATTCCTCGCGGATCTGCTTGACGGTCTCGGTTTCGGTGGCCATCAGGCCGCCTTTCCGTAGCGTTCGTAGCCTTCGGCCTCGAGCTTGTGGGCCAGCTCGGGACCGCCTTCTTCCACGATACGTCCGCCGACCATCACATGCACGAAATCGGGCTCGATGAAGTTGAGGATGCGTTGGTAGTGGGTGATCACCAGCGCTCCCATATCCGGGCCCACGAGCTCATGGACGCCGTTCGCGACGACCCTCACCGCGTCGATGTCGAGGCCGGAGTCGGTCTCGTCGAGGACCGCGATGCGCGGCTTCAGCATCGCGAGCTGGAGGATCTCGACCCGCTTCTTCTCGCCGCCGGAGAACCCGTCGTTGAGGTAGCGGGAGGCGAGCTCGCGCGAGACCTGGAGCCGGTCCATCTGTGCGAGCAGCTCCTTGCGGAACTCGGGAATCGGGATCGGATCGTCCTCGCCCTGGTTGCGTGCCTTGCGCACGGAGTTGATCGCGCTGCGCAGGAAGTTCGTCACGGTGACGCCCGGCACGGCGTGCGGGTACTGGAAGGCGAGGAAGAGGCCGCGCTGCGCGCGCTCGTCCGCCTCCATTTCCAGCATGCTCGCGCCGTCGAGCAGGATGTCCCCGTCGGTGATCTCGTACGCCGGGTGGCCCATCAGGGCGTACGCCAGCGTCGACTTGCCGGAGCCGTTCGGGCCCATGACGGCGTGCACCTCGTTCGTGTTCACGGCGAGGTCGACCCCCTTGACGATCTTCGTGCCGTCCTCGAGGGCGACGTGCAAGTTTTTCAGCTCCAGAAGCGCCAACTTTGTGACATCCCTCTACATGGTGGGAAGCGGCCTACGAGGCCTGCTAATAGCCCCATCGTACCCGACCCCAGCCCCGCTCCGATCAGGCCGCGATGCAGGCGGAGCCACGTCCAGGCGGTCGTATCGCGAGAGCGTTCGTCAAAGCGCCCGTGTGCGCCGGGATCGCCCGCCAGAGGCTCGAAGAGGTTGTCCGGCGAATCGGTCGGCTTCGGCTCCTCCGTATGCTGGCTCTTCCAGCCCGTGCGGAGGAGGACGAGGTCGCCGGCGCGTGGCGACAACTTCTGGCCCCAGAGCAGCTTCTGCGCGCCCCACCCGACCGGGAGCTCGCGCACAGGCCGCTCGCAACAGCGCACGATCGCGGCCGCGAACGGCTCCGGCTGGTAGATCGGTGGCACCGGCTGCGGCTGCCGGCCCATCTTCTGGCGTGCGCGGTCGAACTGGGGCGTGTTGATCGCCCCCGGCAGCACGACGCAGATGTCGACGCCGGACCGCTCCTTCTCCTGCTCGGTTCGCGCGCTCTCGAAGAAGGTGCGGAGCGCCGCCTTCGACGAGCAGTAAGCGGCCTGGAGCGGGATGCCGCGGTACGAGAGTGCCGACGCGATCTGCACGAACGTCCCTTGCGTGGTCCGCAGCTGCGGCAGTGCCGCGCAGTACCCGTACACGCCGCCGAAGAAGTTGACGTCGAAGACGCGGCGCAGCTCTTCTTCCTCGAGGCGGTGCGCCTCGGCGTAGACGGTGACCATCCCGTTCGCGATGTACGTGTCTACGCGGCGAAACCGCTCGAGCGCCGCCGCGACGAGTCCCTCCACCTGCCGCCGGTCGGCGACGTCGGTCTCGACGACGAGCCCTTTGCCCCCGGCCGCCTCGATCTCGGCGAGGGTGCCGTCGAGGGCCTCACGCGTACGTGCGCCGACGACGACCTTGGCCCCCCGTCGCGCCGCCGCGACTGCCATTGCCCGGCCCAGGCCGTACGACCCGCCACCGATCACCACCACCTGTTCGCCCAGCGGCCTCTTGCGGCTCATCCGGATCGTCTTTCCCGCGCCTGGGCCTCCAAACCGCTACCCTGAGGCCATGCCGAACATCGGGACAGGGGAGATCATCCTCCTCCTGTTGCTTGCCCTCCTGCTCTTCGGCGCGAAGCGTTTGCCGGAGATCGGACGATCGATGGGGCGCGGCCTCCGCGAGTTCAAGGACTCGGTCAGCGGCAAGGATCACGACGACGAGCCGGCCGAGCTGCCGATGCAGACGACCGACGCAACGGTTGCCGCGCGCGAGCGCGAACGCGACCCGGTCTAACAATGCTCCGCCTCCCGCGGCGCCTGCGTCACGGCGAGGAGGCGACCCTGGTCGAACACCTCGACGAGCTGCGGACGCGCATCTTCGTGTGCCTCGGTGCGCTGCTGGTCGGGCTGATCGTCGGCTACGTCCTGCACGCGCACCTGATCCACTGGCTCAACCGTCCGCTGCCTGAAGGACGTCTCGGGCGGCCGATCACGTTCGGAGTCGCCGAGCCGTTTCTGACGTCGTTCAAGATCAGCCTCTACGCGGGCTTCCTGCTCGCACTGCCCGTGATCCTGTGGCAGCTCTGGGCGTTCTTTGCACCCGCGCTGGAGGAGTCCAGGCAGCGCGGTGTGCTGCTCTTCGTCTTCCTGGCGACCGTGCTGCTCGTGACCGGAATCGTCTTCGGCTACTTCGTCGCGCTGCCGGCGGCCGTCCACTACTTGACGAACTACGACAAGACGCTCTACGACATCAAGTTGCGCGCGCGCGACTACTACTCGTTCGCCACGATGGTGATGTTGGCGATGGCGGTTGTCTTCGAGCTCCCGATCTTCGTGCTGGCTTTGGTCCGGCTCGGCATCCTGTCGACGAGGCGGCTGCGCAGAGAACGGCGACTGGGCTACTTCGTCGTGGCCTGCGTCGCCGTCGCGCTTCCCGGCATCGACCCGGTCACCACTGTGATCGAGGGCATTCCGCTGATCATCTTGTACGAGGGGTCGATCTGGCTCGCCGTTCTGGTTGAACGCCGGGCGGCTCGAATGGAACCGGCTAGCCTTACCGGGCCGTGAACCGGGTTCTCTCCGCTGATTGGGTCGTGCCGGTCGAGGGCCCGCCGATCGAGGACGGGGCCGTAGTGATCGAGGACGGACGCATCGCCGACGTCGGCCACGCCGACGAGCTCGGCCGGGGGACGTTTTACGACCACGCGGTGATCATCCCGGCGTTCGTCAATGCGCACTCGCACCTCGAGTACGCGGTGTATGCCGGCTTCGGGGATTCGCTGACCGACTTCGCCGAGTGGATCCGGCTGCACACCGAACGGAAGCGCCGGATCGGTTGGGATGAGTACGTGGCGATCGCACGGCTCGGCGCGGCCGAGTGCCTGCGCTCCGGGATCGCGACGGTCGGAGACTGCAGCTTCAGCGGCGCGGCGGCCGTGGCGATGGACGAGCTGGGGCTCCGCGGCATCGCCTATCTCGAGGTGTTCGGGGCCGATCCCGACGAGTCGTTGACGCAGTTCGAAGAGCTTCGCTCGCGCGCCGCGGCGCACTTCGACGACCGGGTGGTGCTCGGCGTTTCCCCGCACGCGCCCTACAGCATCTCGCCGGCCGTCTACGGCGCATGCGCGGAGCTCGGGCTGCCGATTGCGACGCACATCTCCGAGAGCGAGTCGGAGGTGCGCTATCTCCTCGACGGCGGCGGGGCGTGGGAGGCGATCACCTGGCTCGTCGATCCACCCGGGACGACGGGAACGCGCTTGCTCGCGCGCGAGGGCCTGCTCGGCCCGGGCGTCCTCGCTGCGCACTGCGTCGTCGTCGAGCCCGACGAGATCGCGCTACTTGCGGAGCATGACGTCGCGATTGCACATTGTCCACGCTCGAACGCCTACGTCGGTTGCGGCATCGCGCCGGTGCGCGAAATGCTCGCGGCCGGTTTGCGGGTTGGCGTCGGCACCGACGGCGTCTCGTCGACTCCGTCCCACGACTACTTCGACGAGCTCCGGGCCGTCGTGATGATGGCGCGTGCACGCGAGCGGCGGCCGGATGCGATGACGGCGGTGGAGGCGCTCGAGCTCGGAACGCTGGGCGGGGCGCGGGCGCTAGGCCTCGACGCCGAGATCGGCTCCCTGGCACGGGGGAAGCGTGCAGATCTGGCCGTCGTCTCTCTGGCCGACTCGCCGTTTCTGCCGGTCGAGGATCCCGCCGCCGCAACCGTCTTCGGCGGCTCGCCCGATCGTGTGCTGGCAACGTTCGTCGACGGGGAAGCGCGTTACGAGAAGGGAGGAATGGATTGGCACGAGCTGACCGCCGCCGCGCACAGCGCGAGGCGCGCCATGCTCGCCGTACCACCGGCCGCCGAGCCGGTGGTGGCGGCGCCGCTCGCGTAGCCGACAACACGATGTTCTTCCCGCGCCTGCGCAACCAGGCGAAGTGGGCGTTCGTCGTTCTGATCCTCGTGTTCGCGGGCGGGTTCGTCTTTCTCGGCGTTGGCTCCGGCGGGCTCGACCTCGGACAGCTGTTGCGCGACGCATTCGGCAACAAGGGTTCCTCGACGGGCTCGCTGTCGAAGGCCGAGAAGGCGGTGCGCGAGCGGCCGTTCAACGCGCCCGCCCGGCGTACTCTCGCCGAGATCCTGGAGAACAAGGGCCGCACGGACGAGGCCATCGCCGCCTGGCTCGCGTACGGAAAGCTCCGGCCGAAGGACGTGACCGCTCTTCGTCGTCTCGGCGATCTCGAGCTGGCCCAGGCCAATCTCTACCTCCAACAGGCTCAGCTCGCCTCGCTCGCCGAGTCGGAGGCCGGCGTAGGAGCCGCGTTCCGGCCGACAACCGGAAAGCTCGGCCAGGCGCTCGCTCAGGATCCGATTGCCACGGCTGCCGCGAACAAGGCGAACGCTGAGCTCCAGACCGCGTCGACGAAGTACCAGACCGCTTCGACGCAGGCAATCTCCACGTACAAGCAGATCGTCAAGCTCCAGCCGAAGAACCAGGAGCCCCTCTTCTTGCTCGCCCAGGCTGGTGAGACGCTGCACCAGGCGAAGGTCGCCATCAATGCGTACAAGCGTCTGCTCGCGTTCGACCTCGACCCGACGACGAAGGCGCAGATCCGGGACCGGATCAAGACGCTGCGCCAGAGCTCGCAGGCGGGGGGTTAGACTCCGCGCCGACGGGAAGAGGCGGTCAGGAACAACCACCGGGGGAAGATGAACTTCGACATCAAGACAGAACAGCTGGGAGACGATGCCTACGTGATCTCGCTCGCCGGCGAGGTCGACCTGTACACGGCGCCCGAGTTCAAACACAGCAGCTTCTCGAGGTGATCGCGGACGGCGCGAAGCACGTGATCGTCGATTTCTCGGACACGACGTTCATCGACTCGACGACCCTCGGCGTCCTCGTCGGCGGCGTGAAACGCCTGCGCTCGAACGACGGGCAGCTGTCGCTCGTCTGCAGCGACCGCAACATCACCAAGATCTTCGAGATCACCGGCCTCGACCGCGTCTTCACGATCTATCCCACCCGCGACGAGGCCGTCTCCCAGCTCAAGGCGGCTCACCAACCTCCTGCATAGAGTGCGGCCGCTGTTTGCCGCCGCCGGCGGGGTGGCCCTGGCGATTGCGCTGGCCGGTTGTGGAACCGGGGGCATCTCGAAGGGTGCGGCCGACCAGGAGCACGGAAAAAAGCTCTTCCTCGGCAAGGGCCAGTGCGCGGGATGTCACACCCTGGCCGCGGCGGGATCGACCGGAACGATCGGGCCGAATCTCGACGACGCGTTCGCCCAGGCGCGCGCCGACGGGTACAAGGAGAGCGCGATCCGGAACATCGTCCACGAGCAGATCAAGTACCCCGGCCAGTACGAGGTGGCCCAGAACAACCCGAGCTTCCTGAGCGCCAACATGCCCGCCAACCTCGTGCGAGGTCAGGACGCGGAGGACGTGGCCGCTTTCGTGGCTGCGAATGCGGGCGTGCAGGGGTTTGCAGAGTCGCAGCTGATCAGCGGCACGAACGGCAAGCTGATCTTCCAGAAGAAGTGCGCGGGCTGCCACACGCTCAAGGACGCCGGCACGACCGGCACCGTCGGGCCCAATCTCGATCAGCTCATGCCCGCGTTCCCGATCGTGCAGAAGCAGGTCACGAACGGCGGTGTGAAGATGCCGGCCTTCAAGGCCGTGCTGACGAAGGCGCAGATCGACGCGGTGGCGAAGTACGTCGCGGCGCGCGCCGGCAAATAGTGCCGCTTGACATCCAGGCATTCGTCGAGGCCGGCCGCGGACGGCTGCCCGGGTTGCTCGGCGTCGAGGTCGACGAGATCGAGACAGGGCACGTACGGATGCGCTTGCCCCTGCGGCCGGAGCTGCTCGCACCGAACGGTTACCTCCACGCCGGAACGGTCGTGACGCTGGCCGACTCCGCCTGCGGTTATGGGTGTATCGCGTCGTTACCGGACGGCGCGACCGGCTTCACGACGATCGAGCTGAAGACGAACTTCCTTGCGACGGCGCTCGAAGGAACGCTGAGGGCAGAGTCCCGCCTTGTCCACGGGGGCCGCACGACGCAGATCTGGGACGCGACGATTTCTGACGAACAGGGAAAGACACTCGCCCTCTTTCGCTGTACGCAGTTGCTGCTGTACCCGGCCAACTGAGGCCTGTCGAAGTTCGTGGCTCAGAGCCACTTGCTCGTGAAAGCCGCTTCGGTTGGACGTGAGGGCCGCTTGTCCATCAGCTAGTGGCTCAGAGCCACAAGCTCAGTTGCGGACGTCCTCGCGTTCGCGTTCGAGGTCGACGACGACGTGGGTGATCGGGACCGCGAAACGCTCGCGCGCCTTCTCGACGACGCCGCGCTCGAGCCAGTTGGAGCGGCCCTCCGGATGGGTGGAGATGATGATCTCGTCCGCGCCGAACGTGCGCAGGGCGTCCTCCATTGCCTGCAGCGGATCGCCGTCGCCGACCTCGCCTCGGGCCTGAACGCCGGCCCCGGCCAGCTTCGCCAGGCTTGCGTCCAGCCGCTCCTGGGCGGCGGCGCGCGCCTCGTCCTCGTCTGACACCCAGTGCTTCAGCGGCGAATTGAGCGCGGGTGTGACGACGAGCACCTCCTCGCGGACGTCGAGGCTCTTCTCCAGGATCATCGAACGCAACGTGTGGCCGCCCACGGTCTCGTTTGCAACCACGAGGATGCGCCGCTCGCCGGCCGCGTGTGGCCGCGGCGCGGTCTGCGGGGGCCGCTCCTCCCGCCGCGCGCGCAGCCACCACCCGAGCACAACCGCGCTGAGGACGATGAAGACCGCGAGGCCGGCCCACTTCCCACCGGCGACGGCGGCGACCACGATCGCTCCGAAGTAGGCGATCGAAGCGATCAGGAACCTGAAGGCCTCGGCCTCGCTGCGGAGCGGGTTGATCACGTCAGATCAGGTACACGGTCGAATAGACCACGATCCACATTACGTCCACGAAGTGCCAGTAGATCCCGCCGATCTCGACCCCATGGTGGTGCTCGGGGGAGAAGTGGCCGCGGAAGGCGCGGATCGTCATGAAAAGCAGGATCGACAGGCCGACGAAGACGTGTGCTCCGTGCAGGCCCGTCAGCGAATAGAAGATCGTTCCGAACGCGCCGTCGTGTGGGGCGAACCCGACGCGCGAGTACTCGCGCGCCTGCGTCAGCAAGAACACCAGGCCCATCAGGAACGTCAGCAGCAATCCGGCTTGCAGTCCGGCGCGGTTGCCGCGTTTGATCGACTGCAGCGCCCAGTGCATGGTGAAGGAGGACGTGACGAGGATCGCTGTGTTCACGCCGGCGACGAAGATCGGCAACTCGAACTGCTTCGGCGGCCAGTCGATGCCGGCCACGACCCGCACGAAGAAGTAGGCGGTGAAGAACGAGCCGAAGAGCATGATCTCCGACGCGATGAAGAGCAGCATCCCGAGCACCGACGCGCTGACGCGGGAGCTCTGGTGCGCGACGGGCGGCCCGTGATGTGCCGCTTCGGCGTGCGTGCTCACGCGGGCACCTCCTCCTTGGCCGTCACGTGCTCCACCGGCACGCCGGTCTCGCTGCGCAGGCGCTCGACGAGGTCACGACGCAGCCAACCCGACTTCTCGGGCCCGAAGGTCGAGACGATGATTTCGTCCACCCGCTCTTCGCGCATCGCCTCGAGCGCGGCGGAGAACGGGTCCGGATGGGCGACCTGCCCGTGCGCGTCGATCCCGGCGCCGCGCAACTCGGCGACGGCGCGCTTGAGGCGACGTTCGGCTTCGGGATGTGCACCCTCCGACGGGTCGCTCTGAGGCGAGATGATCAGGAAGCTCGCGTTGCCGCGTTGCGCGCGCTGCTTCACCTTGTCGAGCAGCGCCTCGCCGAGCACGGTCTCGTTCGCGATCACGAGCACGTTCTGCTGGCCGGTCTCGGCCGTGACGTCGACGACGACGTGCTCGACCGGCCGCGAGCCGGCGACGTCCCGGATCCGGTCGATCACGTTCTTCCGCAACCAGCCGGACTTCTGCTGCGGGTGGGTGGCGACGATCAACTCGTCGACGGGCGGCTCCAGCTGCGCAAGGGCGTCGCGCACGGCCGTGATCGGGTCGCTCTCGACGACCAGTCCGTGCGCCGAGATGCCCTCCTCGCGCAGCATCGAGAGCGTCCGGTCGAGCCGGCGGCCCGCCGCAGCCCGGCGTGTGTCCTCGTAGACGACGTAACCGCGGCGCGGCTGGTTGACGGGGCAGATCACCGTGACGCGGAGATCCGCCGCGCGATGCCGCTCCACGGCCTCGATCAGGGTCCGGCCGGTGACGGTCTCGTTGGCGACGACCAGCAGATGCATCAGCGCACCGGCACCTCCTCCGCCGCCCGGTCGCCGTTCAGGACGGCGTGGCGCGCGCCGGGCACGCCGTACTCGTACGGATTCCCGACCACCTGCGGGATCTCGTCGAAGTTGAACACCGGCGGCGGCGACGACACTTGCCATTCCAGCGTCAGCGACCGCCACGGGTTGCCCGGCGCGACCGGCCCGCGACGCATGCTCGTGACCATGTTGTAGAGGAACACGATCGTCGAGGCGCCGAGGAAGAACGACGCGCATGAGATGAAGAGGTTCCAGTGCGCGAACATCGGGTCGTAGTCCGAGACGCGGCGCGGCATTCCCTGCACCCCGATCAGGTGCATCGGGAAGAACGTCGCATTGAAGCCGATGAACGTCAACCAGAAGTGCAGTTTCCCAAGCCGCTCGTCGTACATGCGGCCCGTCATCTTCGGGAACCAGTAATAGATCCCGGCGAAGATCGTGAAGAGCGAGCCGCCGAAGAGCACGTAGTGGATGTGCGCGACGATGAAGTACG
>VAXY01000008.1:0-514 GCA_005885085.1 Actinomycetota bacterium | reverse complement strand
AGATCCCGGACAGGCCGCCGATCACGAACATCGAGACGAAGCCGGTGGCCCATAACATCGGCGTCGAGAAGTTGATCTTCCCCTCCCACATGGTCGCCAGCCAGGAGAAGACCTTGATCCCCGTCGGTACCGCGATCATCAACGTCGTGATCATCATCGGCACGCGCAACCACGGCGCCATGCCCGACACGAACATGTGGTGCGCCCAGACCGAGAAGCCGAGGACGAGGATCGCCATCAGCGAGAGCGCCATCAGCCGGTAGCCGAAGATCGGCTTCCGTGACATCGCAGAGATCACCTCTGACGCGATCCCGAATCCGGGCAGCATCATGATGTACACCGCCGGGTGTGAGTAGAACCAGAAGATGTGCTGGTACCCGAGTGGGTAGCCGCCGCCTCCGCCGGGGATCACGTCGAAGAAGTGCGTGTGCATGACGCGGTCGAACATGACGAAGAACTGCGAGCCGGCGATGAACGGCGTCGCGATCACAACGAGCAACGAGGTCGTGAAGTT
>VAXY01000288.1 GCA_005885085.1 Actinomycetota bacterium | reverse complement strand
AGGTGCTTGTGCTCGAAGTACAACACCGGGTTGGGATCCTCGATCGCGCTGATCAGCAGCCCCTTCGCGTCTTCGGGCGTCGCCGGGCAGACGCACTTCAACCCGGGAATGTGCGCGAAGGACGACTCCGGGTTCTGCGAATGGAACGGCCCGCCGGAGAAGCCGCCGCCCGACGGCAGGCGGACGGTGATCGGCACCGGCGTACCCGCGCGGTAGCGCTGTTTCGCGGCGACGGTGACGAGGTGGTCCCAGGCGCACGAGATGAAGTCGGCGAACTGCATCTCGGCGACGGGACGCATGCCCATAATCGCTGCGCCGGTGCAGGCGCCGACGATCGCGGTCTCTGCCAGCGGCGCGTCCATCACGCGCCAGTGCCCGAACTCCTCCTGGAAGCCGAGCGTGACCTTGAACGCGCCGCCGTAGACGCCGACGTCCTCCCCGATCACGAAGACACGCTTGTCGCGCCGCATCTCTGTGCGCAGCCCGTCGCTGATCGCCTGGAGGTATGTGAGCTCGGCCATTACTTGTGGTGAGGCGTGTCGAGGTCCTCAGGCGTCGCGTAGACGCCTTCGGTCAGGGAGGACGGTTCCGGCAGCGGCGAATCCTCCGCGCGCTTGAGCGCGTCGTTGAGCGCCTTCTTGACGTCCGCGCCGATCTCCTCTTCCTCCTCGTCGGACATGTCCGCGTTGTCGCGGAGCCAGGTGCGGAAGCGCTCCAGCGGGTCGTTCTCCGCCCACCGCTCGAACATCTCCTTTGGCACGTAGAACGCGTCGTCGTGCACGGCGTGGCCCTCCATGCGGAGGGTGACGCTCTCGATCAGCGTCGGCCCCCCGCCCGCGCGCGCCTTCTCGATCGCGCTTTTCACCTCGCGATAGACGGCGAGCACGTCGGTGCCATCGACGACGATCCCTTCGAACCCGTACGACTCGGCCCGGTCGGCGACGTGCTCCGTGGCGAACTCGAGATGCGTCGGCGTCGAGTACGCCCACTGGTTGTTGTCGCAGATGAACACGACGGGCAGCTTGCGGACGCCGGCGAGCGTCATCGCCTCGTGGCAGTCACCGCGCGCCGACGCGCCCTCCCCGAACCAGCCGACCGCGACGCGCTTCTCCTCGCGGATACGAAACGCGAGTGCGCAGCCGACCGCAACCGGCAGCATCGCGGGCAGGTGGCTGACCATCGCGATCAGGCCAAGCTTCGAGTCCGCCATGTGGACGTTGCCGTCCCTGCCCTTCGTCGGCCCGTCGGCGCGGCCCATGTACTGCGCGAAGATCCGCCACGGCTCGACGCCGCGCACGACGTGGACGCCCATGTCGCGGTGCAGCGGCGTGCCGACATCGTCCGGCCCCATCGCGGTCGCCACTCCGACCGACGCAGCTTCGTTCCCGCGGCCCGTGTAGAACGAGCCCGGGATCTTCCCCTGGCGGTAGAGGATGTGACCGCGCTCCTCGACCCCGCGCGTCAGCAGCATGCTGCGATAGACGCCGAGCAGGTCCTCGCGGTCGAGGCCCGCGTCTCGCACTTCCTTCAGCGAGCCGACGGGCTCGGCTTCCCGGGCGATCGCCATGGCCGTGCAACTCTAACGACTGGCCTGCCGGGAACTTCGGCTCCTGAGGAGGTGTAATACGACCGTGGTCTCGGCCGTCTTGGCTGCCGCCGTTCTGCTGGGTTCGGCGCAGAGCAACTGCGCCGCCACCACCGTTCGCTACCAGGCCTCGAAGTTCCCCGGTCTCAGCAACGCGCCTTGGGTCGTCGCACAGCCGGCTTCAGCCGGGCTGATCGCAGCGCTCGTGAGCTACCCGGCCTCGCTGCGCGATCCACGCGTGAACCGGTCGGACGAGCTCGTCCTC
>VAXY01000007.1:17823-21324 GCA_005885085.1 Actinomycetota bacterium | reverse complement strand
GTAACGGTCCGGATGCTCGAGCGGATAGCTGTGGACGCCGAGGCAGATGTGCGCCTGGTCGGACGCCTTCGTGTGGACCTTCACCCGCGCATCGCCGTTCACGCTCAGGCGCACCGGCTCGGGCTCGCCGGTCTCCGCCTGTGGGTAGTCACCGAGCAGCTCGGCGACACGCTCGTGCAGGCCGTCGCCGATCTTTCCGCCGACGCCGACGACCATGCGCGACGGCTTGTACCAGTGGCCGACGTACGACCGGAAGCTATCGGGTATCGCGGCGCGGATCGTCTCCTTGCGGCCGATGATGTCCCAGCCGAGCGGCTGGTCGTCGTAGAGGAGCTCTTCGTACACGCCGCCGATGTAGTCGCGCGGCGTGTCGTAGTACATGTTCATCTCCTCGATGATCACGCCCTTCTCGCGTTCGATCTCGTCGGCGTCGAACTTGGAGTTCCGCAGCATGTCGACGAGGACGTCGAGCGCGACGTCGCGTGACTCCGCGGCGCACTTGACGTAGTAGCCGGTGTACTCCTTGCCGGTGAAGGCGTTGAACTCGCCGCCGATCGCGTCGATCTCTTTCGAGATGTCGCGCGCAGTCGGGCGGCGGTCCGTCCCCTTGAAGAACATGTGCTCGGCGAAGTGTGCGATGCCGTTGGTTTCGGCGGTCTCGTACCGTGAGCCGGCCGCGAGCATGATCGCGCACGTCACCGACTGGGCCGAGTCCATCGGCGCGGTCAGGATGCGGAGGCCGTTGTCGAGGCGTTCGAGATTGAAGGTGCTCACGGCCCAGGCGATGCTACCGATCGCGCCGGTACACGAAGCGGACCGCCTGCCACTCGTCGTCGATCGCCGCGCTCTTGTTGTCGACGAGGCCTGCGTCGAGGCCGATCCGCTGCACCGCGGCGAAGTCGAGGTCGGTCTCGAGCTTCGACGACTTCTTCGGCCAGGCGATCCAGAGCCCGTCCGCGGGCGCCAGCGTCTGCTTCAGCGCAGAGAAGCGACGTTCAAGCTCGTCTCGGCTCGTGGTGAAGAAGACCAGGACGTCGACGCCCGGCGTCGCGCCGAGCTTCTGTCCGAGCGGCGTCGAGTAGGTCTTCTCAGCCAACGCGCTGCAACGCGCGGAAGACGGCTTCGGCGCCGAATTCGATCGCGTCGGCGGGCACGCGCTCGTCCGCGGCGTGGATCAGGCTCGTGAAGCGGAAGTCGGCCGGGAGCCGGAGCGGGAGGAAGCCGTAGGTCTGAATGCCGAGCCGCGCGAAGAAGCGCGCGTCCGTCACGCCTGCCTGCACCATCGGCACGGCCACAGCGCCCGGCTCGAGCTCCTGGAGGATCCCGGCGAGCACATCGAAGCGGTCGAGGCGCGGCTCGGCGGCGGCCGCATCGTGGCGGATGAGCTCCAGCTTGATGTCGTCGCCGACGACCTCCTGCACCTCGGCGATCAGCTCTGCGGGCCCGCAGGGCGCGGCCGTCGAGCTCGACCTCGACGACGGCCGGCACCACGTTGACCTTGTCGCTCGCACGGATGATCGTCGCGCTGGCGGTGTTCGTCAGGATCGCTTCCATGTTGCGCGCCTGCTCGCGCAGCAGCGGCAGCATCCGGTCCGTCAGCCGCGGCCGTAGGAGCGACCGCAGCACGTTGCTGTACGGGGGCCGGGCCGCCGCCGCCATCCCTTCGATCATCGCCCGCGTCGCCGGCGTGATGTGCACCGGGAGCCGCTTGCGGTCGAGATCGCCCAGAAAACGGCCGAGGCGAGCCATCGTGCCGCCGCGCTGCGGGAATGCACCGTGGCCGCCGCGGCCCGGCACGCTCGCCTTCAGCCAGCAGATCTGCTTCTCGGCGACCTGAACGAGGTACATGCCGCGGCCGCCGATCTCGACGTTGAAGCCGCCGAACTCGCCGATTGCGTACTCGACACCGTCGAAGAGATGTGCGTGCTCCTCGACGAGAAATTTCGCGCCGTGGTCGCCGCCGGCCTCCTCGTCCACCAGCACCGTGAGCACGACATCGCCAGGGAGCTGTGCCGCCTCGCTCGACGCGCGGAGAAAGGCGGACACCATCATCGCGACGCCGCCCTTCATGTCGAGCGCGCCACGCCCCCAGACCCAACCGTCGACGAGGTCGCCGCCGAAGGGCGGCCGCGACCAGCTCTGGCCGGCGGTCGTGACGACGTCGACATGCCCTTGCAGCAGCAAGGGCGGCCGGTCGCCGCGGCCGCGCAGCCGTGCGACGAGATTCGGACGCGCCGGATCCTTGGCGTACAGCTCCACCTCGCAGCGCGCGTCCTCGAGCAGGCCGCGCAGGAACGCGACGCAGTCCGCCTCGTTCCCGGGCGGATTGGTGGTGTCGTAGCGGATCAGCTGCTGAAGCAGCTCGACCGGTGTCACAGGGCCGCGATCGCGGCCAGCAGGCCGTCGACCTCCTCAGGCGTGTTGTAGTGGACGATCCCCGCGCGCACCGCGCCGGTGTCCTCCAGCCGGAGTCGTTTCATGACCTCGACGGCGTAGTAGTCACCGTGCCAGACCGCGTAGCCGGCGTCGCCGAGGCGCGTCGCCGCGGCGTCGGCTGGCACGCCGTCGACGTTGAACGCGAACGTTGCGACCCTGCCTTCCATGGTGGAGGGGCCGTACAACGTCAGGTTGTCAGGCAGGCCTGCCAGGAAGCGCTCCCCAAGAGCGCGCTCGTGCGCCTGGATCGCATCCCAGCCGATCGACTCGATGTATTCGACCGCCGCGACGAAACCGGCGAGCAGCTCATGCGCGAGCGTCCCGGTCTCGAAGCGGTGACCGATCGGCTCGTCCGAAGCCGGCCGCACCTTGTACGGCCGCCAGCCCTCCAGCAGCTCTGCGCGTCCGAACGCGACGCCGAGATGCGGGCCGAAGAACTTGTACGGCGAGCAGATGAGCACGTCGACGCCCCAGTCGCCGACGTCGATTGGCCCGTGCGGCCCGTAGTGCACGGCGTCCGCCCAGGCGAGCGCGCCGGCGTCGTGCGCGAGCTCGACGATGCGGCGGACGTCGGTGAGCGTGCCGACGGCGTTCGATGCGACCGGGAAGGCGACGACGCGCGTGCGGCCATTGATGCGGCGTTGCAGGTCGTCGAGGTCGAGCGTCGTGTCGTCATTGAGGTCGACGAAGCGAACCTCGAGGCGTTTGTCATGCGCGAGCTCCAGCCAAGGTGAGACGTTGGCGTCGTGGTCGAGCTTCGTGACGACGATCTCGTCGCCCTCGTTCCACTCGCGGCCTGCGGTGCGGGTCAGCGCGAAGGCGAGCGTCGTCATGTTGGCGCCGAAGATCGTCTCGGCGGGGTTGCAGCGAAAGAACTCGGCTGCGGTGAGGCGCGCCTGCGCGACAAGCGCTTCCGTTCGCCGGCTCGTGGCGTACGGCCCGCTGACGTTGGCGTTGGACTCCCGGTAGTAACGCGAGACGGCCTCGATCACCTCGTCCGGAACCTGCGTCCCGCCGGGGCCGTCGAAGAAGGCGAGCGGTTGTCGTAAGGCGGAGAACCGTGCG
>VAXY01000007.1:0-17720 GCA_005885085.1 Actinomycetota bacterium | reverse complement strand
GTGATCGTCCTCAACGACAACCACAACACGTTCCAGGGGGTCGCTGCGGCGCTCGCCTCGACGATCCCGGACGTGTCGTACGAGCGAGGCCTCCGGATCGCCGACACGATCCACAACAGCGGCCGCGCGATCGTCTGGTCCGGCCATCGCGAGCATGCGGAGCTGTATTGGGACCAGCTGCGCGGCCACGGCCTGACGATGGCGCCGCTGGAACGCACCTGAAAAGCAGCTTGTGGCTCTGAGCCACTAATTCCATCTCGTCACTCAGTTGCCACAGACTTGTCCGAGTTTCGAGGTCACGCTCTCGACGTGGTCGAGTCGGCTCCGCGTTACGATCCGCGCATTCTCGAGGCAGTCCGCGCGCTCGATGATCGCGGCGAGCCGATGGCGGAGATCGCGCGGCGTGTGGGGCGTGTGGCGGCCGAATTCGGCCTACCCAAGCCGAGCTACGTCCATGTGCGCCGCTACCTCATCGAGCACCGGCAGCAACAGGAGCTCGAGCAGCGGCGCCGCGAGGAGATCCGCGAGATCCTTTGCAGGGTGTACTGGGACGCGACGTACGGCAAGCGCATCGACCCGTGGGAGGTGGAGCGGCGAATCCGAGAAGCGGGGCGTTGAAAGGCTTGTGGCTCTGAGCCACAAGCGCGGCAGGAACCGTCCGGGAACCGGCGTACTGTTCAGCCATGCGGCGGTTGCGTTCCCTCAGCGAAGCGGAGTGCTACGCGAGGTGTTACGGAGGCTGGGACGTGACCGTTCACGTGCTCCGGCTCGAGCCGCGCGGGTCGCGGCATGCGCTGATCGTGGAGGGCGAGGCGCTCCGGCGCCGGTTCGAGCAGTTCCTCGACGCGCGTGATCCCGAGGAGCTCGCAGAGCCCGAAGCAGCCTGACTCGGCGGTCCCGGACGTCCTGGCGGCGGGCCTCCGGGTTGTCTTCTGCGGGATCAATCCCGGGCGCGTCTCTGCCGCCGCCGGCGCACACTTCGCCAATCCCCGCAACGACTTCTGGCGGCTGCTGCATGCGACCGGCTTCACGCGGCGGCTGCTGACGCCGGCCGAGCAGTTCGACCTCCTGCAGGACGGTGTCGGCGTCACGAACGCCGCCCCGCGCACGACGCCAGGATCGGGCGACCTGCGCAAGGCCGACTTCGCGGGCGCGGCCGAGCGTCTCGAACGCCTTGCCGTGACACTGAGGCCGGCCTGGATCGGCTTCGTCGGCAAGGAGGCCTACCGCGGAGCGTTCGGCGACCGCCCGCAGCTCGGTGAGCAGCAAAGGAGGCTCGGAGAGACGCGCCTCTTCGTGCTGCCGTCGACGTCGCCTGCCAACGCCGCCGTACCGTGGGACGAGCGCCTGCGCTGGTTTCGTGCGCTCGCGGACGCGAGCGCGGCGATCTCTCACTAACCGCGCCAGCGGTTCGTGATCGGAGTGCGGCGGTCGCGGCCGAACGCCTTCGGCCGGAGCTTCACCCCGGGCGGCGCCTGGCGGCGCTTGTACTCAGCGCGGTCGACCATCCCGACGGCGCGCTCGACGACGTCCTTGTCGAACCCGTCGCTCGACAGTTCTTCCAGCGACCGGTCGTGCTCGACGTACTGTTCGAGCACCTCGTCGAGCTTCGGGTACGGCGGCAGTGAATCCTCGTCGAGCTGGTTGTCCCGCAGTTCCGCGCTCGGCGCACGGTCGATGATCGACTGCGGTATCAGCTCCTTTTCCGCATGCTCGTTCAGGTAATGCGCGAGCTTGAAGACGTCCGTCTTGTACACGTCCTTGAGCAGCGCGAAGCCGCCCGCCATGTCGCCGTACAGCGTCGCGTAGCCGACCGACAGCTCGGATTTGTTCCCGGTCGCGACCAGCATCCACCCGAATTTGTTCGACAGCGCCATCAGCAGGACGCCGCGCGCCCGAGCCTGGATGTTCTCCTCGGTGAGGTCGGGCTCCGTGCCGGCGAACGCGTCGCCGAGGGCCGCATCGAACGCGTCGATGACGGCGCTGATCGGGATCTCGCTGAACGTGCAACCGAGGCTTTCGGCAAGCCGCCTGGCATCCCCGCGCGTCGCGTCGGACGAGTAGAGCGACGGCATCGAGACGCAGTGCACATGTTCGGGTCCCAGCGCTTCGGCCGCGAGTGCCGCCGTGACCGCAGAGTCGATGCCGCCGGAGACGCCGACGACGACCTCGCTGAAGCCGTTCTTGTCCACGTAGTCGTGCAGCCCGAGCTCGAGCGCCAGCCGCATCTGCTCGAGCTCGTCGACGAACGGGGCCACCTCACCCGTCGCCTTGCTGCCGTTGCTGGAAGGGCCTCGTGCGCCGACGTGGATGATGTCCACGGGTGGAATCTGCTCGCGTTCGCGCGCGAGGGCGCGCCGGCGGACGTCGCGTAGGCGGCGGCCGATCACCTCCGTCGGCTCGACGTCGACGACGAGCAGTGCCTCCTCGAAGCCGGCGGCGCGTGCCAGCACCGTTCCCTCGTCGTCGATCACGACCGAATGCCCGTCGAAGATCAGCTCGTCCTGTCCGCCGACCGTGTTGCAGAACGCGACGAAGCAGGAATTGTCGCGAGCACGTGTGACGAGCATCTCCTCCCGCTCGCGATCACGTCCGACGTAGAACGGCGACGCGGAGATGTTGACGAGCAGCTCGGCGCCGGCGAGCGCAAGGTCCGTCGCGGGCGGACCGGGCTGCCACAGGTCCTCGCACACCGTTGGGCCGACGAGGGTCTTGCCGTGCTCGAGCAGGATCAGGTCCCGCCCGGGTGCGAAGTAGCGGTCCTCGTCGAACACGCCGTAGTTCGGCAGGAAACGCTTACGGTAGATCGCCTTCACCTCGCCGCCCGAGAGGACGTAGCAGGCATTGAAGAGGTCGCGGTCGAAGCGCGGCGCCCCGACGAGCACCGTCGTGCCGCGTGCCTCCTGTGCGATCGCGTCGACGGATCCTTCCGCTGCCCGGACGAAGCCGGGACGGAGCAACAGGTCTTCGGGCGGGTAGCCCGTGACCGCGAGCTCGGGAAAGACGACGAGGTCGGCGGCGTTCGCCTTCGCTTCAGCCAATCGGTCGAGGATCAGCCGCCGGTTCCCCTCGAAATCTCCGACAACCGGGTTGATCTGGGCGAGAACGAGACGCACGGCTGCAGTCTAGCTGTTTGCGCCTCCCAGTCGAAAACTGGGCTCCGACCCGGCCGGGGTCAGACCCCAGCAGTTCGCTCTAGCGCCTGCGCCCGAACTGCGCGACCCAGAGCGTGACTCCGTCATGGCCAAACATCTGGCCTTGAAGCGTGGCGATGCCGACGTCTCGCCAGGTGCGCGACAGGAGGTTCGCGCGGTGCCCGGGCGAGTTGAGCCACATGCCCAACGTGTTCACGGGCGAGCCGAGGCCCGCCTGGCCCCACGCGAGATTTTCGCCGAAGGCACGCGCCGGGAGGTACCCGGCGCTCTGGAACGTCCGTGTGAAGCTCATCCCGCACGGTGTGTGCGTGAAACCGCACCGGCGGATGGCGCCGGCCTTCAAGAGGGAGGAGCGGTTCAGCGTTCCGTTGCCCCGCAGCGCCCGGAGCCCGTAGGAATGACGCACGACGTTGACGCCGCAGAACATCGCGGGCACGCCGCCGGTCGGCGTCGTTGCGCCTGAGCAGCTGGAAGCGACCGCCTGCAGCGCCGAGGCATCCGTGCTCTGAGGCACGGTTGCGGCCGGCGCGGCCAAGCCGAGGACGATCGCGGTGAGAGACTGGGCGAGTCCCATGACGCGGTCGGGGAACAGGATGCCCATTCGCGGCGAATCCTGCGCCTTCCTGCCGCGATTTTTACATTCAGGTTTGTAAAGCTCGTTTTAAGGGCCGAAATATGGCGTCAGTGGGCTTTGCGGCGCAGCCGGATCGCGTTCAGGTCGTCGTCCAGGATGCGAGCGATACGTTGTTCGAGTTCGTCAGGTGGGTCGTGCTCCGCGTGCAGGTACCGTCCGCTGAGGCGGTCGAAGCGCCCGCTCGCAAGCGCGCGCACGAGGCGCGGCGCGCATTCGGGCGGCGTCCACGGCGCGTCGTCCGGGAAATTCTCCTCCGTCATCGCCGTCCGCACGAGTCCGGGGCTCAGCACGAAGACTGCGATCCGCCCGGCAAGGGCGTTGCCGAGCGTCTCGCCGTAGCGGCACACCGCCGCTTTCGACGCCGTGTACCCCGTCTCGCTCGCACCCGGGAGGTACGCAGGAGCCGCGGTCAAGCATCCGGGGAATAACGGTGCGGCAGCAGAGGTGCACGCCGAGGACGTTGACTTCGAACACGCGCCACCATTCGTCGGGGTCGAGCTCCCACGCGACGCCGCGATTGCCGATGCCGGCATTGGCGACGAGGATGTCAATGGCGCCGACGTCGTCGACCATCCGTTGCACGTCGTCTTCCTTGGACACGTCCGCGACGATGCCGACGCCGCCGATCTCGCGCGCAACGCCGTCCACCTGCTCGCGCGAACGTGCCGAGACGGCGACGCGCATTCCGGCTGCGGCGAGCTCGCGTGCGATGTTCGCCCCGATTCCGCGCCCACCGCCTGTGACAAGCGCGACCTGGCCCTCGAGCTCAGACGACGGCACGGGCGATCTCGTCGAGGACATCTGGGTTCTCCAGCGCTGAAAGATCGCCGGGATCCTTGCCGAGCACGCGCGCACGGACGGCGCGGCGCACGATCTTCGCGCTCCGTGTCTTCGGCAGGGCCGAGACGAACAGGATGCGGTCCGGCTTGAACGCCTTGCCGAGCTCGTCCGTGACCGTCTGCGAGATCTCGAGCGCATAGGCGGGCGTGGCCTCCTCGCCGGGACGCAGGACGCAGAAGATCCAGGCGACCTCGCCCTTGACGTCGTGCGGGACGCCGATCGCGGCCGCCTCGGCGACCGCCTGGTGCGCGACGGCAGCGGACTCGAGCTCGGCCGGCCCGATGCGCTTGCCCGCGATGTTGAGCGTGTCGTCGGAGCGCCCGTGCAGGAACCAGTAACCGTCGGTGTCGACGGAAGCCCAGTCGCCGTGTGTCCACACCCCGGAAAAGCGGCGCCAGTACGTCTCGAGGTAGCGCTCGTCGTCTCGCCAGATCCCACGCGTCATCCCGGGCCACGGCCGCTTGCAGACGAGCTCGCCGACCTCGCCGCGCACGGGCTTGCCTTCCGAGTCGAAGACGTCCATGTCCTGGCCGAGCGCGGGGAAGCCGAGCGCGACCGGCTTGACGGGCTCGGTCACGCAGGTGGCGAGGAAGCACGCGCCCACTTCCGTGCCGCCCGACTCGTTCACGATCGGCACGCGGCCGCCGCCGACCTGTTCGAACAGCCAGAGGTACGGGTCGCGGTTCCACGGCTCCCCCGTCGTGCAGATCGTCTTCAGCGACGACAGGTCTGCGGTCGGATCGCCGTTCGGGATCAGCGCGCGGACGAGCGTCGGTGAGACGCCGAGCATCGTCACGCGCTCTGATTCGACGAGCTGCCACAGACGATCGGGTGGAAAGTCGGGAGCACCCTCCGCATACACGACCGTTGCGCCGCACGCGCCCCCGCCGACGACGGTCCACGGGCCCATGATCCAGCCCATGTCCGTGGCGAAGTGGATGCGGTCCCCGGGCTTGACATCGGTCTGGTACGCGACCTCGCGGGCGATCGAGACGAGGAAGCCGCCCTGAACGTGTAAGGCACGGCCGGCCGGTCGTCCCCGAGGTGTAGGCGAGCAAGTACGGATGCTCCGAATCGACCTGTCTCGGGGTCAGTCCTCCGGACGTGTCGGCAACGAGCTCGTCCCAGAAGCGGTCGCGGCCGATCGTCATCGAGACGTCGTCGCGCCCCAGGCGGCGCCAGACGACCGTGTGCGTGACCGTCGGGGCCTGCTGCAACGCCTCGTCGGCAATCTCCTTCATCGGGACGACCTGACCACGCCGCAAGGAGCCGTCCGCCGTGATCAGGGCCTTCGCCTTCGCGTCGGCGAGGCGGGCCGAGATCGCAGGTGCGGCGAAGCCGGAGAAGATCGGCACCTGGACGGCGCCCAGGTGCGCACACGCGTGCGAGGCGATCGCGACCTGCGGCGACATCGGCAAGAAGATCCCGACGGCGTCGCCCGGGCCGATCCCGACTGCCGCCAGACCTTCGGCGAGGCGGAAGACGGCGTCGGACAGTTCGCGCCAGCTCAGCGAGACACGCGTCCCATCCTCTGCCTGCCAGATCGCCGCATCTTGCTCGGCGAGCTCCCCGGCCGCCCATCTATGGACGCAGTTCCAGGCGAGATTGAGTTTGCCCCCGACGAACCACCGGGCCCACTCGACGCCGTTCGAGACGTCGAGCACGTCCGTCCACGGGTCGGAGAACTCGAGCCCGAGATCCTCGATCAGTGCCGGCCAGAACCGAGCGGGCTCGTCGATCGAGATCCGGTGCAGATCGCGGTAGCTCTCGACGTCGAGCCGGCGTGCCAGCCGCGTCAGGTTGGCGCTCTCGACCTGCTCCGCGGTGGGCGTCCAGACGAAGTCGGGCACGGGCGAAAGCGTACGGGTAACCGCAGGCGCAGAGTGCCGAGCGTTCTCTAACCTGCCCGGGGTGAAGGCTGGCCTCTTCACGCCGGAGAACAGGAAGTGGTGGACGCTTGCAGCCGTCGCAGTCGGCCTGTTCATGATCATGCTCGACAACACAGTCGTGAACGTCGCGCTGCCGTCGATCCAGAAGGACCTCCACAGCGGTGCATCGGAGCTCGAATGGGTCTTCAACGCGTATGCGCTGACCTTCGGCGTGCTTCTGCTCAGCGGCGGCAAGCTCGCGGACCTCCTCGGCCGGCGTGCGATCTTCATCGCCGGCCTCGTCGTGTTCACGTGCGCCTCGCTCTGGTGCGGGCTCGCCGGCGGCGCGGCGTCGTTGATCGCCGCCCGGAGCGTGCAGGGCGTCGGCGCCGCGATGATGAACCCGGCGACGCTCTCGATCATCACTGCCACGTTCCCGCCGCGTCAGCGCGGGACTGCGATCGGGATCTGGGCCGGCGTCTCCGCGCTCGCGCTCGCGATCGGACCGCTCGTCGGCGGGATCCTCACGCAGGACATCAACTGGAGCTGGATCTTCTTCATCAACATCCCGGTCGGCGTCCTGGGCGTGCTCGCCGCGCGGATCTTCATCGACGAGACGAGGGACACCTCCCGCGTCCAACGCCTCGACCTGCCCGGTCTGGTCACGTCGGGCGTCGGGTTGTTTGCGCTCACGCTCGCTCTGATCGAGACGAACGACCACGCCTGGGGATCGACGCTGGTGCTCTCACTCTTTGCCGGGGCCTTGGTCGCACTCGCCACGTTCGTGCTGCTCGAGATGCATCAGCGGGTGCCGATGCTCGATCTCACGCTCTTCCGCGACCGCACGTTTGCGGGCGCGAACACCGTGATGCTCCTGATCGGGCTCGCGATGTTCGGGGTCTTCTTCTACAACTCGCTCTTCCTGCAGCGCGTCCTGCACTACGGCGCGATCAAGACCGGAGCGACGTTCCTGCCGATGACCGTGCTGATCATCCTGGTCGCGCCCGCGGCCGGGAAGATCTCCGACCGCGTCGGGCCGCGCTGGCTGATGGGCCTGGGGATGGCCATGATGACGGGGTCGCTGCTCCTGTTCGCGACGCTCGACTCGGGCTCGTCGTGGTGGAACATCCTGCCCGGCCTGCTCGTCGGCGGGTTCGGCATGGCGATCACGATGGCGCCGACCACGGCTGCGGCAATGGGCTCGGTCCCGGTGGACAAGGCGGGTGTCGGCTCGGCGGTTATCAACAGCATGCGCCAGGTCGGCGGCTCGCTGGGCGTGGCGATCATGGGTGCGCTCCTCGCAACGACCGTCAACGTGAAGCCGTTCGATCCACGCTATTCGGTCCAATTCGTGCCCGGCTACCACCGGGCCCTGCATGTCGGCGCGGCGATCTTGCTCGCCGGCGCGTTGGTCGCCGTCGCGACGGTCAGGAAAGTGCACCACGCCGAGCCTCACGGCGCCGCCGAGCCGGCCGTCGGTGCCTAGGGCGTCGAGATTCGCGCTGCGAAAATCTCCTGTTTTCTCCCGCCGAGGTCGCGCGTGTCGATCCAGAGCGGATGCGCGACGCCGGCGGCCGCAGCAAGCGCCGTGTAACCCGTAGGCCCTCCGGCAACGGCGTAGTCAGCGACCGGCGGAGCGGAAGCTTGTGCCTCAGACACAAATCAATGGTCGCACGAGGACCAGAAACCCAAGGCCGCAGGCTAAGCCAGGCCGAAGGCCGACTTAGGCGGAGGCGAACTGATGCGAGGCGGCGACCCGAAGCCGCCGCGCCGCACGGAAGAAGACAACGCCAGCGACCCAGAAGCCCACGGGCTCCGCCCGTGGGCGTTACGCGCGAAGCGCCGTACCCCAACTCGCGGAAAAGCGAAGCTTTTCCGCGGCCTTAAAGAGGAAGACCCCCGGCTGCGGCTCCGGGGGTCGATTCCTTAGGCGAATCCACCTTTTGTGGCGGTCTCCCCGGAACTTGGCTCTGCGGCCCAGCCACGCCCCGTCGGGGTCCCACCTGGTGAAGCGCCTCCTGCAGCCGACCCTGGCGTCTGGCTCGGTCGCAAGATGGCCTCACTGTACGAGCCTTCCGGGGTGCTGTCAAGTAGCTCAGTCAAGTGATTTGCATTCCGCTTGCTTGACTGCTTTTATCCCGAAACATGACCTTTTCGGGGGATGCCTGAAAGGACGGGTTGAGATTTGGTGAAGCGTGTCGTCTACTACGCCGTACTTGTCTGACTCAACCGCCACCCGGCAGCAGCAGCGAGTCTCGGCCGCCCAGGCCGGGCTCCGGCTCGGCGAACGGCTGCGCCAGCTTCGCGCTGCCGCCGGCATGACGCAGACGGATCTCGCGGGCGACCGCTTCTCGAAGGAGTACGTGAGCCAGATCGAGCGCGGGAAGACGAGGCCCACCGGCGAGACGATCCAGTGGCTCGCCGAGCGCCTCGGGGTCGACCCCGGGTTTCTCGCCAATGGCGTATCGGCGGACGAGCGCGGCCGCGTCGACGCGGCGCTCGCCCGGGCGGACGCCCTGCTCGAGGCACGCCGAAACGACGAGGCGCTAGAGGAGTTCGAGACCGTTCGCGCCGCGGTCCTCGCGACCGGACTGGCGGAGCTCGAGGCACGTGCACTCTCCGGCGAGGCGACGGTGCGGATGCGCCGCGGCGAGGTGCGCGAGGCGATCGTACTGCTCGAGCGCGCAAGGGCGCTGAGCGAGAGCAGCGCGTTCTCGGATATCGAGCGCGCCGACGTGCTCTTCCGCCTCGGCGTCGCACGCTACAAGCTCAACAGCGTCCAGACGGCGCTCGGGCTCTTCGATGAGGCGCTCAAGCTGGCCGAGCGGTCCGAGATTCCGTCGGATCACCTTCGCTCCAACGTCCTCGCCTGGCGGTCGCGCTGCTACCGACGGCGCCGGGATCTCGAGGCCGCGCGGGAGGACGTCGAGCGCGCGCTCGAGCTCGCCGAGAGCCTGAACGACAAGCGCACGGCCGCGGACATCTACTTCCAGGCTTCGATCATCGCCGACAGGGAGGGCCACTGGGTCCTGGCCCGCTCGTACGCCGAGCGCGCGAAGGCCGCGTACGAGGCGGTTGCGGATCGCACCAACCTCGGCCGGCTGATGAACAACCTCGGCGGCATCAACTTCCTCCTCGGTCATCCCGAGGAGGCCGTCGCCTTCTTGAAGGACGCGGTCCGGATCGCCCTCGAGGTCGGCAACGACGCGGAGGCCGCGCATGCCGTCAACGGCGTCGCTCAGGTTCACCTCCGCACCGGTGACATCGCCCGCGCGGAGGAGCAGGCCCGTTACGCGCTCGAGCTGCTCGGCGACCGCGTCGACGAGGTCAGCGAGATCGGCAACGCGCAACTCGTGCTCGGACGCGCCCTCCTCGAGCAGGATCGCCTCGACGAGGCAGAGGAGGCCTTCCGCGCCGGAGAGCGCGCGTACGACCAGCTTTCATCCGCGAGCCATCGTGCCTCTGCGTGGGTGGCGCAGGGCGATCTCGCAGCCAAGCGCGGCGACGACCGAGCTGCGGCCCGCCTCTACCGGCAGGCCGCGGACGCGCTGCAGGACGTTCGCTTCTAGACCATGAAAGGAGGTGTGCACGTGTCGAAAGCTCGGCTGATCTACATCGCGGTATTCGTCGTTCTGATCGTTACCGCTCTTCTGCCGGCGCTTGCGTTCCTGCCTGACGGCATGCACGACGGCGGCGAGATCTAGAGTGGCGATGTGCGCGCTTCGCTTGCCGCCCTTGCGCTGATCGCGCTTGCGAGCGGCTGCGGCTCAAACACAAGCCCTTCGAAGCGAGGCGCGCCGAGACAGGGATCGCTCGAAGCATTGTGGCGCGGCTCCGGTCAGAGCGTCTCGCTGATTCCAGGCACATCCGACTATTCGCCCGGCGACCTGCGGATCTCCTTCCTCGTCGTCGACCCTCATGGCCGTGTGATCTCGCCGCCTCATGCACGGGTCTGGATCGCACGTTCGCTGCGGGCACGGCCCTTCGTCGAGACGACTGCGCGTCTCGAGCCGGTCGGGGTCGCGGGGGTCTCGCAGGACCGGGACGTGACCGCGCTCTACGTTGCGCACGCGCGCGTCACCGCACCGGGCAGCTACTACATCCTGGCGAGGCCGATCGGCAAGGTGCACATCGGCGGCATCCATGGCCTGCTGGTGCGGAGCGAGTCGGCGTCGCCGTCGATCGGCACAGGCGCCTACCCCTCCAGGACTCCGACGCTGGCCAGCACCGGCGGCCGCCTCGCCGCGCTCACCACGAGGGTGCCGCCGGACCGCGGGCTGCTGCGTTACTCGATCGCCGGCGCACTCGCCGCACACGAGCCGTTCGTCGTCGCGTTCGCGACGCCTCGATATTGCGAGAGCCGGACGTGTGGGCCTGTCGTCGACGTCGTCGACCGTGCACGCAAACGCTATGCGCGCACGCGCATCCGTTTCATCCATGTCGAGATCTATCAGGACAACGATCCGAGCAAGGGACCGAATCCGTGGGTTCGTCAATGGCACTTGCCCGGCGAACCGTGGACATTTCTCGTCGGCTCAGACGGCAGGATCAAGGCGAAGTTCGAGGGCTCCTTCTCCTCGCGCGAGCTCAACGCAGCAATTCGGCGATTCCTGTTGTAGGTTGAGACGAAGTGTCTGCTGCGGAACGAGATCCTGACAGCTTGGTCAGCGTGCGCGATGTCGCGGACCAGCTCGGCGTCCATCCGGAAACGATCCGGCGCCTGATTCACGACGGGCGGCTCGACGCCGTTCGCGTCGGCCGCGTGCTGCGCGTCCATCGTGAAGCCGTCGACCGCTTTCTCGCTCGGCAGCGCGTGAAGCCTTCGCGTTTCCAGGGCTGACACCCGGGACATACGCGGCCTGATGGGCCCCCGCACGGAACGCCTCAAGCATGCGCTGTACGTCGGCCGCGTGGCACGGCGCGGCGGACTGTTGCGCGTCCTTCGAGAGCTCGGGGTCTGGGGGAGCCGGCCCGCGACGCGGGAGGGTGCGGTGGAGTTCCGCCGCGCCCTCGAGGAGCTGGGGACGACCTACATCAAGCTCGGGCAGCTGCTGTCCTCGAGGCCGGATCTGCTCCCGGACGCCTACATCGAGGAGCTCGGGAAGCTGGTCGACGACGTCCCCCCTGTGCCCTTCGACGAGATCCAGAGCCTGATCGCCGAGGAGCTCCCGGCCGACGTCTTCGTCCGCGTCGATCCCGAGCCGCTCGCGACGGCGTCGATCGCACAGATCCACACCGCGCTGTTGACTAGCGGCCGCGACGTGATCGTGAAGGTGCGCCGCCCCGGGATCGAGGAGCAGATCGACCTCGACCTCGCGTTGCTGCGCTCGACGGCCGGCCTGCTCGAGGCGCGGTCGGAGCGCGCACAGCTGCTGCAGGCGCGAGCGCTGGCCGACGAGCTCGAGGTGCATCTGCGCGCCGAGCTCGACTTCGTCGAGGAGGCAGGCAACGCCGAGCTCGTCGCGCAGCTGCTGGAGGACTACGACGAGCTTGTGGTGCCGCAGGTGATTCGTCCCTACGTGACGGAAAAGGTGCTCGTGCTCGAGCGCATCGACGGCCGGAAGGTGGACTCCGGCCACGGTCTCGCCGCGGACCGCGCCCACGAGCTCGCGCGCCAGTTCTTCAGTGCCTACGTCCGTCAGGTCACCGTCGAGGGCGTCTACCACGCCGATCCACACCGCGGCAATGTCCTGCTCACGACCGACGGACGGCTCGCGCTCGTCGACTTCGGACTGCTCGGTCGGCTCGACGACGATGGGCGCCGGAATCTCGCGCTACTGCTGCTCGCGATTGCGCAGAACCGCGCCGACGACGTTGCCGACCTGATCCTCAGCCTCTCACGGGCGAGCCTCGGCGCCGACGAGCCAGGATTCATCCAGGAGCTTCGGCGGAAGCTGCCGCGTTACCACTGGCGACCTCTGTCCGGGATCCGCGCCGGCGAGGCACTCGCGGACCTTCAGCGGATCTCGTTCGAGTATGGGATCGCGCTGCCGACCAGCTTCGCGCTCGTGGGGAAGACGCTCGCGCAGGCGGACTCGATCGCGCGCGTGCTGCATCCAGAACTCGACCCGATTGCGCTGCTCGAGGAGGACGCCCTCGAGGTAATGCTGCATGAGGGCGAGCGGCGCCTCGAGCCGAACCAGCTCTTCGCATGGCTCTACACGCAGCTGGAACCGCTCGGCCGGATGCCGCGCCGTCTCGGACAGTTGGTGAGCAAGCTCGAGACGGGCACGTTCAAGGTTGGCGTCACACCGACGGATCTGCCCGATCTCGAGCACGCGCTCCGCTCGGTCGCGAATCGCATCGGCGGCGCGGTGATCGTGGCGTCGCTGCTGATCGCTTCGGCGCTGCTCGCGCGAGTGCACGATCTGCGCTGGTATGCGTTCGGCGGCTTCTGCGCCGCCTTCGCGCTCGGTCTCTACATGATCCGGAAGATCATGCGCACTCCAGGCGAGCTCTAGCCCCCGTAGTTTCTTCACGTCCTCGAAGCCGAGTAGCTCGCTCAGCACGAACCACGTGTGCGCGATGCGCTCACCGATCCGGCAGTAGGCCGTCATCGACGCGCTCGACCAAGACGTGCGGGATGCGGGCATACGGGCTGAGACGGAGCAGGAGGCGCACGATCTCCGCGCAGTCCTCGGCGCGGATCATCCGCTCCTTCGGCACCGGCGCGAAGTCGGTCATCGGCGTGTCGACGAAACCGGGGCTGATTGCCGTCGCGCGTACACCGTGCTTCTCCTCGGCTCGGTTGATCGTCTTCGTGAACTGGATCACGGCTGCCTTTGCGGCTCCGTACACGGGCAGGTTGGGGGAAGGGATCGTCCCAGCGACTGACGCGAGGCTCACCACCAAGCCGCGCGCTTCGCGCAGCAGCGGCAAGGCCGCCGCGGTCACAAGCATCACTGCACGCAGGTTGGAGCTCGTCGATCGGCCCGGCGACACCCATGCCCGCGGAGTTGACGAGTACGTCGAGCCGGCCGTGGCGGTTGCGATGCTGCTCGACGATGGTGCGGCAGTTGTCTTCTCGAGAGAGGTCGGCGACCACCCCGAAGGCTCCGAGCTCCTCCGCAGCAGCTTCGACCTTCTCGCGCGTCCGACCGACGAGGGTCAGGTCGAAATCTTCCGCTCGCAAGCTGCGTCCGATCGCGAGGCCGATACCGGACGAACCGCCCGTGACAAGCGCAGCCCGCTCCATGAGCCATCTTTGCAACTGAGAAGGTGACCCGCCGCACATGCAGAACCAAGGGGCGGGGGAACCGTCAAGGCTCCTCCTCTCCCCTGACGGCGGCGGCGCTAAGGCGTCGCCGCCGCCCTTCTGACTCGGGAATATGCGGCGTCTCCGGTTCGTAACAGGTTTGAACCGACCGGAGTCTGTAGACGAAACCCGTCTAGATCCCTACCCTTCCCGGTTCAAGGTCAGGAGGACTCGCCGTGGACATCGAGACCGGACGCGTGAAACTGACAGATCTCGCCTCGTGTGGCGGCTGCGCCGCGAAGTATTCGGCGGCGCGCCTCGAGGAGCTCCTGGCCGGGTTCGTGCCCGTCGAGGCGGAGAACCTGCTCGTCGGGCTTGCGCCGGCGGACGACGCCGCGGTCTACCGGCTCGACGACGAGCGTGCGTTGGTCTTCACGCTCGACTTCTTCCCACCGGTCGTCGACGACCCCGGCGACTACGGCGCGATCGCCGCCACGAACGCGCTCAACGACGTCTTCGCGATGGGAGGGGTGCCGTTGCTCGCGCTGTCGATCGCAGCGTTCCCGGAGGAGCTGCCGATGGAGATGCTCGGCGCGATCTTCGCGGCCGCGGAGCAGCAGGTGCGCGCCTCCGGCGGACTGCTGGCGGGCGGGCACACGATCCGCGACGCCGAGCCGAAATACGGCCTCGCCGTGGTCGGCACGGTGCACCCGGACGGCATCTGGCCCAAGAACGGTGCGCGGCCGGGCGACGCGCTCTTCCTGACGAAGCCACTCGGGACCGGGCTGAACATGCAGTTGACGCGGGCGATCCGCTGGATGCGTACGCTGAACAAGGACGCGGCCGACGTCCTGCGCGCCTCAGAGCCGAACGCCGTCACGGACGTGACCGGGTTCGGCCTCTTCGGTCACGCCCACGAGGTCGCCGAGCGCAGCGGTGTCCAGATCAAGCTCGAGTCTGAGCGCTTTCCGGCGATCGACGGCGCACTCGATCTCGCACGTAAAGGCGTCCGCACGAGCGGCGATCCGCGCAACCGCGACTTCGCGTCCGCGCACGTGACGACGAACGGGTTGCCGAGCACGCTCGAGGCGCTCGGCTACGACCCGCAGACGGCGGGCGGACTGCTCGTCTCCGTCCCGGCCGAGCGAGGCCCTGCATTGGAGGCCGAGTTCAGCTCACGCAAGCTGTTCATCCGCCGCATCGGCCGCGTGGAGGAGGGCGCCGGAGTCGCAGTCGAGTGAGCCTGTGGATGATTCACGGGCGCTTCCAGCCCTTCCACAACGGACATCTCGAGTACCTGCGCGGCGCGGCCGCTCGCTCGGACGCCGTCTTCGTCGGGATCACGAACCCGGATCCGACCCGTATCAAGGAGGAGTCGAGCGATCCTCTGCGGCATCTACCGGAATCGAATCCGTTCTCATACGTCGAGCGTCTGCTGATGGTTGCCGAGGTCGCGCACGACGAGGGGATTCAGGCGCACGTGATCCCGTTTCCCGTCAACGAGCCCGAGTTGTGGTCCGCATACGTGCCCGCCGGCGTTACGCAATTCCTGCGTCTGTTCTCGGAGTGGGGCGGGACGAAGCTCGAACGCATGCGTGACGCCGGTTACGACATCTTCATCCTCGACGAGGGAGTGGAGAAGGAGATCTCGGGCGCCGACGTGCGTGCGGCGATGAGGTCCGGTGAGGACTGGGAGTCGCTCGTTCCTCCCGGCGTCGTGCGGGTGATCCGGTCGCTGGACCGAGTTCCCGCCTGAGTGCACCCGATCGTCGTCCTGCTGCTGGACGGGCTCGCCGACCGCGCCCACGACTCGCTCGGGGGACAGAGTGGGCTCGAGGCCGCCGTGACGCCGAATCTCGATCGGCTGTGCGAGTCGGGCTCGTGCGGCGTGCTCTACGCCGTGGGCCCGGGGCGGGCGCCGTCGAGCGAGGTCGCGCACTGGTCGATGCTCGGGTACCGTCCGGACGAGTTTCCCGGACGCGCAGTCTTCGAGGCGCTCGGCCGCGGCCAGGACGTCAGCGACGAGCACGTTTTCGCGTACGCGGCGTTGCGCCCGGCGGAACGCCGCGACGACAGTTGGTGGCTGACCGGCCGGCCCGACCCGGACCTTGACGCAGAAGAGGCCGAGCGGCTCGTGGCGAAGTGTGACGGGATCACGGTGCACGGCCTGACGTTCTCGCTCTCGCATGTCTGGCGCGGGGAGGCCGTGCTGCGCGTTTCGGGGGGCGCCGACGAGCGCGTCACCGACAGCGACGCGTTCTTCCGCGACCGTCATCCCGTCCTGCGCCCGCAACCGCTCGTTGCGGAGGCGGAGCCGACGGCACGCGCGGCCGAGGAATGGAGCCGCGCGGTAATGCGACGTCTCGAAGGGGAGCGGTTCAACGTGATCACGCTCAAGTGGTGGGGCCGTCCGCGCGACATACCGACGTTCGAGCAGCGACACGGCCTGCGCGGGACGTTCGTCGCCGGCTCGGCGTTTCTGCGCGGGCTAGGCCGGGCAGTCGGGCTCGAACCGCGCGACGAGCCGGAGAGCGCGACGATGCGGCCGGCGACCTGCGCGGTCGGATCGCGATCGCGCGCGAGCGGCTCGACGCGGGCGACACGTTCGTCTTCTGCCATGTCAAGAGCGCCGACGCGGCCGGGCATACGAAAGATCCTCGCCAGAAGCGGACGGTGATCGAGACGCTCGACTCCGCGTTCGACGACCTCCCGACGCACGCCGCGATCGTCTGCGTCACCGGCGATCACGCCACACCCGCCTTTCCCGACGTGATCCATTCCGGTGATCCGGTGCCGTTCGTGGTCGCCGGACCCGGCGTGCGGGCCGATGGTGTAGAGGTCTTCGGCGAGTCGACCTGCGCGGAGGGAATCTTCGGTCATCTGCGCGGGCCGGACATGATGCCCGTGCTGCTCAACGCGGCCGACCGGCCGCTGTTCCTCGGCTCGCGGCCGACGCCGTTCGACGGTGCCGACGGATACCCGGCGCTGCTCGACCCTCTCTAGTGCCCCTGCCAGTGATGCTGTTAGGTCGCTGGCTAGAGACCGACAAGCATTGCTGGGAGGGGCACTAAAGTTCTCGGAGTGAACGCCCAACCGACGGCGCTCGCCCGCCTCCGCGGCTTCGTCCTCTCTCCCGCCCAGTTCCTGCCCGTTTCCCTCGCGCAGCTCGGCGCGTTGTGGCTGATCGTCGTCACGGGTGCCGCGGTCCGCCTGACGAATTCGGGGCTCGGTTGCCGCCACTGGCCGGGCTGCGAGAAGGGCCATCCGTTGCCCGCCAAGAACGGCCACGCCTACATCGAGTTCGGCAACCGGCTGTTCGGCGCCGTCACCATTGCCGTCGCGCTGCTCGCCTGGCTCGCCGCGCGCCGCACGCCTGCGCTCTCGCGTCGGCTCGTTCAGCTGTCGCTCGTGATCTTCCTCGGGACGCTGTTGCAGGCGCCGATCGGTCTGCTCGCGGTCGCCAGCGACCTGCGCTGGCCGATCGTGATGCTGCACCTGCTGCTGTCGATCGCGTTACTGGGCGGCGCGACGGTGCTTGCGCTCGAGGTTCGCTCCGCACAGGTCGGCCGGGTCGAGCCGCTCGTGCCGCTCGAGCTGCGCCGCCTTGGGCTCGCTTTCGTAGTGGCGTGCTTCGTGCTGATCGTGAGCGGTTCGTTGGCGACGGCGGCCGGCCCTCACTCGGGTGGCGGCAAGGCGCAGGACATCGACCGGCTCGGCAGGCTCCAGCCGGTGGTCTACGCGCACGCCCTGGTCGTCGGGATCTTCCTGTGCACCTTCCTGTTCAGCCTCGGCTACCTCGGTGCGCGACGCGACCGCTCGCCGCGACTGTTCGCGCTCGGCGCAGGAGTCTTCGTCGTCCTGCTCGGGCAGATGGGGCTGGGGGAGCTGCAGTGGCGCACGCACCTTCCGTGGGGCCTTGTGCTCGCGCACGTGTTCCTCGCCGCCACGGTCTGGATCGGCACGGTCGCCCTCGCCACGCTGCTCTGGCGGCCGAACGTAGACTTGGCCGATCGCTGAGGAACTCCGCA
>VAXY01000051.1 GCA_005885085.1 Actinomycetota bacterium | reverse complement strand
CGGCGCTCGTCCAGGCGGTGAGCGAGGGCTACCGGCCCGGCGACATCGCGGCGATCGGGATCACGGCCTCGCCGTGCGGCGGTTGCCGGCAGTGGCTGTACGAGTTCGGGGTCGAGGAGGTCACGTTCCTGAACGCGCAAGGCGACCTCGCCACGTACTCGGCGGCGGAGCTGCTGCCCGACACGTGGGACCTGCCCGCTTGAGGTCGGGCTTCGTGGCCGTTGCGGGACGGCCGAACGTCGGCAAGTCCACCCTCGTCAACGCGCTCTGCGGCGGCAAGGTCGCGATCGTCTCGGACAAGCCGCAGACGACCCGCCGGCGGATCTTCGGGATCGCGAACGGCGACGACCACCAGCTCGTGCTCGCAGACCTGCCGGGCTTCCAGCGCCCGCTCGACCCGCTGACCGAGCACATGCAGCGGACCGTCGACGCGGCGTTCGAGGACGTCGAGGCGGTCTTGCTCGTGCTGTCGGCGCGCGAGCGCATCGGCGCGGGCGACCGCTTCGTCGCCCGCCGGGTGTTCGAGCGGGGCGTTCCCGTCGTGATCGCGCTGAACAAGGTCGACCGGCTCAAGGGCGGGCACATCGCGACGCAGATGGAGACCGCCTCGAAGCTCGGCGACTTCCATGCGCTGCATCCGGTCAGCGCGAAGACCGGCGACGGCGTCGCCGAGCTGCGGGAGGAGCTCGTCGCACTGCTGCCGGAGGGGCCGCGGTACTACCCGCAGGAGCAGAGCAGCGACGTGCCCGTCGAGGTGCAAGTCGCCGAGCTGGTGCGCGAGCAGGCGCTCCGCCTGACGAAGGACGAGGTACCGCACGCGATCACGGTCGAGGTGGAGGAGATCGGCGACAAGGTCGTCCGCGCCGACGTCCTCGTCGAGACCGACTCGCAGAAGCAGATCGTGATCGGCAAAGGGGGGACGAAGATCCGGGAAATCGGCAAGAGCGCGCGACCGGAGATCGAGCTGCTTCTCGGCCATCCGGTCTTCCTCGAGCTGCGCGTGAAGGTGAAGCCGCGCTGGCGCCGCGACGAGGCGCTGCTCCAACGCCTCGGCATCTAGCGAAATATCGAAAGGCATAGACTCGCCCGACCAGGGACTTTCTAGGGGAGGAGAGATCTTGAGCCCGACTATCCGCCTGTTGGCGGTCGTGATGCTGGTCGCCCTCGCGGCGATCGGCGCACGAGCCGCCGGAGCGACGACGATCGGCGCTCCAGTCAACGTGACCCGCGACGGCACGTCTCAAAACGAGACGCCGCTCGCGGTCGACCCGGCCAACCCGAACATCCTGTTGTCCGGCTCCAACGACTGGGAGTACAACGACGGCTGCGGCATGTACGTCAGCGCCGACGGCGGGGCCTCTTGGACGGGAGCGCTGCCGGAGGGCTACCTGCCGGGAGTGACGAAGTTCACGAACAATCCGGACGTGCCCGGCACCGGGGCGTACGACGCGGGCGGCGACCCTGTGGTCGCGTTCAGCCCGGACGGCACGAGGGCGTACTTCGTCTGCCAGGCGTTCAACTTCACGCCGCCGTATCAGGCTCAGCTGTTGCTGAACCGGGGGACGGTCACGTCCACCGGCATCACCTGGCAGACGACGGGCCTCACGCCGATCTCGACCTGGAACGGCAAGGGCAAGACGAAAGGCGGCAACGGCCAGTTCCCCGACCACGAGTCGGTGCACGTCGACGCGAGCGGCCGCATCTACGTCACGTGGGCCCAGTTCGACGGCCTGCAAGGGACGCACTCGCCGGTGCTCGTCGCGACCTCGACGAACGGCGGGCAATCGTTCTCGGCGCCGGTGAAGGTGACCTCCGGGAACATCCGCAACAACCAGGACCAGCGGATCGTCACGGGCCCGAACGGAGACGCCTACCTGACCTTCGACAACGGTCTGCAGGGCGGGAAGGGCACGGTCTTCTACGTTTCCAAGTCGACGAACGGCGGTACGACGTGGTCGACGCCGATCCAGTTCGCGACGCTCGTGAACCCGGTCTGCGTCTACCCGCCCTACTGCTTCAACATCTCCGGCGGCCAGTTCCGCGCCGGCGGCACGTATCCCTCGCCGGCATTCGACAGCTCGCGCAACCGGCTGGTCGTGGCCTACGCCGACATCGCCGGGTTGTACGGGCAGATGTACGTGACCTCGGCCTCGGCGAGTGACCTCACCCAGTGGACGGCTCCGCAGGCGATCGCCGCCGCGCCGGCCGATCAGTTCATGGGTGAGCTCGGCATCGCGCCGAACGGGCGCTACGACGTCTCGTTCTACGACCGCGAGTACACGTCGAACCAGCTCGTCGACCTGACGTACGCGACGAGCTCCGACGGCGGCGCGACGTGGAACCACTTCCGCGTCGGCACTGCGGGGTTCGACCCGTCGACCTGGGGCGTGCCGAGCTCAACTGCGCCCTTCCGGCCGTTCATCGGCGACTACAACGGCATCGTCTCGACCAACGCTTTCGCCGGAATGACCTGGACCGGGGTCGCGGCACCGCAGCCCTTCAACCTCGAGATCTACTTCGCCAAGGCGACGCCGTAGAACCAAAGGCTGGGGTCAGACCCCTTATGGGTCTGACCCCAGCCGTTCATCTTCGCGGCGCGTAGTAACGGGCAAGCCACCGCGAGAGGCCGTCGAGGCCGGGAAAGAGGACGCGCTCCGTGATGTTCGCCTGGTCGAGCTTGTCGCGGACCTCCCATTTCAGCTCTGCCGGAATGACGAGCTTCCGCGTCACCTCCGGATGTGCGTCCAGCCATGCGTCGAGCGACGCGTCCGCGCGCGACATCAGCGAAAAGAGCGCGTACTGGTTGACGATGCGCTCGTCGAACGAGGGCGGCTCGACGAAGACGACGAAGTCGCCGTCGAGCTTGCCGAGATCGTCGAAGTCCGCCGCAACTGCGCTGATCATCTCCGTCGTGAACACGTTTGCCGCTTCACGCTCGAGCTGCCCGCGCAGTGCGCGCGGCGCGAGCTGGTGGGCCCGAACGTAGTCGACCATCCACACGGCTCCGTCCCGGTCGAACACCTCCCGTCTCGCGGTCGCGAAGTGCAGCGCGATGTACGGCGAGTACGTCCAGTCGAGCAACCGGGTAGGCAGCGCGTGGTGCTGTGCGAGCGCGAGCCAATTCCACGTCGAGTCGACCGGCACCGCATCTCGTGCGGCGTACTTCCGGAAATGCCGTAGCAACGGACGCTCGATCGCGCGGGCGTCGCCGCCGAGGCGTGCGAGGCTGGTGGCGAGGTCGTCGGTCGCCAACGGACGGCCGCGGAACGCGAAGTTGGAGCGGTGCAACCCGAGTTTCTCGTTCCACGAGTCGGCGTAGAGCTGCTCGTGCAACTCGCTCCAATCGGTGACGCGGATCTCCTCCACGGGCGCTGCGTTCCGCAGACGGCCGGGAGCTACACTCAACGCATGGCGCAGGCGCCCGTTCTGCCACGCGGATTCGAGCTTCCCCTCGAGCCGAGATTGCCCCGGATCGGCTCCGTCGACGCGGTCGCGCTCGAGGAGCGCGCTGCGTCACTGGCGAAGCGCTCGATCAAGCGCGAGGCGAAGGTGTTCGCGCTCGACCTGGCCGTGCGGATGATGGACCTGACCACGCTCGAGGGGCAGGACACGCCCGGCAAGGTCGCCGCGCTGGCCTCGAAGGCGATCCGGCCCGATCCCGGCGACCCGAGCGTGCCGTCCGTCGCGGCGATCTGCGTCTATCCGAACCTCGTTCCGACTGCGGTGCAGCGGGTCGAGGGCTCGAGCGTGAAGGTCGCGTCGGTCGCAACAGCATTTCCCTCGGGACAGTCGCCGCTCGAGGCGAAGCTCGACGAGGTGCGCTGGGTCGTGGAGCACGGCGCCGACGAGGTCGACATGGTGATCGACCGCGGCGCCTTCCTCTCCGGCCGCTACGCGAAGGTCTACGACGAGATCGTCCAGGTCAAGGAGACCTCCGGCGACGCCCATCTGAAGGTCATCCTCGAAGTGGCGGAGCTCGGCACGTACGACAACGTCCGGCGGGCGTCGCTGCTCGCGATGGCGGCTGGCGCCGACTTCATCAAGACCTCGACCGGGAAGCTTCCGGGCGCGGCGACGCTGCCGGTGACGCTCTGCATGCTCGAGGCGATCCGCGACGTCCACGAGGAGACCGGCCGCATGGTGGGGATGAAGCCCGCCGGTGGAATCCGCCAGGCGAAGCAGGCGGTGCAGTACCTCGTGCAGCTGCACGAGACGCTCGGGCCGGGCTGGCTGACGCCGGACCTGTACCGGCTCGGCGCCTCCTCGCTCCTGAACGACGTGCTGATGCAGCTCCGGAAGGAGAAGACGGGCACGTACCAAAGCCCGGACTACTTCACCGTTGACTGAGCTCGAGCGAAAGCAGGATCGCGCGCCGGTCCCGTCCGAATGGACCTACGCGTCGGCGCCCGAGGCGCGCGACCTCGTCACGCTGCAGGACCGCTACGGCCACTACGTGGGCGGCGAGTGGCTGGAGGCGCGCGAGACGTACACGACGATCTCGCCGGCGACCGAGGAGCCGCTGGCCGAGGTCGGGCAGGCGACGCCCGAGGAAGTGCAGGCTGCGGTCGACGCGGCGCGCGAGGCCTACGCGAACGGGTGGTCCGACGTCTCGCCCTCCGAACGCGCGAAGTACCTGTTCCGGATTGCACGAATCCTGCAGGAACGATCGCGCGAGTTCGCCGTGCTGGAATCGCTGAACGGGGGCAAGCCGATCAAGGAATCCCGCGACGTCGACCTGCCGCTCTCCGCGGCGCACTTCTTCTATTACGCCGGCTGGGCGGACAAGCTCGAGTACGCGTTCCCGAACCGAAAACCGCGCCCGATCGGCGTCGCCGGGCAGATCATTCCGTGGAACTTTCCGTTGCTGATGCTCGCGTGGAAGATCGCGCCGGCACTGGCGGCTGGGAACACGGTCGTGCTGAAGCCCGCCGAGACCACTCCGCTGTCCGCGCTCCTCTTCTGCGACGTGCTGCGCCAGGCGGAGCTGCCGCCCGGCGTCGTCAACATCGTCACCGGCGACGGCCGCACCGGCGCCGAGATCGTCAAGTCAGACGGCGTCGACAAGGTCGCGTTCACCGGCTCGACGGACGTCGGCAAGGCGATCCAGCGCGAGCTCGCCGGCACCGGCAAGAAGCTGACGCTCGAGCTCGGCGGCAAGGCGGCCAACATCATCTTCGACGACGCCGCGCTCGACCAGGCCGTCGAGGGGATCATCAACGGCATCTACTTCAACCAGGGCCATGTCTGCTGTGCCGGCTCGCGCCTGCTCGTGCAGGAGTCGATCTACGAGCCCGTCGTCGAGAAGCTGAAGCGGCGGTTGACGACGCTGCGTGTCGGGGACCCGCTCGACAAGAACACCGGCGTCGGCGCGATCAACTCCAAACAGCAGCTCGACAAGATCCAGGAGCTCGTCGCCTCGGGCGCCGAGGAGGGCGCGGAGATCTACCAGCCGCCGTGCCGGCTGCCGGAGCAGGGCTATTGGTTCGCGCCGACCGTCTTCACGAACGTCGCGCAGAGCTATCGGATCGCGCAGGAGGAGATCTTCGGGCCCGTGCTCTCCATCCTCACGTTCCGCACGCCGGACGAGGCGGTCGAGAAGGCCAACAACACGCCCTACGGGCTCAGCGCCGGTGTCTGGACGGAGAAGGGATCGCGCATCCTCTGGATGGCGGAACGGCTGCGCGCCGGCGTCGTCTGGGCCAACACCTACAACCGTTTCGACCCGAGCTCCCCGTTCGGCGGCTACAAGGAGTCCGGTTTCGGCCGCGAGGGCGGCCGGCACGGTCTCGAGCCGTACCTGGACCTGACATGACCCGACTTCCGGTCAAAAAAACCTACAAGCTGTTCATCGGGGGGGCGTTCCCGCGCTCCGAGTCGGGCCGCACGTACGAGGCCGAGGGCCAGAACGTCGCCCGCGCATCGCGCAAGGATGTGCGGGACGCCGTTCGTGCCGCCCGCGGCACGCTGCCGAAGTGGGCGGGGATGACGGCATACAACCGCGGCCAGATTCTCTACCGGGTCGCGGAGATGATCGAGGCGCGCACGGCCGAGTTCGCCGGCCTGTGCACCGGACGGCCCGAGGTCGAGCGCGCGGTCGATCGCATCGTCTGGTACGCGGGGTGGGCGGACAAGCTCGCACAAGTGCTCGGCTCGTCGAATCCCGTCGCCGGCCCGTACTTCAACTTCACCGTCCCCGAACCCACCGGCGTCGTCGGGGTGATCGCCCCGGACGAGCCGCCGCTCCTCGGGCTCGTGTCTCGCGTGCTGCCGGCGCTGACCGGCGGGAACGCGGTCGTCGCGCTCGCGTCGGAGACGCATCCGCTCGCCGCGATCGAGCTGGCGGAAGCCCTGGCGACCTCGGACGTTCCCGGCGGCGTGGTCAATCTCCTCACCGGACGCCGGGCCGAGCTGGCGCCGTGGCTCGCGTCGCACATGGACGTCAACGCGCTCGACGTCACCGGCGCGGACGGGGACTCCCCGGAGCTCGAGCGCGCTGCGGCGGACAACGTCAAGCGCGTCGTCCACGGCGACCCGGATGCGCAGAGCCCTTGGGAGATCGCCTCCTTCCTCGAGCTCAAGACCGTCTGGCATCCCGTCGGCCAGTAGAGATACTTCCCGCGTGAGGTTCAGCCAGGCGATCTCCGAAGGAGACGGCATCTCAGTGATCGTCGACGTCGCCGACGCGGACGCGGCCCGTGCGGCTGCGTCGCAGGGCGCCGAGGCTGTCGCGATCGAGAGGGCGATCTCAGACCTGCGCGACGTGACCGAGCTGCCGGTTCTCTGGCGCACCTCGGGCTCTCCGTCCGAGGCTGTCTTGGCCGGCGCCGACGCGTGGGTGATCTCGGTCGAGGCCGCCGGCGAGGACGGGGACTGGCTCGCCCGCCAGCATGCGGAAGCGCTCGAGCTGGGGCTCGACTGCGTCGTCGAGGTGCGGAGCGAGGAGCAGCTCGAGCTGGCTCTCGAACGGCTCGATCCCGAGATCCTCCTCTTCTCGTTGGGCGAGGAGGACGACGCCGACGCGCTGCGCCATGCTCTGGACCTGTTGCCGGACCTTCCGGCCGGGAAGCTGGCCGTCGCCGAGGTGCCGGTGTCGGATCGCGAGCAGGTGATCGAGCTCGAGCGAGCGGGAGTCGATGCGGTCATCGTCGGAGCGCGCAACGTCGCCGAGCTCGTCGGCGACGCCCCGCCGCCGGTCTAGACGTCCTTTCGACCGCTGGGCCGCGACCCAGTGGGGTGGGAAGGGCACCGCGCTCGCGGCGATCCTGGCCGGCGCGGCGCTGCTGCGTGCCGTCGGCATCCAGTACGGGCTGCCGTTCGGCAACCTCTTGAACCCGGACGAGCAGTCGATCGTCCCGCGGGCGTGGAAGCTCGTGCACGGCGGGGGCGGCGATCCACACTGGTTCGACTACCCGACCCTCCTGATGTACGTCAACGCGCCGTTTCAGGCATGGCAGGACCACCCCTCCTACCTGACGGCGCGGATCGTCGCGATTTTTCTCGGGCTGGCTGCGATCGCCGCGGCCTGGTGGCTCGGCCGGCGCGCCTACGGAACGGGCGTCGTGGCGGCCGCGGTCGTCGCAGTCTGCACGATCCACGTCATGTACTCGCGCGCGGCAGTGACCGACGTCCCGCTCACGCTCGGCGTCGCCGTGGCGCTCGCTCTGATGGTGAAGGGAAGGATCGAGCTCGCCGGCGCCGCCGTCGGATTGGCGACCGGGTTCAAGTACCCCGGCGTGTTCCTGCTCGTTCCGCTCGTCGCGGCCGGGTGGGGACGCTGGAGCAGGCTCGCTTCTGCTGTCGTGCTCGCGATCGCAGCGTTTTTCGTGTCGAGCCCGTTCCTGCTCGTGCACCG
>VAXY01000050.1 GCA_005885085.1 Actinomycetota bacterium | reverse complement strand
GCAAGTCCGGTGTCGAGGTCGACGCGCTGCGCAAAGAGCTGCACGCGATCACCAAGAAGAACGTCCACATCAACATCAACGAGATCAAGCGTCCCGAGCTCGACGCCAAGCTCGTCGCGCAGTCGATCGCGGAGCAGCTGCAGAACCGCGTCAGCTTCCGGCGGGCGATGAAGCGCGCGCTCGCGTCCGGCGTTCGCTCCGGCGCGAAAGGCGTGCGGATCCAGTGCGGTGGCCGCCTGGGCGGCACCGAGATGAGCCGCTCGGAGGCCTACTCCGAGGGCCGCGTCCCGCTGCACACGATCCGCGCCGACATCGACTACGGCTTCGTCGAGGCGAAGACGACCTTCGGCCGGATCGGCGTGAAGGTTTGGATCAACAAGGGCGAGATCATGCCGGAGGGCTACGGCGGCCTCGACACCGAGAAGGACGTGCGCCTCGGCGAGCAGGACCAGGCACGCCGCCGGCGGGCGAACGTGGAAGGCCTCGGCGCGTCCCGCGAGAGCGGCCGCGACCGCCAGCGTGACCGTGAGGGGCTCGGCCCCGTGCGTCCGTCCCGCCGCGGTCGCGGTGGTGCCGGTGGACGCGGCGGCCGGGGCGCGCCGCGCGACCGCGCGCGCAGCCAGGACAACGTCGAGCGGCCACGCACCGACGAGACCGCGACGTCCGCGGAGGGCCGCGAGCAGCCGACGGTCGAGCCGCAGGTCGAGACGACCCCGGCGCCCGTGGCGGACGCTCCCGATTCGACAACGCCCAAGCAGCAAACCGAAGACCCGAGCAAGAAAGAGAAGAGCGAGGACGCGGCGAAGGCGTCCAAGCGCCGCACGAAGAAGGACGGCGGTAGCTGATGCTGCTCCCGAAGAAGACGAAGTTCCGCAAGTACCAGCGCGGCCGCCGCCGCGGCTACGCGAAGGGGCAGACGAGCGTGCAGTTCGGCGACTACGGCCTGAAGGCGCTCGAGACCGGTTGGGTCACGAACCGGCAGATCGAGGCGGCCCGAATCGCGATGACGCGCAAGATCAAGCGCGGCGGCAAGGTCTGGATCAACGTCTTCCCCGACAAGCCGACCACGCAGAAGCCCGCGGAGACGCGCATGGGATCAGGCAAGGGCTCGCCAGAGCACTGGGTCGCCGTGATCAAGCCGGGCCGCGTGATGTTCGAGCTCGCCGGCGTGCCGGAGCCGCTCGCGAAGGAAGCGCTCCGCCTTGCCGGCACGAAGATCTCACTGAGGACCAAGTTCGTGAAGCGGGAGGCGGATCTCTTTGAAAGCTAGGGATTTGAGGGACATGACCGACGACGAGCTCGAGAACGCGTTGCACGACCGGCGCCAGGAGCTGTTCAACCTGCGCTTCCAGTCGGCGACCGGCGCGCTCGAGAACAGCGCTCGGCTGAAGCTGGCGAAGCGCGAGATCGCGCGCATCCTCACCGTGCGCGTCGAGCGCGAGGCGAAGCTGGGACAGAGGTAGATATGGCTGAGGAAGAGAAGAACGAAGAGACAACCGAAGGACAGCCGGTCGAAGAGGCCGCGGCCGAGCAGGCTGCGCCCGAGGCTCAGGCTGTCGAAGAGGCTCCTGCCGAAGAGCCGGCTGCCGAAGAGGCCCCTGCCGAAGAGCCGACAGCCGAGGAACAGGCAACCGAGGCAGAGGCTCCCGCCGAGGAGGAGGCGGCGCCCGAGCCTGCAGCCGTGTCCGAGAAGAAGAAGAAGCGCAAGCACGTCCCGCGCGCGCAGCGCCGGCAGCGCTCGAAGCCCGTGCGCGAGCGCCCGGCCGAGCGCAAGCCGATCAGCCGGACGCCGAAGCCCGAGTCCGAGCGTGGCCGGCGCCAGGAGCGCCGCGGCGTCGTCGTCTCCAGCGCGATGGACAAGACGATCGTCGTCAAGGTCGACACGATCAAGGCGCATCCGCGCTACAAGAAGGTCGTTCGCCGCAGCGCGAAGTTCCACGCACACGATGAGCAGAACAGCGCGAACGTCGGCGACATCGTCCGCATCGTCGAGACGCGTCCGCTGTCGAAGACGAAGCACTGGAAGCTCGTACAGATCGTGGAGGCTGCGAAGTGACCCACTCATGATCCAGCAGGAGTCCAGACTGCGCGTCGCCGACAACACCGGCGCCCGCGAGCTCCTGTGCATCCGCGTCAAGGGTGGTTCGCACCGCCGCTACGCGCGGGTGGGCGACATCATCGTCGGCACGGTCAAGCTGGCCACGCCGCAGGGTGCGGTGAAGAAGGGCGAGGTCGTGCAGGCGGTCGTCGTGCGCACGAAGAAGGCCTACGGCCGCGAGGACGGCACCACGATCGCGTTCGACGAGAACGCCGCGGTGATCATCGACAACCAGCGCAATCCACGAGGCACTCGCATCTTCGGGCCGGTCGCGAGGGAGTTGCGCGAGAAGAACTTCATGAAAATCGTCTCCCTAGCGCCGGAGGTGCTCTAAGTGGCGCACACCATGAGAATTCACAAGGGTGATCTCGTTCACGTCCTCAGCGGCAAGGACCGCGGCAAGCAGGGCCGCGTCATCGACGCGCGTCCGAAGGACAGGAAGGTGATCGTCGAGAACCTCAACCTCGTCAAGCGCCACACGAAGCCGCGGCCGATTCAGAACACGAGCCGCATGGGCGCTGCCGGCATGACGCCGGGCGGCGTGATCGAGAAGCCTTCGCCGGTTCCGGTCGCCAACGTGATGGTCGTCTGTCCCGTCTGCAACCGGCCGACCCGCGTCGGGATGAAGGAGCGGGAGGCGCACGGAGAGATGGTCAAAGTGCGTGTCTGCAAGCGCGCCGATTGCGGGGAGGAGATCGACCGGTGAGCACCACCACTCGAGTCCGCGAAGCCCGCAAGGAGGCGGCGCGCGCCTCGTACGCTCCGCGCCTGAAGGTCCTGTACGAACAGGAGCTGCGCCCCCGGCTGAAGGACGAGCTCGGAGCCTCGTCGCTGATGGACGTCCCGCACATCGAGAAGATCACCCTCAACATGGGCGTCGGAGAGGCGAAGACCGACGCGAAGCAGCTCGACTCGGCGCTCGAGGAGCTGACGACGATCGCCGGGCAGCGCGCACAGGTGCGCAAGGCACGCAAGTCGATCGCGCAGTTCAAGATCCGTGAGGGGATGCCGATCGGCGCGAAGGTCACGATCCGCGGCGATCGCATGTATGAGTTCCTCGACCGGCTGATCGCGATCGCACTGCCCCGCATCCGCGACTTCCGAGGTCTCAGCCCGCGCTCGTTCGACGGCCGCGGCAACTACTCGCTCGGCATCCGCGAGCAGATCATCTTCCCCGAGATCAACTACGACGACATCCAGCAAGTCCGCGGCCTCGACGTCGCGATTACCACCTCCGCGAAGACGGACGAGCAGGCGCTCGCGCTCCTGCGCGGCCTCGGCATGCCATTCGCGGCGGACGGAAGGGAGCAATAGCACCGCATGGCCAAGACGTCACTCGTCGTCAAGCAATCCCGCCCGGCGCGGTACAAGGTGCGGAACTACTCGCGCTGCAACCGCTGCGGACGCCCACGCGCCGTCTTCCGCAAGTTCGGCCTCTGCCGGATCTGCCTCCGAGACCTCGCGCACCAGGGCGTCATCCCGGGCATGACCAAGAGTAGTTGGTGATGTAGATGATGACCGATCCCGTAGCCGACATGCTCGCCCGCATCCGCAACGCCAACAAGGCGCTGCACGAGTCCACCGAGATGCCGACCTCGCGCCTGAAGGAGGGCATCGCCCGCATCCTCAAGGAGGAGGGCTACATCTCCGACTTCCATGTCAAGAAGGGCGAGAGCTTCGATACCCTGGTCGTCCAGCTGAAGTACGGCCGGAGCCGCGAGCGGATCATCACCGACCTCAAGCGGGTGTCCAAGCCCGGCCGCCGTGTCTATGCGGGCAAGGACCGCCTGCCGCGCGTGCTCGGCGGAATGGGCGTGGCGATCCTGTCGACGTCGACTGGACTGATCACCGCACGCACCGCGGAAGAGAAGGGAATCGGCGGCGAAGTCGTGTGCTTCGTCTGGTAAAGAGCGAATGAGTCGAATCGGAAAACAGCCCATCGAACTGCCCGCCAGCGTCAACGTGTCGCTGTCGCCCGGGCGCGTGATGGTCAACGGCCCGCTCGGCGAGCTGACGCAGGACGTCCCCGCGCGCATGAAGGTCGAGCAGGCGGAAGGCGTGATCACCGTGACGCGTCCGACCGAACGCGGCGACGATCGCGCGCTCCACGGCCTCACGCGGACGCTGATCGCGAACATGGTCGAGGGCGTCACCAAGGGCTTCGAGAAGCGCCTCGAGCTGCAGGGCGTCGGCTATCGCGCCGCGATCCAGGGCGTCGACCTGCGCCTCGACGTCGGCTATTCGCATCCCGTCGTGATCAAGGCGCCGCAGGGAATCACCTTCGAGGCGCCGACCCCGACGGAGATCGTCGTCAAGGGCGTCGCCAAGCAGCAGGTCGGCCAGATCTCGGCGGAGATCCGCAAGGTACGTCCGCCCGAGCCCTACAAGGGCAAGGGCATCCGCTACCAGGGCGAATACGTGCGCCGGAAGGTGGGCAAGCGGGCATGAGCACGCTCACGGTTCGCGACGCGCGCAAGCGGCGGCATCGCCGCGTGCGCGGCAAGGTTGCGGGAACGGCCGGTCGGCCGCGCCTCGTCGTCACGCGCTCGAATCGTGGGATCGTCGCGCAGCTCGTCGACGATTCGAACGGCCGGACGATCACGTCCGCGACCTGGCTGCAGGTCAAGAAGTCGTTCAAGGGCAACAAGACGGCCCAGGCGGCCGAGGTCGGCAAGCTGCTGGCACAGAACGCGAAGGCGGCCAAGGTCGAGGGCGTGGTGTTCGACCGCGGCGGCTACCTTTTCCACGGACGCGTCAAGGCGCTGGCCGATGCGGCGCGCGAAGGGGGACTGAAGTTTTGAGCACCAGGCCCGAGTTCACTCCTGTCGAGCGGCAGGTGATCGAGCGCGAGGAGAGCCGCGAGCTCAAGGAGCGCGTGGTCGAGATCAACCGCGTTGCCAAGGTCGTCAAGGGCGGCCGGCGCTTTTCGTTCACCGCGCTGGTCGTGATCGGCGACGAGGTCGACCGCGTCGGCGTTGGCTACGGCAAGGCACGCGAGGTGCCGCTCGCGATCACGAAGGCGGTCGAGGACGCGAAGAAGAATCTCTTCACCGTGCCGAAGCACGGGACGACGATCACGCACGAGATCCTCGGGCGCTCAGACGCTGCGCGCGTGCTGTTGCGGCCGGCGAGCGAGGGAACCGGCGTGATCGCCGGCGGCGGCGTGCGGGCCGTGCTCGAGCTCGCCGGAATCCGCGACATCCTCGCCAAGAGCCTCGGCACGACCAACCCGATCAACATGGCGAAGGCGACCGTGAACGGCCTGAAGAGCCTCCGCCGTCCCGATGAGGTCGCGAAGATGCGCGGCCTGACGATCTCCCAGGTCCTTCCCTACAAGGCGCCCGAAGTTAGTGGCTCTGAGCCACAAAGTGAGACGAGCGATGGCGAAGGTACGGGTAACACAGGTACGTAGCCAGATCGGCGAGACCCAGAGGCACCGCGGCACACTCCGCGCACTCGGGCTCGGCAAGATCGGCCGCACCGCCGAGCACGACGACGGGCCGGTGCTCGCAGGCATGCTGCGGAAAGTCCGCCACCTGGTGAAGGTCGAGAATGGCTGAGCCCCTGAACCTCTCGTCGCTGAAGCCCGCCCAGGACCGCAAGACCCGCAAGCGCATCGGCCGCGGCTTGGGCTCCGGCAAAGGGCGCTATTCCGGACGCGGGATCAAGGGCCAGAAGTCGCGCTCGGGCTCGCACAAGATGCGCGCGGGCTTCGAGGGCGGGCAGATGCCGATCTACATGCGGATGGGCAAGCTGCGCGGCTCGACGTCGAAGGACGCGATGCCGATCGGCCCGTTCCGCACGTCGACGGCTCCGGTGAACGTCGGCTCGCTCGACCGCTTCGCCGACGGCGCCGAGGTGACTCCCGAGTCGCTCGTCGAGCAGGGACTGCTGAAGAACACGAAGACGGATGTGAAGCTGCTCGGCAACGGCGAGCTGAAGAAGAAGCTGACCGTGCGCGTGCACGCGATCTCGGCCAGTGCGCGCGAGAAGGTCGAGGCAGCAGGCGGCACCGTGTCGCTGTTGCGGGAGCCGAAGGTCAAGAAGCCGAAGCACGCCAAGCCGAAGCCGCCGGCCGCTAAAGCGGCGCCCGCCGAGGAGCCGCGCAGCGAAGAGGCCCCCGAGGCAGCGGAGGAATAGGTGTTCGCCTGGCTCGCCAATGCGTGGCGCGTCCCGGAGCTCCGGAAGCGGCTCCTGTTCACGTTCCTGATCCTCGGGCTCTACCGGCTCGGCTCCTGGATCCCGGCGCCCGGTGTCGACTCGCAGACGATCAAGGACTACTTCAACGGTCACAGCGGCACGATTCTCGGCCTGCTCAGCGTCTTCTCCGGAGGTGCGCTGTCGCGCTTCGCGCTCTTCGCGCTCGGGATCATGCCGTACGTCACCGCCTCGATCATCCTCCAGCTGATGACGGTCGTCGTGCCGAAGCTCGAGCAGCTGCAGAAGGAAGGCGAGTCCGGCTACGCCAAGATCAACCAGTACACGCGCTACCTGACCGTCGGCCTTGCCGCGGCGCAGGCGACGGGCTACGCGTATCTCTTCAAGCGCGCGGGCAACCTGCAGGCCGACACGGGCCGGATCGTTCTGATCGTCGTCACCCTTACGGCCGGCACGACGCTGCTGATGTGGATGGGCGAGCTGATCACGAAGCGCGGCGTCGGCAACGGCATCTCGCTGCTGATCTTCGCCTCGATCCTGTCGTCTGCGCCGACCGGAATCGCCGCCTGGTACAACGGCGGCACGATGGAGCGGCTGTTCTTCCCGCTCATCGCGATCGGGATCGTGGCCGCCGTCGTCTACATCCAGGAGGGCCAGCGCCGGATCCCGATCCAGTACGCGAAACGCATGGTCGGCCGAAGGCAGACCGCAGGCGGGTCGACCTACATGCCGCTGCGTGTGAACATGGCCGGCGTCATCCCGGTCATCTTCGCCGCGGCTGTGATGGCGTTCCCGCCGACAATCGCGCAGTTCTTCCCGGCGACGCAGAGCTGGATCAACGCGCACTTCTCGTACGGGTCGCTGCTCTACATCGGCCTCGAGGGCGTGCTGATCGTCGTCTTCACCTATTTCTACACCGCAGTCCAGTTCAACCCGGTCGACCAGGCCGACAACCTGCGGCGCTACGGCGGGTACATCCCGGGCATCCGCCCCGGCGCGCCGACGGCGCAGTACCTCGATCGCGTGCTGACCCGTCTGACGCTGCCGGGCTCGCTGTACCTGGCTGCAATCGCGGTGCTGCCGAGCATCTTCATCAAGTACGGCGGCTTCTCCCAGGCGACGTCGCGCGCGCTCGGCGGCACGTCCGTGCTGATCGTCGTCGGCGTCGCGCTCGACACGATGCGCCAGATGGAGTCGCAGATGATGGCGCGCTCCTACGAAGGCTTCCTTAAATGACGCCGACGACCTGCCCGCCTCGCGCCCGCGGGCACGATTCGGCCAGG
>VAXY01000049.1 GCA_005885085.1 Actinomycetota bacterium | reverse complement strand
GCGCCCTTCGGCAGTGCCGATGAGCACGTCGCCGAGCTGCGCCACGTCTTCGCGGGTGAGGACGGCCGCCTCTACGGCGTGAACAAGATCGCCATTGTGAGAAGCCTGCTCCCAGTCGTCGCAGAAGACGCGCACGCGCGCCAGCTCCTCGACGGCGATCTCTGCCTTTCCGGGCCCGTCGGCGCCCATCAGGCTCGCGTGCTGCCCCGGCCGCAGGGATCCTTCGGCGAGCACGATCTCGCGCCCCGGCGTGACCGTCACCAGCAGGTCCGCCGCGAGCGCCTCCTCCCGGCTCGACGCCGGCTCTCCGCCGACTCGCGCGGCAACGGCCTCCGCACGGGTTTGATCGACGTCCCAGATCAGAACTCGGCGGCCGCGTGCTGTGAACGTCTTCGCCGCCGCTTCGCCGTTGACGCCGGCGCCGATCACGGCTGCAGAGTCCGCCTCGGCACGACCGAGCGTCTCGGCCGCCAGGACGGCTGCCGCGCCTGTGCGCAGAGCCGTGACCGCGCCGGCGTCCAGCACCGCTTTGAGCATCCCGTTCGAGGCGTCCGACAAGAGCACGAGGCCCGTCACTGTCGGCAATCCCTGAGCTGGGTTACCGGGAAACGAGGTGACCCATTTGAGCAGCGCGTGCCCCCCGCCGAGCGCGGGCATTGCGCGAAAGTCGCCCGCCGGATAGGCGGGGACATACACCTTCGGTGGCATCGTCCATTCGCCGCGGGCATATGCGATGAACGCGTCCCGTACCGCTTCGAGCGCGCGCTCGGGCGAGACGGCCGCTCGAACGTCTTCCGCACCGAAGAACGGGATCATCCGCGCCAGCCGCCGGACTCGCCCTTGTACGTGCCGGCGAACAGTGCGCGTGGAGTACGGGCGAGGATCTTCAGGTCCAGCCACGGCGAGCGGTGCTCGACATACCAGACGTCGAGCTCGATGCGGTCGTCCCAGGGCAGCCGCGCGCGGCCGTTGACCTGGGCCCAGCCTGTGATGCCCGGCTTGACCTCGAGTCGGCGCCGTTGGCGCGGCGTGTAGCGGGCGACCTGATACGCGAGCGTGGGGCGGGGCCCGACGAGGCTCATGTCACCGCGAACGACGTTCCAGAGCTGCGGAATCTCGTCGAGCGAGAGCCGGCGGAGGATATGTCCGGGCCGCGTGATGCGCGGATCGCCCTCGTTCACCGCGTAGCCGGCTCCCTTGTGCTCTGCGCCGACCTCCATCGTCCGCAGCTTCAGCAGCTCGAACGGTTCGCCGTTGAGTCCCACACGTCGTTGGCGGTAGAACACCGGCCCGCCGTCGTCGAGCTTGATCGCCAGCGCCGCAAGGGCGAGCGCCGGGCTTGCGACGGCCAGTCCGAGGCCCGCGACGGTTGCGTCGAGCACGCGGTTCACCGTGTCCCTTCGGCCTTCGCCCACACCGCCGGGACGCCGAAACGCAGGTATCGCACCAGCGACACGACGGTGGCCCACGTGACCAGCACGTAGTAACGGGCGATGCCGACGCCGAGCGCCGCGGCGAGGAAAAGGAGCAGCTGCGCGCCGAGCGCGAGCTGGTAGACGAGCCCCGCGCGTACGAGTGCAACAGATGCTCCGAGCAGCACGAGATGCAGGAGACCGCTCGCGTAGCGCAGGTGGCGGTGCGACAAGACCTCGACGAGATACGTCGGGCCGAGCCGGCGCAGCATCTTGCCGCGCAGAACGATCAGCCAGCAGTGCTCGAACATCCGCACCTTGCGGCGGTATTCGTCCTCGATGTCGCGCGACGGCTTCTCCCACGCAATCGCCTCCGGCTCGAAGACGGCGCGGCGTCCGTGCTGCACCATCAGATACGGCAGCGCGAGATCGTGGCCGAAGCGCGGGTCGACGTCGACGTAGTCGGCTCGGCGGACCGCGTAGATCGGCCCGATGCCGCCGGTGATCGAGCCGAGCCTCGACTCGTTTCGCCTCAGCCACGCCTCCCAGCGCCAGTATGTCCCCTCGCGGTTCGTTCCGTCCGCCGCTTCGTTGAAGTGACCGCCGCAGACGTAGGCGACATCGGGGTCGGCGAAGTTGCCGGCGAGCTGTCGCAGCGCGTCGGGCTTCCATTGGGCGTTGGCATCCGAAAAGGCCAGGATCTCGCCTTCCGTCTCGCGTACGGCGCGGTTCTGCGCCGCGACCTTGCCGCCTCGCGGGCACCGGAGCAGCCGCACCCGCGGCTCGCGCGCGGCGACCGCTTCGACGAGCTCGTCCGTGCGGTCGGTCGACTCGTCGGATGCGACGACGATGTCGAACCGATCGGCCGGATAGTCGAGCGCAAGCAGGTTCTCGAGCCTGCGCTGGATCACGCCCTGCTCGTTGTGCGCGGCAACGACGACACTCACGGTGGGAGTGAAGTCGCCCTTGCGCACGGGCCGGGCCCGCACGCGCGCGAACAGTGCGGCCGCGAGCGGGTAACCGGCCTGCGTCCAGGCGAGCGCCCCGAGCGACGTCCAGAACAGAACCTTCGCGATCACCGGAGCAATCGTAGAATCAGGCGCCGACTTCGCCGCTCAGGCGGCCTTGACGGACGAGGTCAGCTTGTCGACGGATTCCTTCGCGTCCCCGAAGAGCATGACCGTCTTCGGGTTCAGGAAGAGCGGATTGTCGATGCCCGCGAAGCCCGGGTTCATGCTGCGCTTCAGCACCACGACCTGCTGCGCGTTGTCGACGTTGAGGATCGGCATCCCGTAGATCGGGCTCGCCGTGTTGTTCCGTGCGTCAGGGTTGACGACGTCGTTGGCGCCGATCACGAGCGCGACGTCGGTGCGGGAAAACTCGGCATTCGCCTCGTCCAGCTCCTTCAACTGCGGATACGGCACGTTCGCCTCGGCGAGCAGGACGTTCATGTGCCCCGGCATCCGGCCCGCGACCGGATGGATCGCGTACGAGACCTCGACGCCGCGCGACTCCAGCAGGGCGGCGAGTGCGTGTACGTCGTGCTGCGCCTGCGCCACCGCCATCCCGTAGCCTGGGACGAACACCACCTTGTGCGCGTACGCAAGCATGACGGCGACGTCCTCGGCGGTTGCGGAGCGCACCTGGCCGTCCGTAGCCCCCGCCACCGCCCCGCCCGCCGCCGCAGGGGCGAGTTGGCCGAAGGCGCCGAAGAGCACGTTTGCGACCGACCGGTTCATCGCCCGGCCCATCATCAGCGTCAGAAATGTTCCCGAGGCGCCGACGAGCATGCCGCTCACGATCAACACGTTGTTCTCGAGCTCGAATCCCGTCGCGGCGGCGGCCAGCCCGGTGAACGCGTTCAGCAACGAGATCACCACCGGCATGTCGGCGCCGCCGATCGGCAGCACGAAGAGCACGCCGAACACCGCCGCCCCGGCGACCAGCACCCAGATCAGCCACTGCTGCTCCGAGCCCGCCGCGATCGCGATGCCGGCGGCGAGCACGGCCGCGAACACCAGCGCGTTCGTCGGCTGCTGCAGCGGATAGACGATCGGCCGGCCGCGGATCAGCTCCTGCAGTTTCGCGAACGCGATCATCGACCCCGCGAACGAGATGCTGCCGATGATCGCCGACAGCATGATCGAGGCGCTGATGTCCGTCTTCAGAGAGCCTGGGTCGGGCGCGAGGTTGTGGAACTCCGCCAGCGAGATCAGCGCAGCCGCGCCGCCGCCGACGCCGTTGAAGAGCGCCACCATCTGCGGCATTGCCGTCATGCGCACTCTTCGGGCCGCAACGGCGCCGAAGGAGCCGCCGACAATCATCCCGACTGCGATCTCCCAGTAGCTGACGACGGCGTGCTGTGCGAACGTGACCACGATCGCGACCAGCATCCCGACCGCGCCGATCCAGTTCCCGCGCCGGGCCGTCGTCGGATGCGACAGGAACCGCAACGCCAGGATGAACGTCACGATCGTGATCAGATAGAGCAGGTTCGTGACGTCGCGGCTCAAGAGTCCGGCTCTCTGCGCTCCCGCTTCTTGAACATCTCGAGCATGCGGTCGGTGACGACGAACCCGCCGACGACGTTCGCGGACGCCAGCACGACCGCGACGAGCCCGACGATCGTCGTCAGCGTGTCCTTGTGGCCGAGCCCCGCGACGAGCATCGCGCCGACGATCACGATTCCGTGGATCGCATTCGTCCCCGACATCAGCGGCGTGTGCAGTAGCGTCGGCACCTTCGAGATCACCTCGAAGCCGAGGAAGATCGCCAGGACGAGGATCGTGATCTCGAACGTGAGCAGCAATCCGTGGCTCACGCCGCCGCCTGCTCCCGGGTCACGCATGCACCGGCCGTGATCTCGTCCTCCCAGTCGAGCGCGAGCTCGCCTTCGGGCGCGAGATGCTGCAGCAAGGCGGAGACGTTGCGCGCGTACAGCTGGCTCGCGTGGTACGGCATCGTCGACGGCACGTTCGTGAGGCCGACCAGGGTGACGCTCTCGCGCTCGACGATTTCGCCAGGCTGCGTCAGCTCGCAGTTTCCGCCCGCCTCTGCCGCGAGATCGACGATCACCGAGCCGGGCCGCATGCCGGCGACGGCGCCGGCAGGGATCAGGCGGGGCGCCGCCCGGCCGGGTACGAGCGCGGTCGTGATCACGACGTCGTACTCCGGGATGCGCCCCTCGAGCGCGTCCTGCTGCCGGCGCTGCTCCTCCTCCGTCAGTTCACGCGCGTAGCCGCCGGCGGTCTCCTCGCCCAGGATGCCGAGGTCGAGGAAAGTCGCACCGAGACTTTCGACCTGCTCCTTGACGACCGGGCGGACATCGAAGCCCGCGACCACCGCCCCGAGCCGGTGCGCCGTTGCGATCGCCTGCAGTCCGGCGACGCCCGCGCCCAGCACGAGCACCTTGGCGGGTGCGACCGTGCCTGCGGCGGTCATCAACATCGGGAAGAAGCGCGGCAGGCGCTCGGCGGCGAGCAGCACCGCCTTGTACCCCGACACCGTCGCCTGCGAGGAGAGCGCATCCATCGGCTGCGCACGTGTGATCCGGGGAATCGACTCCATCGCGAACGCGTGCACGCCGCGTTCGGCGAGCCGCTCGATCCCCTGATGGTCGGTCAACGGCTCGAGGAAACCGACGAGCAGCTGTCCGTCGCGCAGACGGCCGACCTCCTCGGCGGACGGCTTGCGCACCTTCACGACCCCGTCGGCCTCCCACGGCGAATTCGAGATGTCGGCGCCGGCCTCGGCATACGCCTTGTCGGGGAACGATGCGGCGGCGCCCGCGCCTGGCTCGACGAACACCTCGAAGCCGCCTGTTCCCAACCGCGAAACCGCGTCGGGAACGAGTGCCACTCGGCGCTCGCCTGGCTCGAGCTCCCGCGGGACGCCGATGCGCACGGGGCGAGTTTATGCGGCTCTACCGGCGGCATGTCGCGGCGTGCGGCCCCCGGCTTGGTGCTCGCGACCTCCACATCCGCGCATGCCACCGGCAGAGCCGCCGATAGCCTGCCGTGCGCGTGACCCACTTCATCGAGGACTACGGGCTCGTCTTCCTGTTCGCGATCGTCACGCTCGAATCCGCCGGTCTCTGGCTCCCCGGCGAGACCGCGCTGATCGCCGCCGCCGTCTACGCCTCGAAGGGCCACCTCTCGATCACGGGCGTGATCACTGTCGCCGCCGTCGGCGCGATCGTCGGCGACAACATCGGCTACTGGCTCGGACGGGAAGGCGGCCGGCGCCTGCTCTACCGCTACGCGATCCTGGGACGCTTCGCCGACCGTCTGCTGCCTGCGGGCGAACGCTTCTTTGCGCGTCACGGCGGCAAGGCCGTCTTCCTGGCGCGCTTCTTCGGCGGCGTTCGCGTCACCGGCGCGTGGATGGCCGGGATCACGCGCATGACCTGGTGGCGCTTCCTCGGGTGGAACGCGGCCGGCGGGATCGTCTGGGCCGTTGCGGTCGGACTCCTCGCCTTCTTCGCAGGCAAGGCGGCGGCAGACGCGCTTGCGCGCTACGGCATCTATGCGGCGATCGCTCTTGCGCTCGTCGTCGTGCTGCTGATCGCCGGGCTGCACCTCTGGCGCCGCCGCGTCGCCGAAGGTCGTGCATGAGAAGCGTCACGCTTCTCGCCGCCGTGCTCGCGTTCCTTGGGTTCGGCGCTGCACGCCCCGCCCAACCGATCCCAAGCTTCGAGCACGTCATCGTCGTCGTCTTCGAAAACAAGGAGGCGGCCAGCGTGCTCGGGAACAGGTCGGCGCCGACGTTCAACCTGTACGCGCGCACGTACGCACGCCTGACCCGCTACTACGGCGTCACGCATCCGAGCCTGCCGAACTACCTCGCGCTCGTGTCAGGCTCGACCCAGGGAATCACGTCGGACTGCGTTACCTGCGAGGTCGACGCGCGCAGCCTGGCCAACACACTCGAAGCGGCGGGGCAGACGTGGAAGGCATACCTCGAGGGTCTCCCCGAGCGTGGCTATCTGGGCGGGTTCAGCGGTCGCTACGCAAAGAAGCACGACCCGTTCGCGTATTTCCGCTCGGTTGCGGGGTCGAGCCCGCGTCGGCAACGACTCGTTCCGCTGGCCGAGCTCGCCGCTGACGTCAAGGCGGGAGCGCTGCCGGACTTCTCGCTGGTCGTTCCGGACTTGTGCCACTCGATGCACGACTGCTCGGTGTCGGTCGGTGACGCTTGGCTGCGACAGACGGTGGGGCCGCTCTTGCAGGTTCCCAGGACGGTCGTCTTCGTCGTCTTCGACGAGGGCACGACGAGCGCGCACGGCGGCGGCCACGTTCCGGCGCTCGCGGTCGGCACAGCGGTCCGCCGGCACTCGGCGTTTCGCGGCCTCACGAACCACTACGGCCTGCTGCGGACCGTCGAGCAGGCCTGGGGGCTGCCGCGCCTCGGCCACTCCGCGGGTGCGAGGCCGATCATGGGCATCTGGCGCTAAAGGGATTTCGCGCGGCGGCTGGAATGAGGGGCAGCCCGATGCTGGCCGCACTCGCCTCCGCACAAGCCGCCCGCGATCCGTCGACGGCCGCGCACTGCGCGCGGGTCACCTACCTCGCCGGCAGGCTCGCCGCCTGGATGGGCTGGGACGAAGCGCGCCTGCGGCAGCTCGCAGTCGGCGCACGCCTGCACGACATCGGGAAGGTGATGATCTCCGAGCGGATCCTGCGCAAGCGTGGGCCGCTGAGCCCGCAGGAGCTGGACGAGATCCGCACGCACCCGCGCGCCGGCGCGAATCTGATCGGCCCGGTCGAGGACGCAGAGGACGCGCTGCCGTTCGTGCTGTACCACCACGAGCGCTGGGACGGCCGCGGCTATCCGACGAAGCGCCTGGGCCCGGACGTGCCCGAGGGAGCACGGCTGCTCGCCGTCGTCGACGCCTTCGACGCGATGACGTCCACGCGGCCCTACCGTCGCGCGCTGCCGACCTTCCACGCGCTGGCTGAGATCGAACGCTGCTCGGGTACCCAGTTCGACCCGGCGATCGCCTCCGCCTTCCTGCAGGCGTGGAGCGCGGGCGCCTTCGCCGAGGCCGCGGCGATCTAGGCGCCGACTTGGCGGCGCCGCATAGAGGTCGTGCGAGCTTCGCTCGCGCGACCGTCTTTACAGCCGACTTGGCGGCGCCGCATAACCGGCTAGGTTCGCCTTCCTTCGCCGAGGCCGCGGCGATTTAGAGCGCGGCCCAGACCTCCAGCTTGGACTTCATGCGGCGGATCACCTCGTCGGTGAACTCCGTGGTGCCCGCGTGCCCGCCGAGGTCGGCTGTGCGCATTCCCTGTGCGACGGCCTCGAGGCACGCCTCGCGGATCGCGCGGCCGGCCTCCTGCGCCTCGCCGGGGCCGTTTGCGAGCAGCGCCGCCCCGGCCAAGATCATCGCCATCGGATTCGCGACGTTCTTGCCGCGCAGCGACGGCGCGGTGCCGTGCGCCGCCTCGGCCATCAGCGCGCGCGCCTCGTAGTCCTCGTCGAATGCGACGAGCAGCGACTCCGACCCGGCGATCGAGCCGAACAGAGGCAGGACGAGGTCGGAGAGGAT
>VAXY01000048.1 GCA_005885085.1 Actinomycetota bacterium | reverse complement strand
GGAGGACCTTCTGGCCCGCCGCCGTCAGAGAGAGGCCGACCCGGCGCTGATCCCCCGCGACGGCAGCGCGCTGGACGAGGCCCGCCTCCTCGAGGCGCGCAACGAATTTCGACATCCCGGGCACCGACACGCGCTCGAGCGCCGCGAGCTCGCGCATCCCGATACCGGGGTTGTACTTGATCTGGACGAGGAGAGAGACCTGTCCTCCGGTCACGCCGATGGAGTGGATTTCGCGCCGCAGCTCCCGGTTGAGCTTGAGGAGCACGGGGCGGAGGCGGTTGGCGACGGCGGTGGTGTCAAGGCTGGCGGTGGTGAGCATTTCGTTAACCAGGTTAACGAATCGGCGCTACCCGCCGCCGGCTTGAGCACGATCCCTCGGTTGAGCGGCACAATCCGAGGCATGGCCAGGAATCCGCTCGAGGACGTCGCCCGCGGCCTGCGTGTGCTGGGCGAGCGGATCTCCGCGACGACCGGCGGCCCCGACCCGGGTGAATGGCTCTCCGACCAGCTGCGCCGGCCGGAGCCGGTGCGGACGCTGCCCGAGCTCCAGGCCGAGCTCGACTCGCTGATCGGGCTCGAGACGGTCAAGGAGCAGGTGCGGGCGCTCGTCGCTTTCCTGCAGGTCCAGGCCGAACGGCAGCGGCACGGGCTCCCCGAGGTGGCGACGTCGCAGCACCTCGTGTTCCTCGGCAATCCGGGGACCGGCAAGACGACCGTCGCACGGCTGCTCGCCGAGATGTACCGGGCGATGGGCCTGCTGCGGCGCGGACATCTCGTCGAGGTCGACCGCGCCGGCCTCGTCGGTCAGTACGTCGGGATGACGGCGATCAAGACCGACCGCGTGATCCGGCGGGCGCTCGACGGCGTGCTGTTCATCGACGAGGCCTACGCACTCGCCGTGGGGGACGAGCGCCAGGACTTCGGGCCGGAGGCGATCGAGACGCTGCTGAAGCGGATGGAGGACTACCGCCACCGGCTCGTGGTGATCGTCGCCGGCTATCCGCGCTTGATGCATCGCTTCCTGCAGTCCAATCCCGGCCTGCGCTCGCGCTTCTCGCGCGAGATCAGCTTCCCGGACTACGCGACGGGCGAGCTCGTCGCGATCGCGGAGAAGCTGGCGGGCGAGTACGAATACGTGCTCGATGACCCGGCGAAGGAGGTCTTGCAGCGCATCCTGGCCGGTGCCGGCCGCGGCGAGGGCTTCGGCAACGCGCGCTTCGTCCGCACGCTCTTCGAGCAGGCGTTGAATGCGCAGGCGTTACGGCTCGCGCGCATCGAGGGCGCCGAGCTGTCGGAGCTCGAACGGTCGGAGCTGATGACGCTACGCGCGGCGGACGTGCTCGCCGGAGCGCGTGCTCTCGGCGAGGAGCCCGCCGACGACGAGCCGCGCTCAGGGCTCTTTCGCAGGCGGCGCTAGTTTCCCGTTGTCGAGGCGATCGCGGCCACGGCGAGCACGAGCCACGCAACGACGCAGAAGAGGAACAGCCGCATTGAAGGTTCGGACGTCGGCTTGCTCAGCTGGTTTGCGAACGTCGCGTTAAGCGGTTACCGCTTCAAAGTGCGAATGTCCCACGCCCCGAGCTCGACCGTCTGACCCTCGAACCTCGCAACTCGGGCCTCGTCGCTCATGTTGACCACGCGCGCGAAGGTCGGTTGCAGTGCTGTCAGCGCGACGTGCTCGCCCGCGAGCTCGGACCCGACCTGGACGCGCATGTCGCCGTCCGTGGCCGTGCCTGCTGCCGTCAGGAAGGGGTGGCGGTACCGCTCCGCCTGCACGAGCGCATCGTCCGTGCCGGGGTAGTAGGCGAAGGAGAAGCTCCAGGGGCCGTGCAGTTGCGCGGCGGGGATCGGGAGCGAGGGGCCGGCAGGATCCTCGCGCCACCGGTGGTCGTTGCGGCTGATCAGCCCGGTCGAGCGCAGCACTGTCAACGCCAGCTCGTCGCCGGTGAGCTCGTACTCCGTCACGTGGTCGAGCAGGAGCGTCACGCCGCCGGCCGACACGAACGCGCTCGCCGGGTAGGTCGGGATTGCAACCTCGCCGTAGCCGCCTTCCGGCTCGAGCCCGCGCTCGACGATCGCGAACTGCCCCTCCGCGAACGAGCGGTCGGCGGGCTCGAGCAGCGGGACGTGCACGCGGACGCGCTGGTCTGCGCACCGGTTGTCGAAGTCGATCCGGATGCGGACGAACGGCTCGTGCGCGCGCCGCTCGAAGCGCGTCTGCGTCTCGACCCGCTCGCCGTCCCAGACGTATGTCCGATGGAGCACGTCGATGCATCGCAGCGGCCCGTCCTCGATCGTGTCGCGCCGCTCCTCGACGGGCGCATCGACGAGGACGTCGTCCTCGGGCGGCGCGTAGTTGTACGAGTCGCCCACGTCCTTTCCGCGCACGATCCGAGTCTCCAGTCGAGAAGGTGGCTCAGAGCCACGAGGGACTGTCCCTTGGACATGTACCGGCCGGACACCGGTCCAACCGAGGGGAGGCGCGGGCACGGCTGCGACGACGGTGCGTTTTGGACCCGAGACGACGCGCAGGGTCCACTCGCCCTCCGCGGTGGCGAACGTCACGTCCTGCATCAGCTGCTCGACGTCGAGCCATTCGGGGTCGGGGTCGTCCCCGAGCTCGAGCACCGCCCGGCCGTCCTCGATCCTGTACGCGTTGACATACCGGCCGAAGAGCTCCCGGCCGTGCAGGCGGCGCGCGATCGCGACGGGCACCTCGGCGCCGGCGAGCTTCGTCTCCCAGAGCAGCGGCTCCTGCCGGTCGACCTCCTGCGTCGGCACGTGCGACCCGTCCGGCAGCTCGAGCGCGACCGCCTCCCAGTCGTCGGGCACCTCGAGCTCGAGCTCGACGAGGTCGGTCCGCTCGTGCGGGGACGGATTCACGACTGCGACCGCGCCGCGCGGAACCTGCGCCGCGATGCGCGTGACCGCGCGCCGCGTCAGCTCCTGCGCGATCTGCTCCGCCTCCGCGTAGCGGACGAGCACCTGGGCCGACACTTCGTCGGCCGAGCAGCCGCAGATCGAGTCGTGCGCCGCGTTCTGGAACATGCGCGTCCAGGCCTGCTTCAGGAACCCCTCCGGCCAGGCTCCGCCGTACAGCGTCCCCAGCGGCTCCGCGTACCGCTCGAGCCAACGCTCGGCGCGCGCGCAAGCGCCCTTCAGGTCGATGCGCGCCGACACGACTCCGGGGAGGAGGTTTGCGCGGGCGGCCGAGCGCAGCTCGCCGTGCCACCTCGCCAGCCCGTCCGCCGACGGGTGCACGAGATACTCGGCGAGCGTGCCGACCACCGCGCGGCCGGCGATGCGCGAGGTCAGGTCGCGGACGAGCGGCATGTGGTCGGTCCCGACCATCCCGAGGACGTCGTCGCCGCCGAACCAGGGCCGGAACCGCTCCTCGAACGGCTCGAGCGGGGGCTCACCGTCGACGTCGAACAGGTACGCCGCGTTCCCGTAGCCGGCCGGGAGATACTCCGCGACCACCGCCGAGCCGTCGGGCGACTCCCACAAGAAGCGGTGCCGGTCGACCGCCGCGGGCACACCGCGCCACACCACCGCCGTCTCGAGGCCCGCTGCGCGCAGGATTTGCGGCATCTGCGCGACGTGGCCGAACATGTATAGCCGACGCGCATCGTGCCGCCGAGCTCCTCAGCGCGTGCCAGCCCCGCCTCGAGATTCCGCACGATTGTCTCGCCGTCGACGAGGAACTCGTCCACGAGCGTCTGCCACGGCCCGATCGCCAATCGGCCCGACTGCACCAGCGCGCGGATGCGCTCCTCGGCCTCCGGTCGGATCTCGAGGTAGTCGTCCACGGTCGCCAGCTGGCCGTCGAGCGTGAAGCGCAGCCGCTCGTCCGCTTCGAGCTGGTCGAGCACCTCGTCGACGACGTCGACCAGCGAGATGCGGAACGACTGGAACGGTCGGTACCACTCCCGGTCCCAGTGCGTGTGCGGGACGAGGAAGACGCTCAGCTCAGGTCTTCACGGAGCCTGCGAGCAGGCCCTGCACGAAGTACCGCTGCAACGCGAAGAACACGATCAACGGCACGATCATGAGCAGGAAGGCAGCCGCCGCGAGCAGGTTGTACTCCTGCCCGTACGTCGAGAGCAGATAGGGAATTCGCACGGTCATCGGCTGCTTGTTCGGATCCGAGACGAAGATCAGCGCCATCAGGAGGTCGTTCCACACCCAGAGGAACTGGAAGATCCCGAAGGACGCGAGCGCCGGCACGGACAAAGGCACGACGATGCGTCGGAAGATGGACAGATTCGACGCCCCGTCGATCCGCGCCGCCTCGATCAGGTCTTTCGGCAGTGTAATGAAGAAGTTGCGCAGCAGGAACACGGCGAGCGGCAAACCGAAGGCCGTGTGCGCCAGCCAGATGCCGTAGTAGTTGTTGTTGAGGTGGCCATGTTGAGCGAAGAGCTTCAACAGCGGCACGAGCGACGTCTGGATCGGCACGATCATCAGCGCGACGATGATCAGGAAGAGCGTGTCCCGGAACGGGAACGGCACCCAGGCGAAACCGAACGCTGCCAGCGCTCCGAGCGTCAGCGGCAGGATCGTCGCCGGGACCGTGATGATCACGCTGTTCACCCACGCGTGGCCCATCCCGGTCGCGTTGATGACGGAGCCGTAGTTGTGCAGCGTCCAGTCCCATTGCGTGAGCGCGTGCCACCAACCGCTCGACGCGATGTTGTTCGGCTTGCGGAAGGAGGTGACCGCGAGCCCGACGGTCGGCACGAGCCAGATGACGGCGATCCCGATCAGGCCGATGTGGATCGGCGTCCGCGTGATGAAGCGGACGAGACGCTCGCTTCGCGTCCGTGCCGCGAGCGGAACAGCCTGTTCGACGGTGGTCATCAGGCCACGACCTTCTCGCTGCGGAACCGGCGCACGTTGAGCACCATGACCGGCGCGATCAGCACCAGCATGATCACGGCGACAGCCGCGCCATAGCCCGGCCGGCCGTTCTGGAACGTCTCCTCGTACATCGTGAACGCGATCACGCGGCTCGACGTTCCCGGACCGCCTCCGGTCATCACGTAGATGATGTCGAAGACCTTGATCACGTTGATGAACAGCCAGATCGTCACGACGGAGAGCGGCAGGCTGAGCATCGGCAGCATGATGCGCCGGAAGATGTTCCACTCGCCGGCACCGTCGACCCTTGCCGCCTCCATGATCTCCGCTGGGATGCCCTTGATCGCAGCGGAGAGCACGACCATCACGAAGCCGACGGACGCCCACACGTAGGCGAAGATCAGCGCGTAGTTGACGAGGTTCGGCCGGCCAAGCCAGGCGACCGGATGAAAGCCGCTGTCGAACGCGTGCAGCAGCGCGTTGAGAACCCCCATGTCTGGACTGGGGCTGTAGACGAAGAGCCAGATGATGCCGACGGCGGTGGCGGAGATCGCCATCGGCACGAAGATCGCCGTCTTGACCGCGCGCTCATAGCGCACGCGGACCGCGAGAACGGCGAGCCCAAGTCCGATGAGCAGGGAGAGGCTGATGTAGAAGATGACCCAGCGGACGTTGTTGATCAGGGCGCCGCTGGGTGGGAACTTGCTCAGGTCGAGGAAGTCCTTGTCGTTGGTCAGCAACTCCTTGAAGTTCTGGATCCCGAGGTAGTGGAAGAAGCCGAAGTGGAAGTCGCCCTCGTAGAAGGCGAGCCGGATCGTGTAGTACGCCGGGTAGATCAGGAAGATCGCCAGCACGACGAGCGCCGGCAGCACAAACAACATTCCCTGGACGCGCTCGAAGGCTGACCACGGCCGCAACCGGCGACCCTCGCTCGGTGGCGGGCCGTCGAGCTGAGTGGGAATGGGCTGAATGCTCATTTCCGCAGTGAAACGAGAAGTGGAAGTGGCGGCGCCCCCTCAACGGGGGCGCCGCCACTCAGTGCGGTTCTAGAACTGACCCTGGATCTTGCCCTGGAAGGTGGACAGGATGCTCTTGATGTTGCTCGGGTGCTGGATCACGTCCTGGAGCGCGAAGCCCCACGTGTCTCCGAATGCACCCGGCAGCAGGTCGGAGCCGTCGAACAGGAACGTCTTGGCCGCTGCGAGCTGCTGGACCTCGGCTCGGACGAGGCTGCTCGGGTAGGCGCTCGCCGGCACCTTCTTGTTCGGCGAGGTGACCGCGTTGGTGGACACCCAGATCTTCCCGGCTGCACCCGTCGAGATGTACTTCAGGAACTGCCGCACCTCGGGGGTGTCCTTGAACGCCGCCGCGAAGTCCGCCCCGCCGACGACCGGATGGTCGAGCGATGCCTTGATCGTCGGCCACGGGAAATCGCCGATCGTCTTACCCGCCTTCAGGTTCTTGTTGACCTGCTGCGTCGCGATGCCGCCGACAAAACCGCCCTCGAAGTAGAGCTGCGCCTTCGCGTTCGTGTCGAAGACGTCGGTGATCCCGCCGACGAAGCTCTGGCCCAAAACTCCCTGCACGCCGTTCAAGACGTACTTGTCGTTGATGATCTGGGTCATGATCTTCGCCGCGTTCGCGACGGAGGCATCGGTGAACTTCAGCTTCCCGGTGAAGAGCGCCTGGTACTTCGCGGGCCCCGCGGTCCGCGCATAGATGTTCTCGAACCAGTCGGTGAGCGTCCACTGGCTCTGACTCGGGCCGGCGCCGACCGCCCACGGCACGAGGCCTTTCGCCTTGTACTTCTTCGTGATCGCGAGCAGCTGCGCCCACGTCTTAGGAATCTTGAAGTGGTACTTCTTGAACGAGTCGGGCTTGTACCAGATGACGCTCTTCGAGTTCGCCTTGGCCGGGACACCGTAGAGCTTCCCGCCCGAACTGCCGAGCTTCAGCCAGCCTGCCGCGTAGTTGCCCTTCATATACGCGTCGGTGATCCCCAGGCTCGAGAGCGGCTTCAGCGCACCTTGCTTCGCGAGGGTGGTGATGTACCCAGGCCGGGGCAGGATCCCGATCTCGGGCGGATTCCCCGCCGCGAGACGAGTGCGGACTTCCGGAATGAAGTCGCGGGCCGAGGTGTACTCGACCTTGATGCCTGTCTTGGCCGTGAAGGCAGCTGTCACCTTCAGAAATGCGTCCTTCTCGCTTCCGCCCCAGAGCGACAGCACCTCGATGGAACCGGCGTTGCGCTTCGTCGGCTTCGCACTGACCGCGCCGGCCGTCAATGCGGCGCCGAGCACCGCGAGTGCGACAGCAAGCGTGATGAACCTTCTACGTTGCTTCAACCTGATCCTCCTCCTTGTGGCGGCCGGGAGTTGCCGCCGTTGCTAGACCCCGGATCGTGCCCCTGAACGAATCTTTCCCGACGATGCTAGCTCCCCTGCAAAGCGCCGTGTTCATCTTTGTGCGGTGAGGCTCAATTCGGTTTCGGGGTCGAAGACGTGGAGCTTCTCGACCGAGATGGAGAACGCGACGTTCTCGCCGGCCTGCACTTTCTTTTCCGACGGGACGAGCGCGACGATCTCGTGCCCCTCGGACTGGGCATGGATGAGCTCCTCGTGTCCCAGGTACTCGACGACGTCGATCTGCGCCGGAATCTGAACCGCGTGCGAGCCACCGCCCCCGTTGAGCTCGAGATCCTCCGGCCGAAAGCCGATCAGGAGATCGCGGCCGCGATTCTCCGCAGCGGCCTTCGCGGCACGACCGGTGAGCTCCAGCGTCGTGCTCCCCAACTTGAGCGCACCCTCGTCCGCTTTGGCGGTTGCGAAGTTCATGGCGGGCGAGCCGATGAACGCGGCCACGAAGACGTTCACAGGGTTGTCGTACAGCTCGGGCGGGCTGCCGATCTGCTGAAGAACGCCGAGGTTCATGACCGCGATGCGATCGCCCATCGTCATCGCCTCGACCTGATCGTGCGTCACGTAGATCGTCGTCGTCTCGAGTCGTCGCTGCAGCCGAAGACGGCGCGCGTCTGAACGCGCAGCTTTGCGTCGAGGTTCGAGAGCGGCTCGTCCATCAGGAACGCTGCAGGCTCGCGCACGATGGCGCGTCCGAGAGCGACACGCTGCCGCTGGCCGCCCGAGAGCGCCCTCGGCTTACGGTCGAGCAGGGCGTCGAGATTGAGGATCTTCGCTGCCTCCTCGACGCGTCGCTTGATCTCTTGCTTCGGCGTCTTCAGCAACTTGAGCCCGAACGCGAGGTTGTCGAACACCGTCATGTGCGGGTACAGCGCATACGACTGGAAAACCATCGCGATGTTCCGGTCTTTCGAGGGCACCCGGTTCACGACGCGCGCGTCGATCTTGATCTGCCCTGCGGTGATCTCCTCGAGCCCGGCGAGACAGCGTAGGGCAGTCGTCTTGCCACAGCCCGAGGGCCCGACGAGGACAAGGAACTCGCCGTCCTTGATCAGCAGATCGAGGTCGTTGACGGCGATCGCGTCGTCCGCGTATGCCTTGGTGACGTGGTCGAAGGTTACGGTCGCCATGCGCGCGAGATGCTACTCCGCCAACGCTTCCGCGCAAAGACCCTGGAAATGGGCGACCAGCTGCTCGCTCTCGGAGAGGAGGCGCCCCTCCGGGAGGACACCCGAGCGGACACCGCGCTGCACGCCCTCGACCAGGGCCGTGTCCTCCCGGCCGATCTGGTCGTCGAACGCGATCAGCTCGTCGATCCACTCCTGGTCGACGTCCCGCGCGAAGAAGTAGTCGAGGAAGCGCGCCGTCCGCTCCGGGCCGAGCGGGAGGATCGCGCCGCACGAGAGGTTCGGGCGGCCCGGGAAGACGTTGATGCCGAAGTTCGGCCACAGGAAGTGGAACTGGCTGCGGGGCACGTCGCCGGCGGACAGGAAGGAGACGCCGTCGCCGTTGTGCCGCAGCGGGCCGACCTGACTTGAGACGAGTCCGTGCGCTTCGAGCCGGTACGCGTCGGGTGAGACGTCGACCGCGGCGGTGAAGCCCGGATGCGCGACGGCGCAGTGGTAGCACTCGAGGAAGTTCTCGCAGGCGATCTTCCAGTTGGCCTCGAGCTCGAATTCGGTGCGGAACCTGAACTCGAGCGTGTCGACGTCGATGATCTCGGCGAGTCGCGCCGGCACGTCGCCGAGCGCCTCGGCGAGGGCGCCGGCGCCGGCGTCGGGGTTGACGAACACGAACGGGCCCCAGCTGTCGACCGGGATCGCCTGCAACGCGAGCTCCCCTAGGTCGAAGCCGGGCTCACGGTCGGAGCGCGGCGCCGCGCGCAGCGTCCCGTCCAGCCCGTACGTCCACGCGTGGTAGGGACACTGCAGCGTCTCGCGCTGTCCCGAGCCGCTTGCGACGACGTGACCCCGATGGCGGCAGACGTTGACGAACGCACGCAGGACGCCGTCGCGCGCGCGTGTAACCACTACGGGAATCTGTCCGGCAACGGACGCGAAGAACGAGCCCTCCTCCGTGACCTGGCCGGCATGGCCGACGTATTGCCAGCTGCGCGCGAAGATGCGCGCACCCTCGCGGCGCAGCACGTCGGGGTCGGCGTACCAGCTCCACGGAAGCGTTCTCTCCACGGCTGCGAACTGTAGTGTCCGCGCCGTGGCCGTCACGAGGACGAAGCAGCTGCCGCTCTTCGAGCAGTTCTTCGCGGTCAGGCGTTTCTCCGCCGCGCTGACGTTCTCCGAGGACGGCGCGCACCTGCTCTTCGCCTCGAACATCTCCGGGCAGTTCAATCTCTGGCGCGTTCCCGTCGAGGGCGGATGGCCGCACCAGCTGACAACGTTCACCGACGAGACCGTGCGCGGCGCGGGCGTCTCCCCGCGCGACGGCACGATCGTCCTCTGCGCGGATCACGACGGGGACGAGTTCCACCAGCTGTACCTGATCGAAGAGGGCAAGGGCTGGCCCCAGCAGCTGACGAACGAGCCGCAGGTCCAGCACTTCGTCGGCAGCACGGCGTGGTCGCCTGACGGGACGAAGTTCGCGTACGCGGCTAACGCGCGCAAACCGACCGACATGGAGTGCTGGGTGCGCGACGCGGAGACGGGCCAGACGCAACCCGTCTTCGGCGAAGGGATGTTCTCGTTTCCGGGCCGGTTCTCGCCTGACGGCTCCAAGCTGCTCGCGTTCGACTTCCGCAACAACAGCGACGTCTCGATCCACCTCGTCGACCTGGAAGACGGAGACACACGCGAGCTCACGCCGCACGAGGATGACGCGCTGTTCATCCCCGGCCCGTGGGCCGCTGACGGCTCGGGGTTCTACATGGTTACCGACGCCGGCAGCGAATTCAGCGGGCTGGCGTTCTACGACCTCTCGACCGACTCGTACGCGTGGGTCGAGGAGCCGACGCAGGACGTCGACGACGTCTCGCTGTCCGACGACGGCCGCGTGCTCGGTTGGCTCGTCAACGACCGGGGCTACGACCGGCTGCGGCTGCGCGACCTCGAGACCGGTGCCGAGCTGCCGGCACCGGACCTGCCGGCCGGCGCACGTCCCCACCTGACGGGGGCCGAGCCGCCGCTCGCGCTCTCACCGGACGGCATCCACGCGGCGCTGATCGTCTCCAGCCCCCGGCGCCCGCCGGAGGCGTGGGTGGTCGAGACGCGCAGCGGGCGGACGTGGCCCGTGACCGAGAGCCGGCTCGGGGGCCTGCACGAAGACGATCTCGTGGACGTCGAGCTGGTCAGCTTCCCGAGCTTCGACGGCCGGGAGATTCCGGCGTGGCTGTACCGGCCCGACCTCGACGGCAAGGCGCCCGTCGTGCTGTCGGTCCACGGTGGGCCGGAAGCGCAGGAACGTCCCTTGTACCAGCCGTTGTATCAGTACCTGCTCTCCCGCGGCATCGGCGTGCTCGCCACCAACATCCGCGGGTCGACCGGCTACGGCAAGTCGTACCAGCGCCTCGTGCAGCGGGACTGGGGCGGCGGCGACATGCAGGACTGGGAGCACGCCGCGAAATGGCTGCAGCAGCAGGACTGGGTCGACGCCGGCCGGATCGGCGTCTACGGCGGCTCGTACGGGGGCTTCGCCGCCCTGACGTGCGTGACGCGGTTGCCGGCCTACTGGGCGGCGGCCGTGGACATTTTCGGCCCGTCCAATCTCGTCACGTTCGCGAAGGCCGTGCCGCCGACGTGGAAGCGCTTCATCGCGCGCTTCGTCGGCGATCCGGAGACCGAGGCGGATTTCCTCCTGGAGCGGTCACCGATCACGTACGTGGACAACGTCGAGACTCCGCTGCTCGTGATCCAAGGGGCGACAGACCCGCGCGTCGTCAAGGGCGAGTCCGACCAGATGGTGGAGAAGCTCCGCGGGCTTGGACGCGAGGTCGAGTACGTCGTCTTCGACGACGAGGGCCACGGCTTCACGAAGCGGACGAACGAGCTGAAGGCGTACCACCTCGCCGCCGACTGGCTCGAGCGGCACCTGCTCGAGCGTTAGATCGAACTGCTGGGGTCAGACCCCGACGATGTCAGCGAGCACGTGGACGATCTCGGGATCGAAGTCCGTGCCCGAGCAACGGTGGAGCTCGGCGACCGCTTCTGCGACCGGTAGGGCTTTCCGGTAGGAGCGATCGGTGGTCATTGCGCTGAACGCGTCACAGCAGCGGACGATCCGAGCCACCCGGGGGATCGCTGTCCCTGCGAGCCCGTCCGGATAACCGGTCCCGTCCCAATCCTCGTGGCAGGAGCGAACGATGCGACCGACGTTTCCGAGCAGGCCGCCGACCTGGCCGAGCAGCTTCTCACCTTCGACGGTGTGCGTCTTGATCACGTCGAACTCCTCGTCCGTCAACTTGCCCGGCTTGTTGATGATCTCCGCGGGGATCTTGATCTTGCCAACGTCATGGAGCAGGGCGGCGAACTCGGCGTCGCGTCGTTCTCCGCCGTTGACGCCGAGGCGGTCGCAGACGCCGAGCACGAGCGAGACGACGTCCCGGCTGTGCAGTCCGGTGTAGGCGTCGTCCGCTTCGACGACGTCCCCGAGCAGGAGGGCGGTGCCCCGATACGCAGTGCTGAGCTCCAAGGCGTGGTCGATGCGGACCTGTCGCTCGCGCGCGAAATACGCGAGCAGTCCCATTAGCGGAAGGGAGGCGACGATCAGCCACGGATGAGCGCGGGAGCCCAGTGCCGCCAACACCGCGATGGGAGTCAGGGCCGAGTCGACGGCCCAGATCCAGGCCATGAATCGCAGCAGGCTGAGCGGCGAGACACCGAGGCCCAGCCGGTCGCGTAGCGCCGTGCTCGCAAAGTCGAAGCCGAACTGCGCAAGCAGCGCGAGACCGTAGATCGGCAGATTATGGGGTGTCGGCTCCGGCTGGCCCGCCGCGACCAGGACGAGGGCGGCCCCCAGCGCGTGCCACGAGTTGACGAAGCGCAGAAAACTGCGATCGACCGGGACCAAGCCACGTGCGTACTCAGGTAGGCCGCCCAGCAGCAGCCCCGCGAGCACGAAAAGTGGGACGAACTGAACCGGTAGCAGCGCGAGCATCGGAACGAGCACGAGCTGCGTCGGTACGGTCGACCCGGTTCCGATCTCGAAGTCGATTCGGGATGCCACGGCGTAGGACGCGACGAACAGGGCGATCGTCCAGGCTGCGAGCGGCCGCTCCGAGCGGACGAAGACCGCGAGAGCGGTCGCCGCGGCCGCGAAGCCGCCTGCAAGCATGAGAGTGGCGAGCCTGTCTCGGCCGACGAGATGTCTGCCCGCAATCTCGCGCGATTGTTCGATCAACAGGTCGCCGTCGAGGATTGCTTCGGTCGGTGCGACCACGGGTTCGGGCAGGGACGGGCCAGTTGCGACGGAGGTCGCCATGTTCGGCGATATCGGCGCCCCGGGGCGATTCCTTGATCGGTGCCTAAATCACCCGGACGGGGGAGGCTGCATCGCCCGTTCTGGCGAGAGTGACCAATAAGGGATTCGGGACAACTGGGGAACTGCGGCTAGCAACAAGGGAGTGACTTCTGTGGCATCGATCTCTTTCGTCCGCCGAGCGAGAGCAGTACTCGTTCTGGCTCTGGCGGCCGGCGCGATTTCGCTGGCGGTAACGGCTGCACCTGCATCTGCCGGTCTCGGCATCACCTGTCCGGATTCGACCTCCACGCCATTCATGCCCTGGTCGGATTACGCGAGCTACGTGTTCGCGCCGAACGGCGGCTTCGAATCAGGAGCGACGGGCTGGAACCTGAGCGGCGCCAGAGTCGCGCCCGGCAACGAGTCGTTCTACATTCATGCGAGCGGGGAGAAGTACTCGCTCTCCCTGCCTGCCGGTGCCTCCGCGATGAGCCCGCCGATGTGCATCTCGCTCTTCTCCGGGAAGATGCGCTTCGTCTCTCGCGGTGATTCGGGAGCCAAGGTGAAGGTGCAGATCATCTACCGCGGTCTGCTCTCGAGCGTGCTCGGGATTCTGGACGGAGGGACGTATTCCGTCGGCTCGTCGTGGAAGCCGTCACCCGAGATCGGCATGCTCGGGGGTACGTTGCCGCTGCTGACGTCGTCCGTCTCTTTCCTCTTCACGTCGAGTGGCGGCGCCGTGGCAATCGACGACGTGTATCTCGACCCAATGAAGTCGTCGTAGCGCGACCGAAAAGATCGTCGACAAGAGGAGCCCGCGAGAGCGGGCTCCTTTCTTGTTCAGCGCGTCCGCGTGATCTTCGTCAGCCCCTTGGGGCTGTCGATGTCCGTGCCGAGTAGCGTCGCGAGCCTCACGGCGGCGACCTGACCCGGGACGACGGTCAGCAACGGGCTGAGCCACTCGGGCACGTTTGGGACAAGCGGCAGCGCCGTCTCGGCATCGGCGAGGAAGTCGGCGTCGTCGCTGATCGCGATCACCTCCGACCCGCGCTCGCGCACCTTGTCGACGGCGGCGCGCATGCTCGTTAGTGTCCGCCCGCGGGGGGCGATCACGATCGCGGGCCGGCCGGGCTTGAGCGCGGCGATCGGCCCATGCAGGAGATCGGCGGAGGAGAAGGCCTCGAAGGGCGCCCCCGAGAGCTCGCGGATCTTCAGCGCGATCTCGAACGCCGTACCGTAGTTGACGCCGCGCGCGACGACGCTGCCGCTCTCGACGTCTCGGTACCGATCGAGCCGATCGGCCGTCGCGAGCGTCTGGTCGATCTGCGCTGCGACCGCCGCCGGCACGGCACGGAGCGCGCTCACGCGCTCCGGATCTCCGACGGCGACGCTGGAGAGCAGCGCGACGGCGGCGATCGAGTTCAGGTACGTCTTGGTCGCAGCCACTGCGCGCTCCTCGCCGGCGTGTAGGGGCAACACCCAGTCGGCCGCCTGCGCGAGCGGCGAGCGCGAGTCGTTCGTGATCGCGAGCGTCGGTCGGCGCTGGCGCCGGGCCTCGTCCAGGACGGCGACGACGTCGGGAGAGGCGCCGGACTGCGAGATGCCGATCACGGCAGCCCCCTCGAGCTCGGGGGGAGCGTCGTACACGGTGTACAGCGAGGGCGTCGCGAACGCCACCGTCAGCCGGTTGACCGTGCCGAACAGGTACTGCAGATACCGTGCGACGTTGCTCGAGCTTCCGCGCGAGACGATCAGCAGATAGTGGACGTCGGCGCGAACGAGCCCGCTCGCGATCTCGGTCGCGTGCGCCGTCTCCGCGGCGAGGAAGCGGTCGAGCGCGACAGGCTGTTCGCGCAGCTCGGTTTCAACCCATGACATTCCCGACCGCCTCCCGGATCACGCCGCGGGCGGCGCTCAACCGCGAACGTGCCGTCTGTGCGTCGACGCCGGCCAGCAGCGACACGATCGCAACCTTCGCGTCGCCGCCGGCAGCCGCGATCGCCGCCGCGACCTCTTCCTCCGGCGCGGCGGTTGCGATCGCCACGGCGCGCCGCGCTCGGGCACGGAGCTTCTCGTTCGACGCCTGGACGTCCACCATCAGATTCCCGAACGTCTTCCCGAGCTTGACCATCGCAACCGTGGAGATCGTGTTCAGCACGAGCTTCTGCGCCGTGCCCGCCTTCATCCGCGTCGAGCCAGCGATCACCTCTGGGCCGACGTCGACCTCGATCGCAAGGTCGGTGGAGATGGCGAGCGCCGAGTCGCGCACGCAGGCGAGCCCGATCGTGAGCGCGCCTGCTTCCTTCGCCCGTTCGATCGCCCCGAGTGTGTACGGCGTGCGGCCGCTCGCGCTGACGCCGAGCACGACGTCGTCCGCGCCGGCGTCGAGCCGCGCGAGCTCCGGATCGTCCTCCTCCGCCTCGACCTCGGTCGTCACGGCCGAGATCAGGTCGGTCGAGAAGGTGGGGCCGCACTCGGCAACATCCCCAGCAGCGATACGCCCCAAAATGCCTGCGCCGACATACACGAACCGGCCACCAGCCTCGAGCCGCGCGCTGATCGCGTCGATCGCCGCGGCGATCTCCGGGGTGGCACCGGCGACCGCGTCGGCGATCGTGCTGTCCTCGGCGTTGATCAGCCGGACGAGCTCCGCGGTCGGGCGCAGGTCGAGGTCGCGGAGATCGACTCCCCCTGTCAGTGCCTTCGTCACGACCTCCCAGACGAGGGGTGCGTCGGGCGTCGCGAGGTGCGTCATGTGCGCGCACGCCTCGTAGCCCCAGGTCCAGAGATCCTCGATGCCCGCCGCGCGTGCGGCGCCGACGGCGGCCTCGAGGTCGGGGACGTCGTCCCGGGTCAGGCCGAAGCTCGGCAGCCACAGCTGCGGCACGACGCCGTGCCGTCCCGCGGTGTCCGCGAGCAGCGTGGCGAGGCGGCCGACGAACGAGCCCGCCGCCTCGCCGAAGTTCTTCCAGTACGGGTCGGTCGCGAAGACGTCGAGCTGGGGGAGCGAGGCGACCAGGTCCCAGTTGGCGATCCCGTGGGCACCCTCCGTCAGCGGCAGCAGGCAGATCGTGTTCTTGCCCCCGCGCGCGGCGACGTGTTCCGTCATCTCGCGCAGGAAATCGACCAGCGACGACTCGCGGAACGCAGTGGTCGGGACGCCGCCCGCGAGGTCGCGGCACACGTCGCAGCAGCACGCCCAGCGCGCCGGATCGTCGATCCCGACGTGCGCAGGCACCGTCCAGTGCGGCTCGTCCCAGAACACGGAGTCCGTCCCCGCCTCGCTGATTCAGGCAGCCGGTCGCCACCCGCCGGCCGTCGTCGAGCACCTGGCACGCCTCGGGATGGAACGTCACCCAGCGGCTCTCGGCTTCGCCGCCGAAGGTGCGGCCGAGGCCCCACGGGCACATCTGCACCTCGAGCCCGAGCTCGTGCGACGCCGCGACGATGCCGGCCATCGTCCCGCGGTAGTACGCCAGGTCGTTCTCCGAGAAGGTGTGCAGGACACCGGTGTAGCCGCGGGCCGCAATGTCCTGGAGATCCCGACGGACGTGACGGAGGATGCGGACGCCGAAGTACGAGACGCCGGCGCGCTTCATTCCGCCCCGACGAGTGCCGGCTGCAGCGACGTTGGGCGGTCGCGCCGTTGCGACAGCTCCGCCACGAGCCGGTAGCGATCGCCGCGGTAGAGCGAGCGCACGAACTCGACCGTCTCTCCGTTCTCCGTGCGGCTCGTCCGTTCGAACAGGAACGCGGGCGAGTGCAGTGGGACGCCGAGGAGCTCCGACTCCTCCTCGTTCGTGACCGTCGGTTCGATCGACTGCATGCCGCTCGCGATCACGACACCGTAGTCGCGCTCGAGCAGCTCGTAGAACGACGCGTCCTCGAGCCGCTCACGCGTCAGGCCGGGGACGAGTGCCGCCGGCACATGCAGCGTCTCGAGCGCCATCGGCTCTCCATCGGCTAGACGGAGGCGCCGGATCAGGACGACCCGTGCGTCGGGTGACACGTTCAACGCCCGGCCGACGGCCGCGCCGGCGTGCGTCTCGCGCAGCTCGATCGTCCGGCTGCCGGCGACCATGCCGCGGCGACGCATGTCCTCGCTGAAGGACGTCAGGGTGAGCTGTTGGGCGATCTTCGGCTCGCTCACGAACGTGCCGGCGCCCTGGCGTCGTTCGAGGTAGCCGTCGCGGACGAGATCGTCGAGCGCGGCACGCACCGTCAGGCGCGAGATTCCGAGGTCGCTGCTCAGCCGCCGCTCGGAGGGGATCGCCTGGCCGACCTGCAGTTGGTCGATCAGCTCCAGCACCCGCTGCCTGGTCAAGACCTGCTTGCGCATCTCTCCCTATGGAAGCACAGCGTCCTGCGCATGGTCAAGACCACTCCTCCGCTACCAGCGCGGTTTTCGCCCTCTTGACACGGCTAGTGGTCTATGCCAATCTCTCGCGCGTGGTTGGTGGTCTTAACCAATTCGGAAGCCGGGGTGGCTTCCGGGAGCTCCGGGAGGCGACATGAAGGTTCGTTACCTGGCGGCGGCGCTGCTCGTCGCCATGCTCGCCGTTGCGGCTTCGACCGCAAGCGGCGGCACGTCGCGGAGCCACGCCACGAAGATCGTGGTCTGGCTCCAGAACGACGCGCAGAACGGTTGGCCCGAGGCCGTTGCCCTCGCCAACAGGAATTTCAAGGCGCAGCATCCGGACGTCGACGTCGACGTCCAGTACCAGAGTTGGGGCACGCATCTCACGAAGTTCGACGCCGGGCTCGCCGGCGGCGATGCGCCCGACGTGATCGAGCTGGGCAACACGGAGATGACGAAGTACATGGCCGCGGGGGCGTTCAAGACGCTCTCGCAGTCGGCGTTT
>VAXY01000047.1 GCA_005885085.1 Actinomycetota bacterium | reverse complement strand
CGTACGGAGGGAATCGACAACGTGCAGGTCAACATGGACTGGCAGCACCTGATCATGAACGGCGAGAGCCTCGCGGAGAACGCGGCGCTGCTCGCCGACGAAGGACTACTCGGGCACCAGCACGCGAACGACGGTTGGGGCACGTTCGACGACGACAACATGGTCGGCACGATCCGGTTCATGGAGACGCTCGAGCTCGCTGTCGAGCTCCGCCGTGCCGGCTACGGCGAGAACGGCGAGCGGCTCGGCTTCGATCTGTATCCGTATACGGAGGATGCAGTAGCGGCCGTAAGGCGCAGCGTGCTGCAGTGGCGCTTCATCGACGCCGCCGCGTCGCGGATCGATGACGCCGCGCTGCGAGCGGCGCAGCGGGAAAAGGACGCCGTCGCCGCGTACGAGCTCGTCTACGCGGCACTCGGCGGGTGACGCAGCTCGTCGGTCTCGACGTCGGCACGACCGGTGTCAAGGCGCTCGCGCTCTCGCCGGAAGGTGATGTGCTCGCCCGGGCTGAAGTGAGCTACGAGCTTTCGACACCACATCCGGGGTGGGCCGAACAGGATCCGGAAGACTGGTGGCGGGCAGCCGAGCAGGCGCTGGCCGCACTCGGGGGCCAACCGACCGCGATCGGCCTCTCCGGTCAAATGCACGGTCTCGTCGTTCTCGACGATCGAGATCGCGTGCTTCGGCCCGCGATCCTGTGGAACGACCAGCGGACGGCAGCGGAGTGCGCCGAGATCGAGGAGCGGGTCGGGCTCACACGACTGATCCAGCTGACGGGGAACCGTGCGCTCACGGGCTTCACGGCTCCGAAGCTGCTCTGGCTGCGCCGCCACGAGCCGTCCACCTACGGGCGGGTCGCACACGTGTTGCTGCCGAAGGACTACGTCCGCCTGCGCCTTACGAACGGCGAGCACGCGATCGACGCCGCGGACGCGTCGGGCACGCTCCTGTTCGACGTCGCGAGACGGCGCTGGAGTCGGGAGATGCTCGAGGCTCTCGAGCTCGACCCGGCCTGGCTGCCGCGGGCGCTGGAATCGCCGGAGGTCTCAGGCGAGACGGCCGCCGGGATTCCGGTCGCGGCGGGTGCCGGCGATCAAGCGGCGGCCGCGCTCGGCGTCGGCGTCGACCGGCCGGGACCGGTCTCCGTGGTGCTCGGTACGTCAGGCGTCGTGTTTGCGGCACTGCCGGCCTTCGCCGCCGACCCTCAGGCGCGCGTGCATGCGTTCTGCCATGCCGTTCCAGGCGGCTGGCACGCGATGGGGGTGATGCTCTCCGCGGCCGGCTCGCTGCGTTGGTTGCGTGACGCTCTCGGGACCGGGAGCGGATATGACGAGCTGACTGCCGCCGCCCGGGAATGGCCGCCGGGCACCGAGGGGCTGACCTTCCTCCCCTACCTCACCGGCGAGCGGACGCCTCACGCGGACCCCAACGCGCGCGCCGCCTTCGCCGGCCTCACGCTCCGCCATGACCGCGGGGCGCTCGCCCGCGCTGTCCTCGAGGGTGTCGCGTATGGGCTGCGCGATTCGCTCGAGCTGCTGCGCGAGCTCGGCGTCGATCCGCGTGCCGGCCACGTTTCCGGTGGCGGAGCTCGCCGCGATCTCTGGCTTCGCATCATCGCCTCGGTCCTCGGCCTGCCCATCCAGCGCACGGCGACCGACGAGGGCTCCGCATATGGAGCGGCGCTACTGGGCGGCGTAGCCGCCGGAGTCTTTCGCGATGTCCACGCGGCCGTCGCCACCTGTGTCCGCACGCTCGCCCCGGTCGAGCCAGACCCGCAGTGGTCTGCTGCGTATGAGCGCGGTTACCGCCGCTTCCGACAGCTTTATCCGGCCCTACGACCCCTGGAGGACACATGACGACGCTCGACGGAAGGGTTGCCCTCGTCACCGGTGCAAGCCGCGGCATCGGGGCCGCTGTTGCACGACGGCTCGCCGATGAGGGTGTGAAGCTGGGACTTGGGTCGCGCCGCGGCGACGACCTCGGCATTGTGGGCGCGGTCGCGCAGTCCTGTGATGTGCGCGACTCTGAACAGTTGGAGAGGATGGTCGCGGCGACCGTCGACGCTTTCGGACGGCTGGACATCCTTGTACTGAATGCGGGCGTCGGCGCTTATGGTCCCTTCCTCGAGTTGGCGCCCGACTTCCTCGAGGAGATGATCGACGTCAACGTCAAGGGGACGCTCTACGCTGTGCGCGCCGCCCTGCCGCATTTGCTCGAGAGCGGCGAGGCAGACATCATCACGCTCGCATCGGAAGCCGGACGCCGCGGTCTTCCTCTCGAGGCCGTCTACTGCGCATCGAAGTTCGCCCAGGTCGGCTTCACCCGCGCCCTCGACCACGAGTTGCGCGAACACGGCATCCGGTGCACGAATGTCTGCCCGGGCGGCGTCGCCACGGACTTCGCACTCGAACCGGGGCGAGGGCGGACGAAGGAGGCGCTCGCCGGGATGATGAGCGCGGACGACGTCGCGGACGTCGTCCTCTTCGTGCTCACCAGGCCGCGCAACCACCGCATCCTCGAGACCGCGTTCCGCCCCATGACGGAGGCGTCATGGGGGTAGGCGCAGCCGTCAAGTGGGGGATTCTCTCGACCGCCAACATCAACCGTCAGGTCATTCCCGGCGTCCACGCTACGGAGAAGGCCGAGCTCATCGCCGTGGCGAGCCGCGATCTGCGACGGGCGGAGGAGTATGCGCGGGAGTGGGAGATCGACTGCGCGTACGGCTCGTACGAAGCGCTGCTCGAGGACCCCGATGTCGAGGCCGTCTACATCTCGCTACCGAACACGCTGCACTGCGAGTGGTCGATCCGCGCAGTCGAGGCCGGAAAGCACGTGCTCTGCGAGAAGCCGATGAGCAGGCACGTCGCAGACGTCGAGTCGGCATTCGACGCTGCTGAGAGGAATGGGCGAATCCTGACGGAGGCGTTCATGTACCGCCACCACCCTCAGACCACACGGCTCCGTCAGCTCGTGGAGGAGGGCGCGATCGGGGACGTGCGGCTCGTCCGCTCCTGTTTCAGCTATTCGCTGTACGACGCGGAGAACATCCGCCTGCGGACGGAGGTGGAGGGCGGCAGTCTGATGGATGTCGGCTGCTACTGCGTCAGCGGATCCCGTTTGCTCGCCGGTGAGCCCGAGCAGGTGTACGGGCAGCAGTTCGTCGGCCCCAGCGGCACCGACTGGGTCTTCACCGGCACGATGCACTTCCCGGGCGACGTCTTCGCGCAGTTCGACTGCGGGACGGCCCTGCCCGAGCGTGACGAGCTCGAGGCGATCGGGAGCGATGGGTCGCTCTTCCTCGACGATCCCTGGCACTGCGGCGAGCCGGTGATCGAGCTTCGCCGCGACGCCGGGATGGAGCGGATCGAGGTCGAGCCCGCCGACTCGTATCGGCTCGAGATCGAGAACCTCAGCGACGCTATCCGGGGCGCTACGGATCCTCTCTTGGGGCGCGAGGACGCCGTTGGTCAGGCGCACGCCATCGATGCGCTCTACCGCTCGGCGGCGACCGGAGCGGCAGTCTCGCTGTAACGCGTGACCGCCAGAAGCGTCAACAGGCACAGCGCCGATAGGCCGAGATAGGCGACGGCGTCGCCGGTCACAGACGCAACGGCCCCCCCGATCGCAGCTCCGCCTGCCTGGCCGGGAGCCCAGGCGATGTTGACGAGCGCGAAGGCATAGCCGTAGTCGAGCCCGACGACCTCGGCCTCGTCGGTGATCATCGACATCGCGGGCGTCCAGAAGCTCCCGAAGGCGAAACCCGCCGACACGATGACCAGCGCGAGCAGCCACGGGCTTCCGGGCCACGGCAGGACGAAAGTGACCACGGTCGACGCCAGGAGGGCGGCGCGGAGAGGTGGGAGGCGGCCGTAGTGGTCCGAAAGGCGTCCGAGGAACGGCGCCCAGGTCGCTTCGAGCGCTGCCATGACGAGGTACGTGGCGCCGACGGCCGCTGCTCCCCAACCGAGGTCGGAGAGGCGCAAGGGTGCGAGCACCGACAAGTTGCCGAACAGGAGCGCGGGCAGGAGGCAAAGCCACATCGGCATCTGAATCCGGCGCACGAGCAGGGAACGGAAGAGCATCCGGACGGGCTGCGGCTCTTCGGGCGTTACCGCCGGTGTTCGCGCGGCCGCCACGGCCAGGATCAGTGCGAGCCCCGCGACGGCGCCGAAGGCAGCGGCCGTTCCGGTAAACGATGCAATTGCGCCGAGGACCGGGCCGAAGAGCGCGCCCGCGATCGCGGCACCGAACGCAGACCCGATCAGCGCGCCGCGACGTCCCGCGGGTGAGGCGACGACGAGCCAGGCGAGCCCGCCGGTCCAGGAGAACGCGCTCGAGACGCCCTGCACGAACCGTGCGAGATCGAGCGCCCAGACAGAGTCGGCTAGTCCGAAGGCGGTTGTCGTCACTGCCAGCAGCGTGAGCCCGATCAAGACGGTCGGCTTCACCCCGAACCGTGCCGCTGCCATGCCGCCCGGGATCGCGGCCAGCAGGGCTCCGAGCGGGTACATCGCCTGCAGCAGGCCGGCGCCGCCCTTACCTAGGTCGAGCTTGTCGACGTAATGCGGCAGCAGCGGCGTCAGCGCCGTGAAGAACATCGTGTCGACGAGGACGATCGCCCCCGTGAGAACGAGCAGTCGCCGCATTCAGCGCTTGTGACGCCCGAGGAAAGCGCGCAGCATCTGTTGGCCCTCCTCCGAGGTGCGCATGCGTGCGGCGATCTCTGCGGTCTCCGCGCCGCCCGGCCGTTCGCGGACGAGACGCTTCGCCTCACGTACGGCGTTCGGGCCGGACGTCGACAGCTCCGCGACCACGGATTCGACTGCGGCGTCGAGGTCGGCCGCGACTTCCTGCACGAGGCCGATCCGCAACGCGGTCTGCGCGTCGAAGCGCTCGCCCGTGAGGAAGTACCGGCGCGCATGCTGGCCGATCTTCGGCAGGACGAAGGGTGAGATCACGGCGGGAATGATTCCGAGCTTCACTTCCGAGAAACCGAAGATCGCGTCCGGCGCCGCGATCGCGACATCGCTGCACGCGGCGAGCCCGGACCCGCCGCCGAGCGCGAAGCCGTGGATCCGCGCGACCACTGGCGCGGCGCAGTGATCGATCGCCTCGCACATGCGGTAGAGGCGCATGGCGTCGGCGACGTTCTCGTCGAAGGAGAGGTCGATCGACGAGCGCTGCCACTCGACGTCAGCGCCCGCACAGAATGCCGGCCCCTCCCCGGCGAGCACGATCGCGCGCGCGTCGCCGACGTCTGTGAAGGCTTCGGTCAGCTCGGCGATCAGGCCGGCGTCGAATGCGTTGCGGCGCTCCGGGCGGGCCAGGATTACCCGCAGGACAGCGTCGTCGCGTTCGATCCGCAGGCCGGGCATCGCGTCAGCTTAGAGTTGGGGCCATGTTGCGAGGCGCACTTGCCGCGGCGCTGACCCCGCTCAAGGACGCAGGGGAGGCGCTCGACGAAACGGCGATCGCTCCCTACGTCGATTTTCTCCACGCCGGCGGCGTCGACGGGTTGCTGGCGCTTGGCACGACCGGCGAAGGCTTCCTCCTGCCGAACGAGCAGCGGCTCCGCGCGGCGGAACTCTTCGTCGAGGCCGCGAACGCGCGTCTTCAGGTCGCGGTGCACTGCGGCGCGCAGTCGACCTGGGACACCGTCGAGCTCGCGGCGCACGCTGCAGACGTCGGCGCCGACGCCGTCGCGGTGATGGCGCCGCCTTACTTCACGCTCGACGAGGCGGAGCTACTCTCACATCTCGCAGCCGCGGCGAGAGCATGTGCGCCCACGCCCTTTTACATCTACGAGTTCGCAGCGCGGAGCGGTTACGCCGTTCCGCTCTCGGTCCTGGAGCAGCTTCGCGGGGGGGCGCCGAACTTCCGCGGGTTGAAGGTGTCGGACACGCCGTGGGAACGGTTCGCTCCGTACCTGCTCGATGGCCTCGACATCTTCGTCGGCCCGGAGGCGCTCATCCCTCAGGGTCTTGCGGCGGGTGGCGCCGGTGTGGTCTCGGCACTCGCCTCGGCATTCCCCGAACTCGTCGTCGCAGCGGTGCGCGATCGTCAGGGCGCCGAGCTCGGGCCTGTGCGCACAGCGCTCGAGCGCTTCCCGTTGCAGGCCGCGGCGAAGGTCGTGGTCGCGACTCGGGGTGTGCCGATGCAGCCCGACGTGCGCCGTCCGTTGCGCACGCTCACCGCTGACGAGCGCACGGAACTCGAAGCATGGCTCGAATCGTTATCGCCGGCGCAGGCGCTGTAGGCGCCTCGATTGCGTACCACCTCGCGCTGCTCGGTGCGCGCGACGTGGTGCTCGCGGACCGTGAGCAGATCGCGTCGGGCGCGACGGGAAAGGCGATGGGCGGTTTCCGCCAGCAGTTCTCGACCGAGCCCGAGGTTCGCCTCGCGCAGGAGAGCGCGAAGCTCTTCCGCGAACTCGGCCCGCCGTTGTTCGAGGCGGTCGGCTACATGTTCCTCGCCACGAGCGATGACGGCTGGAATCGCCTGCGCGAGCGCGCGGCGACGCAGCAGTCGCTCGGCGTCCCGGTCGACGAGGTCGATCCGTCGAGGGTGCGCGGGCTCCGTATCGACGACGTCGCCGGCGCGGTCGCCTGCTGGGAGGACGGCGTTGCCGAGCCGACGGCCGTGACGGCCGAGCTGGTCCGTCGCGCGGCGGACCTCGGCGTCGAGGTGCGTGAGCAGACGGACGCACGGGACCTCCCGCGGGAGGTGCTCGTCGTCGCCTGCGGTGCGGGGTCGACGGAACTCGTCCCCGAGTTGCCGGTCCGGCCGCTGTGCCGGCAGCTCGTCGACGTCGGGCCGGTCGCAGATCTCCCTGACGATTTGCCGATGACGATCGAAGACGAGACCACCTTCCATTTCCGCCGGCGCGGCGAGACGGTCCGCCTCGCGATGACGGAGCCAGTTCCGCGCTGGACGCGCGACGAAGTGGTGGACGACGAGCTGGTGGCCGACTGGCGGGTCCGCCTCGCGCATCGCTACCCGCCCGCGGCGTCCGCCCCGATCGTGCGCGCGTGGGCGGGCTTGTACGACATGACGCCGGACGCGCATCCGATCATCGGCTGGGTGGACGACGGCGTCTACGCCGCGTGCGGCTTCTCCGGCCACGGCTTCATGCAGTCGCCTGCCGTCGGAAGTGCGGTGGCGCACGAGCTGCTGCACGGCACCACGCCGCTGGATCTGACGCCGTACAGGCTCGACCGCTTCGCAGGGGGCGCGATCTTCCCGGAGCAAACCGTCCTTTGAGCGTTTTGTAAAACGCGTCACAGAGCCGTTCGGCACGCCTCGGAGGGGCAAAGGACAACCAAGCAACCAACCGAGAGTGAGCCTTCCCGCTCACGCCAGCGCGTCGAACTCCTCGGCGATCTCCGGCTCCTTGCCGATCAGATCGCGCACGTGCGCGAGATCGGGCAACGACTCGTTCAGGGACACGAGCCCGAACCGCTCCTGCGCGTCGTTGCCGATCCACACATCGCCGTCGTCGACCGGCGGCAGTTGCCCGCGCAGCTCGTCAAGCGATGTTTTCGAGTCGGCGAGGTTCCAGATCAGGATCCGGACGACGCTCATTGAGCGATCGCAGCGGCGCGCGGGTTGAGGCGTGACCTAAAAAAGGGGTCTCGTAGGGGAAACATGGTTTCCCCTACG
>VAXY01000056.1:8501-17152 GCA_005885085.1 Actinomycetota bacterium | reverse complement strand
AGCGCTTGGGTGAGGACCCGCAACATGATGTCGATAAGCTGGAACTCCGCAGCAACGGAGGCGCTTTCATCCCAGCTGTGCCCATCTGCGTAAGCAGTGGCTATCGCCTCCGCCGTACTCCGTGCCTGCTTGGGATCGAACTCGTTCAGCTTCTTCCGGAGGAATTGCCTCACGAGGGGATGCATCTCGAACGAATCGACAGTCCTCGCGAGGAAGCCGTGTCTGTAGCTCTGTTCGAGTACATCAGAACGGTGCTCTCCGAAGAGTGCTCTCGTGACTGTCTCGTCAATGAGCGGTGCTATCGAAAGCTGCACCGCGTGCCAACGGGCATCGTCGCTTACGGCATCAAACAGTTCTTCGGCGAAGTACTGATGGAGCGTTTCGGGAATGTCTGACGCGCTTTGCGGCAATGCGTAGGGCACCAACGCCGCGAGACCGATCACGGCTGGCCACCCTTCGGCCAGCGTGACCAGTCCGGGGATCTCCTCGTGGGAGTTGGCAAGCGCCTCGGCGGCCTCGCTGTGCGTCATTGCTAGGACGTTTCGTCCGAGTTCGATGATGTCTCCGTAGAGGAGACTCTTCGCGGTAACCCATGACGGCCTCGCTCGGCTGATGATGAGAAGTGGCAATAAGGTCATCTCAACTAGTTTCTTGACGAACAGCTCGGCTGCCGGGCTCTCGGCGAGAAGCTGATAGTCGTCGATCACGAGTCGCACACCGTTAGGCCAACCGCGCAAGTCGTGAGCCACGTCCGCGGCCAACGATTCGGCCTCGAACGCGGAATCGGTAAGCGTCTTGAGTCGGCCGCGGAGTTGCTCGCCGACGTCCGGGATGACCTCAGATCCAGTGCAAACGAGCCCAAGCGCGAGCGCCGCCACATCAGAAGATGCCGGTGTGGCCTGATACCAAACGTTCTGCCGTTCATGCAGCCACTCGCGCGCAAGCGTCGTCTTCCCGTAACCAGCCGGAGCAACGAGCAGCATGACGCGGCTCTCCGACTCCGTAAGCAGGCGTGTCAGACGAGGCCGCTCAATGATTCGGCGGCCTGTGCGCGACGCTTCGAGTGCAGTTCCCTCGCCCACCATCTCCCCTGGGCACCCCAGTTGCCCGCTCCTCACCATAACGGCGACTCCGCGCTATTTCGAGATGTCTTTTTGAGCTGACCGTGCCTGCGACCCCGTCAAGGCCGCAGGCACGGTGCCGTCAGCTCCCGTCGTCGACCGCAGCCGACTCCAGGCTTCGCGCGAGCGGGTCGTCGCCCGTCAAGGCCCGATACGCCACTGGGATCTGACGCCGTCGGGCGACGCCGAGCTTCTGCCGCAGGACATCTGAATGAGCCTTCGCCGTTCGAGGGGAGATGCCGAGACGCTCGCCCACTTCTTCGTTCGAGCATCCCGCGGCGATCAGCTCGATGACCTGGCGTTGCCGCTCGGTGATCGAGGGAAGCGAGTCCCGCAGTGCGTCGTACATAGGAGCCCAAGCTAAATGGCCGCGCGCCCGCCGACCATTGGCCGAAAGGATTATTTCCCGGAGTTACACCCTAGGCATGAGCCGCCCAGCGCGGACGAAGCTGGCCTCATGGCCGCGGCGATTCGCTTCTGCGAGCTCGTCCTCGTCGAGAGCTCCGATCCGTCGCAGGAGCTCGAGCTCGTCGCGGAGATGGGTGTGCATCATCTCAGGCCCGTCCGTTGCGATCGTGAATGCAACGCCCGCGTCGACAAACGACCTGAACGTTTCGCGCACCGCGTCCTCGTCCCGCAGCGCCTTCGTCAGGAGATTCGACGTCGGGCAGATCTCCAGGACGATCTCCGCCTCACGCAACGCCGACATCAACTCGTCACTCCCGGCCGCGAGGATCCCGTGGCCGATCCGGTCCGGGCGCAGAACCTCCACCACCTCCCCGATCTCATCACGGCCGATGTCGCCACCCTCCTCGCCGACGTGGATGGTCACCCCGAGGCCCGCAGCGCGCGCCTCCTCGACCATCGGCAGCGCCTGGCGATAGTCGTAACGTGTCCCGTCGGGCCGCGGGCCGGCGATGTCGACGCCGACGATTCCACGCGGTGCCCAGCCGATCGCCTTCTCGACGATTACGGAGTTCTGCTCGGCGCTGAAGGTCCGGTCCATCATCAGGATCAGTCCGGCGCGCACCTGTGGGTATTCGAGGCTCGCACGATCGAGCCCACGGATCGCCGCCAGGATGATGTGATCGAGGTCGCGCTCGCCGCCTCGGTTTCGCTTCATCGGATTGAACCGGAGCTCGAGCGTTGTGATTCCCTGCGACCGGTACGCCCCGCCGATCGCGGCATGCACCGACCGCTCGACCGCGATCGGGCTCGACTGGATCAGCTCCGTCCAGTGGTAGATCTGGTCGAGCGCGTCGAGGTTCGCGACGCCGCGGGGATCGGAGACCGTGACCAAGCGCTCGAACTCCGAGTAGTCCTTGACCGGCAACGCGATGCCTTGCTCGTGCGCGAGGCTCCAGAGGATGTCGGAGGCAACCGAGCCGCCAAGGTGCGTGTGCAGCTCGGCCAGGCCTTCCATGCGTGAAGTCTAGAGTGACAGGCCGCGTGCGCCGGTGTTCCTCGTTCCTGCTCTGCCTTGTCGTGGTCGGCGGATGTGGGGGAAGCGGGCCTGGCCGCAACGCGGTACCCGGTACACCGGGCGCCTTCACGGTGCGCACAGTCAGCGACCCGGGGTTCTCCATCGCGTTGCCGAAGACCTGGCGATCGCTCGACAGCCGCACCGCTTTGACGAGTGGAAGACTCCGACGCTTCGCGCAGGCCAACCCGCGTCTGCGTGCGGAATTGCGTGCGCTCGCCGGTCCGAACTCGCCGATCAAGCTGCTCGCCGTGGACCCGACCGGGCAGCAGAATTTCCGGGCCAACATGAACGTTATCCAGACCCGCGTGCCGAAGAATCTCTCCTTCCAGCAACTCTCGAAGAACGAGGCAGCTCAGATCAAGCTTGTCTCGAGCGTGCGGCACATGCGCCAGGCCGCTGTGGAGCTCCCCGCCGGGCGCGCGCTTCGCCTCACGTACGACGTGCAATCGAAAGGTCTGGTGCACCAGTACTTCGTGAAGCAAGATGACCTCCTCTACGTGCTCACATACACGACCTCCACGGCAACAGCGCCGCGGTACGCGAAGATCTTCGACTTGTCCGCGCACACCTTTCAGCTGCGATGAAGGTCGGCATCGTCGTCCCGTACTCCTGGTCGTTCTGGGGAGCCGTCGTCGAACACGTCGAGCTGCAGGCGCAGGCGCTGCAACAGCGCGGGCTCGAGACGCGCACGATCATGGGGAACGACCCGCCGGGCAGCTTCACGCGTGTCCTGCACCCGCGGCTGGGCCGGCACGGTCATCCTCCGCGGGACGTGATTCCGGTCGGGCGCTCGGTGATCGTCCCTGCGAACGGCTCGCTGCCGAACATCGTGCTTTCGCCGCGCGCCGTGCCGGCGATCCGCCGTGCGTTCGCGCGCGAGCGTTTCGACGTGCTCCACGTGCACGAGCCGATGACGCCGGCGATCTGCATCGCGGCGCTCGCCCTCGCACGGATGCCGGTCGTGGCGACATTCCACGCACACGGCGCGCTCGGGTGGATGAAGGCCGGCAAACCGGCGTGGGGCTTCCTTGCGGACAGGCTCGACCACCGCCTCGCCGTCTCGCCCCATGCACGCGACACCGCCGCGGCATGGTTGCCCGGCGAATACGAGGTGCTGCCGAACGGAGTCCTGATCCCGCCCGTCGCCGAGGCGCATGGCCGCGAGAACCAGATCGTCTTCGCCGGGCGGCAGGAGCCGCGCAAAGGCCTCTACGTGCTGCTGCGCGCCTGGCCGGAGATCCGCCGGCGCACGGGCGGGCGGCTCCGTATCGCCGGCGCCGATCCGCTCGCCGTGAGGCTGCTGCTGACGCGAGACCGTGTGTCGGACGACGGCATCGACATTCTCGGCCTCCTCTCACAGGAGGAGCTCACGGCCGAGCTTTTGCGTGCAAAGGCGCTCGTGGCGCCCTCGCTCGGCGGCGAGAGCTTCGGGATGGTCCTCACGCGCGCCTATGCGTGCGCGACGCCGGTGGTTGCGTCCGACATCGACGGGTACCGTGAGGTGATGACGAAGGAGGCAGCCGTCTCCTTCCCGGCAGGCGAGGAGCGAGCGCTGGCAGACGCAGTCGTCGGTTTGCTCGAGGATGAGCCTCGCCGCGCAGCGCTCGGCGAAGGCGCGCGGCGAATCGCGCTGGAGCGCTACTCGTGGGATGACATCGCGCGCCGGCTGCAGGAGATCTACGAGCAGGTCGCCGCGTGAAGTTTCTGCGTAGCGGCTGGGTGCGAGCCGCGATCGTCGTACTCGCCGCCGCCGGCGTCGTCACTTTGCTCTGGTGGCGTGGACCCGCGTGGAGCGGTGTCGCCGACGCATTCACGGCTGTCGAGTGGCAGTGGGTCGCGGCCGCCGTCGGTCTCAACCTGCTCTCGGTGCTGATGCGCGCCGTGGCGTGGCGGACGGTGATCGTGCAGGCCGCGCCGCCGCCGCATCCGAGCTTCCCGCTCGTGTTCTCCGCCTTCTCCGTCGGGCTGTTCGCGAACGCCGTGCTACCGGGACGGATCGGCGAGCTCGCGCGTGTCGCCGTCCTGACCCGCCGCATGCCTCACCAGCAGGGTATGTGGGCGCGGCTGCTCGGGACGGTGTTCGCACACCGGGTCTTCGATCTCGTTGCCATGATCGGGCTGATCGGGTACGTCGTTGCAACCACGCGCATTCCCGAGTGGGCGGTGACGAGCCTGATTGCGGTCGTCGTCGCCGGTGTGACGCTGTTCACGATCGCCGCGGTGAGCGCGCGGCACAATCGCATGGCCGGTGTCGAGGAAGGTCTTGGTGCGGTGCGCAAGGTCCTGCGGCTCGCGCGTTACGGGCTCGGAGTCATGCGCCGTCCCGCCGCGGCCGCGGCGGCGTGTCTGTTCCAGGTGCTCGGATGGACCTGCCAGCTGTTCGCGGTGTACACGACGATGCGCGCGTTCGGGATCCACGAGGTGCTGCCCGCCGCAGGGCTCGTGCTCGTGCTGATGAACGTCGCGACGCTCTTCCCGCTGTGGCCGGGGAATATCGGGCTCGTGCAGGCCGCCATCGCGCTGCCGCTCTTTCAGTACTACGGAGTCGCGAAGGCGAACGGGATCGCGTTCGGGTTCGGGCTGCAAGCGATCGAGGCGTCCGTCGGGGTCGGCGTCGGCCTGATCTTCCTCGCGCGCGAGGGGCTGTCGTTCGCCATGCTCAAGGTCATGCCCGACATGGCGCAGGCGGAGGTCCCGCAGCGCGAAGGCGACGACGAAGAGGTCGCAGAGGCCGATGCCGCGCACGCTCGCGTGTCCGGCTAGCCTCAAGGGCGTCCTCTCCGCACGCGACGCGGCGGCCGCGCTCGCGGAGGGACTGCACCGGTGGTCGGACGTCGACGAGCTGCCGGTCGCCGACGGCGGTGAGGGCACCCTGGATGTGCTGCAGCCCGTGCTCGAGGGGGAGTGGCGCGAGGCCGACGTGCACGATGCGTTCGGCCGCCCCCGGCGCGCGCGCTGGCTCGAGCTCCCGACCGGTGAGGCCGCACTGGAGGCGGCTGAGGCGATTCCGCTCGATCCACGCCGGCTCGATCCGATCGCCGCGTCGTCCCGCGGTCTCGGCGAGCTGATCCTTGCGGTCGGCCGGCCCCGGCACCTGCATCTGGGGCTCGGCGGGACAGCGAACGTCGACGCCGGCGCCGGGCTGCTCGAGGTCGTCGACGAGCTGCCCGCACCGACAAGCGTGGCCTGCGACGTGGAGGTGCCGCTGATCGACGCCGTCCGGCTCTTCGCAGCGCAGAAGGGTGCGACGGCGGAACAGCTGCCCGTGCTGGAGGCACGCCTCTCGACCCTGGCGGAGTACGCAGACCTGCCGGGCGCCGGAGCGGCCGGCGGGCTCGGCGGCGCGTTGGCCTCGCTCGGTGCGGAGCTCGTGCCCGGAGCACGGCTCGTGCTCGACCTGCTCGGCTTCGACGCCGCGCCATATGACCTCGTCGTCACGGGTGAGGGCACCGTCGACGCGACCACCGTCCGCGGAAAGGCGCCTGGCGAGGTCGCGTGCAGGTGCCGGGCCGCAGGTGTGCGCTGCGTCGTCTTCGGCGGGCGTGTCGCCCAGCCCGTACCGGATGTCGAGACGGTCGTGCTCTCGGGCGACCCTGCGCGGGCCCGGGAGGACCTCACGGAGCTCGGACTACGGCTTGGCAGACTCGGTGCGCCGGGCTAGCTCTTCGATCTTTCCCTGGGCCGCGTCGAGCTGGCCGACGCAGAGCTTGTAGAGCTCCTCGCCGCGCTCCCAGAGGTTGATCGCCTCGTCAAGCCCGGCGTCGCCGTGCTCCAGCCGCTCGACGATCTGCTCCAGCTCCTTTTGAGCCTCCTCGAACGTCACTCGACGCGCGCTCCGAACCGTCCTTCCGCAACCTCGACGTCGATCGGATCTCCCGCCGACACCGACTCGGGCGAGCGCACGATCTCGTCCCGCGCGCGCACGATCGCGTAGCCGCGCTGAAGCGTGGCGCGCGGGGAAAGCGCTCGCAGGCGACCGGCCGCGTGCTCGAGGCGTGCGCGCTTCCGCTCGACGGCGAGCGCAGGCGCACGCCGAAGCCGGTCGTGCTCGGTCACCAGGCGTTGCCGCCGCCGTTCGAGCACGCCGCGCGCGCCGCGTGCGAGCGAGCTCCGCGAGCGGTCGAGCCGGCTCAGGAGTTCCGTCGCGTCGGGGACGACCAGGCGCGCGGCTGCCGTCGGTGTCGATGCGCGGGCATCCGCGGCCAGGTCGCACAGAGGCGTGTCCTGTTCGTGGCCGACCGCGGAGACGACCGGCACCGGACATCCGGCCACAGCGCGCACCAGGCGCTCGTCGCTGAACGGCAGCAGATCTTCGAAGCTGCCGCCTCCGCGCGCGAGCACGATCACGTCGACCTCGGGCGCAGAGCAGACGTCGCGCAGCGCCTCGATCATCGCCGTCGCTGCGAACGGCCCCTGCACGTATGTCTCGGCCACGACGATCCGCGCAGGGGGGAAGCGCATGGTGATTGTCGCAAGGACGTCCCGCTTCGCCGCGGCGTCGTTCCCGGTCACGAGACCGATACGGTGCGGCAGGAAGGGCAGCGGGCGCTTGCGTTCGAACACGCCTTCCGCCGCCAGCTTCTTCTTCAGGCGCTCGAGCGCGGCCAGGTGGTCGCCGAGGCCGTAGCGCTCGATCGAGAGCGCCCGCATGCGGAAGTCGCCCTTCGCCTCGAACAGCTCCGGGCGGCCGAAGGCGTGGACGCGCTCGCCGTCGGAGAGCTCGAGCCTCAGCGCGTCGAAGCGCGAGCGCGCGATCGTCACGCCGAGGCAGGCACCGTCGTTCGGATCCTTGAGCGTGAAGAAGACCGACTGCCAGCGGGGGTTGCGGCGCAGCTCCGTCACCTCGCCTTCGACCCAGATCGTCGGCAGTCGGCTGAGCCAGTCAGCGACGCCGTGGTTGAACGACGCGACGGTGTAGACCTTCCGGTCGCCGTACTGGAGGGCCTCGACCTTCACACCGGGATCGTACGTCCGGCGCGCTTGCCGACTGTGTGTCGGCTTACAGGAGGATCTCGACCGCGGTCTCGGGCTCGCAGCCCTGACCCAGCAGCTCGACGGCGCGGTGGAGGTCGGCTTCGCTGCCGGCGAGCTTTTCGGCGAGCGGCAACGGATAGCCGGCTTCCATCAGCACGTGTAGACGCCAGCTCTCGACCTTTGAGCTTTCGCCCCGATCCGGCTCGATGGTCTCAGTCGTCTCGCTCACAGTGTGCGCTCGTTCGCCGTTTCATAGACGAACCCTGCCGCTGTTTGTTTGCTGTTCGCCTGAAGGATCGCGCTTGAAACAAGCGCTACGTACGGGCGAGCGTCTCCTCGATCTTCCGGCCCAGCTCGCGCAGGCGCGCGTCGAGCACGGCTCGTTCCGCCTCGGTATCCGCGGCCAGGCCGTCCAGCCGGCGCCGCAGGTCCTGCTCGGCCTGTGTCAGCCGTGTCTCGAAGGTGGCGACCGCCAGCCGACGCTCGAGCCGTTGCGCACCGGCATCGCCGACCTGTGAGAGCCGCTCCGCGAGCACCGTCTGCGCCTCGCGCGCAAACGCCTGCACGGCCCGGTCGAGCTCGCGCGAGAGTCGCGTCGCCGCCGCCTCGCGGGTGCCGCGGACCGTGTCTGCGAATTGCTGCGCGGCCGCATCGGAGTAGCTCGACGTTGCGCGTTTGAGGATCCGCTCCAGCTGCTCGATCTGCTTGCGCTCGACCTCCGCGAAGCCGGAGTGGATCCGGCGCATCGCCTCCGTCTCCTCGCGCTCGACCAGCTCCGACATCTGCCGTTCGCGGCGGCGGATGCGCTCGTTCAGCTCGTGCAGCGCACGGCGTCGCTCCGCCGCGAAGCTCTCCAGCTCGGACGTGCCCGCGCTGACCGCGTCTTGCGTCGCACGCGCCAGGTCGTCTCGAAGGCGCACGAGGCCCGCCCGCTGTTGCTCGCTCTCCGCCTCGAGGCGTTCGGCGTCGGCCGCGATCCGCGCCTCCGCCTCGGAGATGAGCTGCTTCTGGCGCTGCGCGAGCGTGGCGAGCTGATCGACGACGGCGTGCTGAGCACGGTCGAGGTCGTCGTT
>VAXY01000056.1:0-8493 GCA_005885085.1 Actinomycetota bacterium | reverse complement strand
CTCGTCGACGGCGACGCGCGAGCGTTCGGCGGCCGCGGCGCGGCGCTCCTCGGCGATCCGGCGTTCCTGCTCCGCGAGCCGGGAGCTCGAGTCGGCGCGCGCGCGGGCGAGCACTCGCTCGAGCTCGGCGGTGCGCTCTTCCGCCTCGCGCGCGACGAGCGCGTTGAGGCGGCCCTGTGCGCGCGCGAGCTGCTCGTCCACGCGGCCCATAGCACGGAGGAGGTCGCGCAGCCTGAGCGCGATGAGCTCGGCGGCGAATGCGAGCGTCATGCCGGCGGCGACGACGGCGAGCGCCGACCCGGGACGCACGCCGAAGGCAACCCATGCCGCAGCCGCAGCGAGACCGACGAGCACCGACAGTGCCACGAGCATCCGAGGTCTGGCCGCGCCGAACGCGGCCGCGGCGAGCGAGAGCGCCGCCACGGCGACCGTCACGCCGAACGCGATCTGGGCGATCGTGACCAGATCCACGCCGTCAGGTTACGCGCACGAGCACGAGCGCGACAGCGAGCGCGACCATGGCGGCCGAAAGCAACCGCAGGGCCAGCTCAGGCTGGCCCGCGAGCGTCTCGCGAGTCACTGCGCGCCTGTCGGCGCACGAGCCGAACGGGCGTCGAGAGCACGCGCTGCACGTAACTGAGCAGAGTGGCGAACGCGGCCGCAAGCGCAGCCTCCGCGCGCAGTCCGCGCGCGGCCGCAAAGAAGGTCGCGAGCACGGGCAGTGCGCCCCAGGCGAGCGCGAACCAGATGCCGCCGTGGAAGCGGCCGCCGAAGAGCTCGAGGTTGTACGCGACCGCGATGAACGCCCCCGCGCCGACGAAAATGAGCAGCCACAGGCTGGTGTGGATTGCGGTGCCGACGCCGATCGCCGTCGCAGCGGCGAGCGACACGCTCGCGAGCGCGGCGAGCGTCTTCGCCCCGATCCGCGTCTGCAGCGGGCGGCCCCTGAGCTCGTCGAGAGCATGTGCGCCGACGCCCATGCCGAGGAAGAAGGCGAGCAGCGCGAGGCCGAGGATGCCGGGGCGCCACCGCGGGGCGAGCGCTGCGCCGATCACGACATAGGAGAGATGCCAGGCCGTGTAGGGCGGGTGCAGGAGGGTCACGTAGTCGCGCCAGCCGCCCGGTGCCAGCGCGTAGAAGGCCGGTCGCGCCGTCTCGTTCACTCGCGCCGGCCCCAGATGACGATGCCGCCGCCGAGGCTGAGCCGACGCGCGTGCAGGTCGCGGATGCCGGCGTCCCACCACAGCTCGAGCAACCTCGGTTCCGGATACCGCTCGTAGAAGCCGCGGATGCTCGGCCCGAGGAAGTCTCCGACTTCCGCCCAGCCGCGCGCGAGCACGCGGCCGGCGAGCGGCAGCCCGGCGCGGACGTACACCTCCCACAGCGGCCGCCAGACGCCGCGGGGGACGGCGAACTCGAGCCCCGCGATCGTGCCGCCGGGCCGCACGACGCGCGCGAGCTCGCGTAACGTCGCACCCGGATCCGTCACGTAGCGCAGCAGATACGTGAACGTGAGCGCGTCGAACGCGGCATCCGGAAACGGCAGTTGCTCCGCGCGGCCCTCCACGAGCGTCACGCTCGTGGGCAGCCGCCGCCGTGCCTCGGCGAGCATCTCCGGGCTCTGGTCGAGCCCGACGACGGTGCAGCTGCTCTGCTCCAGCAGCTCGCTAGCGACAGCGCCGGTTCCCGTTGCGACGTCGAGCACGGTGTCCCGCGGGCCGACGTCGAGGCGCGAGACGAGAAACCGCCGCCAGCGCGGATCCTGGCCGAGCGAGAGCAGCGCTGCGTAGCGGTCGTAGGTCGGCCCGAGCGGCGCGAAGAGCGTCCGCGCGGAGACGTCCCCTGCCACGAAGCGAGTTTATGCTCGCGCGGTGGCGCTGAGCGAGGACGTCGGCAGGATCGCGGCGGCAGCGGCTGCCCACGCGCGTCCGGGCGAGACGGTCGCCGCTGTGCTGGCCGTCGAGACCGCCGCCGGCGAGCGCGTCTACCTCGCGGCGTTCGCCGACGGGACCGGCAACCAGGAATGGCTCGCGCTCACGGACGACGGTGCGCCCGTGACGAGCAGGGACCGCGTGCGCGAGGCGGCATCGATCGCCGCACTCGTCGAGGTTGCCGAGGAAGCCGCCGAACAGGTGGCCGACGGGCCGCGGCTTGCGTCCCTGCCGTACCTCGATTCCCTCGGCGGCGACAACAGCCTCGCCGGCGCGCTGCCCGCGGTGGACGAGCTGACGCGCGACGTCGAGATGCACTACAAGCTCGAGCTGAGCTGATGCTGCCGGACGGGTCACTTGCCGACCGCGTCGCGTTGATCACGGGCGGCGGCACGGGGCTTGGCCGCGCGATGGCGCTCGAGCTCGGCCGGCTCGGCGCGAAGGTGGCCGTCGTGGGCCGACGGCGCGAACCGTTGGCAGAAACGGTTGCACAGCTGCACGGCGAGGGTTTCGCAGCTCCCGCCGACGTCCGCGACCCTGACGCCGTCGCGGCCGCGTTCGACGAGACGGAGGCTGCGCTCGGACCGGTCACGACGCTCGTCAACAACGCGGCCGGAAACTTCCTCGTGCGCGCGCAGGAGCTCTCACCGAACGGCTGGCGTGCGGTCGTGGGCATCGTCCTCGACGGGACCTTCCACTGCTCACGCGAGCTGGGCCGCCGCGTGATCGAGCGAGGCGACGGCAACGCACAGATCGTCAACATCGTCGCCAGCTACGCGTGGACGGGCGGGCCGGGGACGGTGCATTCGGCGGCGGCCAAGGCCGGGGTCGTCAACCTCACTCGGACGCTTGCCGTCGAATGGGCGCAGCACGGGATTCGAGTGAACGCGATCGCGCCGGGCCCGGTCGACACCGAGGAGACGCGCGAGCGGCTCTGGCCGACGGAGGAGATCCGCGAGCGGCTGCTCCGGCGCATCCCGCTGCACCGCTTCGGCACTGAGGAAGACGTCGCGCACGCGTGCGCGTACCTCGTCAGCGACTACGCCGGCTACGTCACCGGCGACGTCCTTACCATCGACGGCGGCGCGTGGCTCGAGCAGGGGATGTTCGTGTAACTACGGGCTCAGCGAAGGCGGCGGCCGGCGAACGAAGCGTTGGGCCCAGACCTGTCCGTACCGGTGCGCTGCCATCCCGAGCGCGAAGATCGCCAGCGCCAGGGCGAGGATCAGCAGTCCAAACGGCCACCGTCTCTCGTTCAGCTCCTTCGTCAGATAGTGCACGACGGGGCTGTAGAGCCCGAGTACGCCGTACACGGCCCACGTCGCGCGCCGGACCGGGCCGGCGACGATCAGCAACAACGCGCCGCCGATCAACATCGGAATCCAGCCGCGCTCGGGGTCTCCGCCGGGAGCCGCGGTGAGGTACACGAGTCCGGCGGCGACACTGAAGAGACCGAGCACGTGGAACCAGAAGGCCTGGCGGCGGCGGCCGAATGCATCGAGGAACACGCCGACGATGACGAGCACCGCTCCGATGACCAGGGCAGTCGCCGCGCGGCGGTCGCCGCTCGGACTCTCGTCGAAACACGGCGTCAGGAGTTGAGCGGAGATGAGGATCGCACCGTTCGCGACCCCGAGGACAAACGAAAAGCGAGTCAGCCACCAGGCGATGAATCCGACGGCTGCAGTCGCGAGACCAACTCCGAACGTGGAGCCGCTGAATTCCTCGAAGGGCTTGAAGAAGGGATTGCTCGGCCAGACATCGATCAGCTTCAGGAACCCGACGGCGACGGCCGGGAAGGCACCAACCGCAAGCGCGGCCGCCAGGCCGCCGGGGACCCACCACCAGCGCCGGAGGAGCAGCCATGAAGCAGCGGCGAACCAGACGAAGAAGGCAAGCGCCGCGAGAAAGATCCAGAGGCCGCTCTGGTTGTCGGGAATCGCCTGGATCAGGTCATAGACGGCGAACTCGGTCGCGAAGGCCCCGAAGAACCAGAGCACGTTCGGCGGGTCCATGCGGGGCCAGTCTCGCTCGGCCATCTTCTGAGGAAGGCCGACGCCTGCCCGCTCCTCCACGTCGCGACCTTACTCCGTAGTCCTTGCCTATGCTTGGGGCATGGAAGGTGGTTTTGGTTTCCCGTTTCAGGGCGACCCGGAGGATCTGCTCCGCGGCCTGCGTGAGTTCGCCGAGCAGCAGGCGGAGACGGTTCAGGAAGCCCAGCGCGAGCAGTTCGCCACGCTGACGCTCAACACCGCGGTGCAGCTGACGGCCGCTGCGCTGTCGCAGGTGGACGTGGAGGGCAGTTCCGACGAGCAGTCTCTGGCGCTCCGGGATGCGATGCGCGTGCTTTTCCCCGAGGCGGTCGCGCTCGTGAGCGCCGCCCGCCAGGGCTTCATGCGCGAGGGCTAATGCTCGGCCGGATCCGCGAGTGGCGGATCGACCGCATGACCGACCGTGTCGCGCGCCGCCCGCACGGCCGTTCCGCGCGCAGGACGTATGCCGCGGAGGACGTGCACTCGTTCGCGTGGGAGCCGGTGCTCGAGGCGCTGGCGCTCACGGCCGGCGACACGCTGCTGGACGTCGGCTGCGGTGGCGGTATCTTCCTCCGGCGCGCGCTCGAGACCGGCTGTACGGTCGTCGGCGTCGACCACAGCCAGGACATGGTCCGGCTCGCGCGGAAGACGACCGAGGGCCGTGCGAGGGTCGTGCTCGGCTCCGCGGAGCGGCTCCCGTTCGGCGACGGCGAGTTCACGGCCGTCTGCAGTATCGTCGCGTTCTTCTTTTTCCCGGACCCCGTCGCGGCGCTGCGCGAATTCCGCCGGGTGCTCCAACCCGAACCCGGCCGCGTCGCGATCTACACGACCGCGCCCGAGCTGAAGGGGACGCCCGCGGCGCCGTACCCGCTGGCGACGCGCGGGCACTTCTACGAAGACGAAGAGCTCGCCGAGTTCCCCCAGGCCGCCGGTTTCCGCGAGGGCTACGTGCTGCGGCCGGGGCCAGGGGCGCAATTGCTCGTAGCGCGGCCGTAGAATCGCGGCCTCGTGGCGATCTTCGACCGCGCGATCGTCCGCCTGCTTCCCGCCGTCCCGCGGCCGGTCGTCCAAAAGCTCTCCGAGCGGTACATCGCGGGGCCGGAGCTGAAGGACGCGCGCGAGGCAGTCCGCCGCATCAACGCCGAGGGCAGGGTGGCCACGATCGACGTCCTCGGCGAGGAGATCACAACCGAGGAGGAGGCGGCGGCGATCGTCCGCGCGTACCAGGACGTCTTCGCCGACATCGAGCGCTGCGGGCTGGACTCCAACGTCAGCGTCAAGCTGACTGCGCTCGGGCTCAAGCTCGGTCATGACCTCTGCCGTGACAACCTGCGCACCGTCGTCGAGGACGCGGGCTCGCGCGGCAACTTCGTGCGGATCGACATGGAGGACTCGTCCACGACGGACGACACGCTGAGGCTGTACCGGGAGCTGCGGGAGGAGGGGCACGTCAACCTCGGGGTCGTGCTGCAGGCGATGCTGCGGCGGACCCTCACCGATATCGACGCGCTCGCGGACCTGAAGCCGAGCGTTCGGTTGTGCAAGGGGATCTACGTCGAGCCGCCCGAGATCGCGTACCAGGACTACGAGGCCGTGCGCGCGGCGTTCGTCCGGGCGCTCGAGAGCTTGCTGGCGGCGGGCTGTTACGTCGGCATCGCGACGCACGACGACTGGCTGCTTCGCGAGGGTCGCCGCCTCGTCGTGGAGCACGGCCTCGGCCGCGACGAGTACGAGTTCCAGATGCTCTTGGGCGTGCGTGCCGAGCTCGGCGACGAGTTGGTCGTGGAAGGGCATCGCCTCCGCATCTACGTCCCGTTCGGACGCCACTGGTACGCGTACTCGCTCCGCCGCCTGCAGGAAAACCCGAAGATCGCCGGTTACATCGCAGCCGACACGCTCGGCCGTCTCTTCGGTCGCAACGGCGCTTGATCTGGGCCCGCGCCGATCAGCCGGCTGGGCTAGGGCGGCGGTCCCGGCGGACCGGGCGGCTCGTCCTCCTCGACTACCGTGCGGCGGCGGCCGTAACCCGGTCGTCGCGGTGGGCCCGCCGGCCCGCCCGCGGGATAGGGCCCGCGGTTGCGGCCCCAGTAGCCCGGCCCGAGCTGCTCCCACAGGAACATCGAGAGCAGGAGTCCCGCGAGACCGACGGCCATCAGGATCCAACCGACGACATCGACGTCGACGGAGGCGTTCGGGCTCTGATGGACGGCGAAGGCGAGAATCGCGCCGACGGCGATCAGGATCAGGCTGACGGGAATGCCCACGGCATCGTCTATACCCGCTGGGCGTAAAGGAGGAACGTCTCAGGGACGCGCGCGTCGTGCCGGCGCCAGCTGTCGCTCCGCGGCGGGTATTCCTCCAGCGCTCGCAGCACGAGGCCGTTGCGCACCACGGAGGTGACGATCTGGCCCAGACGGCGAGAGCCCTCGTCGAAGTAGCTCTCGCGCCAGTGCATCAGGCCGTCGACGCAGAGCGCGACCGGATGCTCCTCGAACAGGAGCAGATCGCCGCCTTCGCGGAGGGTCGCGACGATGCCGCGGAGCCACGCGTCGAGATCACGTACCGTCACCAGCGAGCCCAGGCCGGAGTAGACGAGGTCGAAGCGTCCGCGGCGGAGCTCCCTCGGCAGGGCCTGTGGATCAGCCTGCACCCAGAGGATCGACGGCCACCGTTCCCGTGCGGCCTCGAGCGCCGCACCCGAGGAGTCGACGCCGGTGACGACGCCGCCGAGCTCGGCGAGCTCGGCCGTTGCTTCACCCGTGACGCACTGCAGGTGCAGCACGCGCTTATCCGTCAGATCCGCCAGCGCGTGTCGCACCTGCGGAGGCAGGCCGCGCTCGCCGGCGAGCGCCTCCGCGCGGAGTCGGTGGATCTCGTCCCAGGCGCGCCGGTTGTGCTCCGTCGGCTCCATCAGGCGAGGAGCGAGTAGCCGCCGTCGACGATCAGCGTCTGCCCTCGCACCATCTCCGCTTCGGGCGAGCAGAGATAGGCGACGGCGTCCGCGACGTCCTCCGGCTCGACCATTCGGCCCGCCGGGGTGCGCTCGCGCGCGGCGCGCAGCATCTGCTCGCGGTTGGGAAAATGATCGAGCGCCTCCGTCTCGACCACGCCCGCCGAGACGGCGTTCACGCGAATCCCCCGCGGCGCGAGCTCGACCGCCAGGTACCGCACGACTGACTCGAGCGCCGCCTTCGACGTGCCGACGAGGACGTAGTTCTCGAGCACGCGCGTCGAGCCCAGCGAGGAGACGCCGACGATCGACGAGCCGGGCTGCATGTCAGGCGTGCACGCGCGCGCGAGTGACAAGAGCGCGCGCGCGTTCGCCCCGAGCGTCCAGTCCCAGTGCTTGTCCTCGGTCTCGAGCGCGCTGCGAATCACACCGGTTGCCGCGTTGTGGACGACGACCGCGAAGGGGCCTTGGTTCGCGAACTCGGCGACGACGCGGTCCAAGGCGACGTTGCCACGCACCAGCAGCGGCTCCGCGCCGGCGGCGCGCACCTCCTCGGCCGCCTCCTCCGCCGCGGCGTCGTTGCGGAGGTAGCCGAGTGCGACACGGTTCGCGCCGAGCGACACGAGCCGAAGCGCGATCGCCTTCCCGATCCCGCGCGTCCCGCCCGTCACGAGGACGGCGCGGTCTCCGAGCGTCACGTCCCCGGTGGGAGCGGGTCGTACGCGGGCGCCGAGCTCGGGATCTGCTCCCAGCCCGGGCGGGAGAGCGGCTCGCGCTCGCCCTCCTCCGCCTTCGACGAGGCATGGCCGAGCCGGTCGAGCAGCTCCATCTTCTCGAGGCCGTAGTGCTTGACCGGGTTGCCGTCCGGCAGGCCGGCGACGAGCTCCTCGACGCGTGCGCGCAATTGGTATGCAAAGTGCGGTGTCGCCGGCCCGACGAGCGCGTCGATGTCCTCTTTGGTCGGCTCCGGCATCGGCCGGAAGCCTAACTACGAAGCCGGTGCCGCGATGTAGATGCGGGCTTCGAGCGGCGCGAACGAGGCGGTGAACGCACCGCCGCTCGCGCCGACCTTGTGCTGTCCGTCGAGGCTGACGAGGGTCCGGTCGACGAGTGCCGGGATCGTGATCGTTGCGGTCGCGGGCGAGCGGCTGGCGTTGACCGCGATCACGTACACGGCGCCGTTGTGGTCGCGAGCACCGACCCTGACGGGGCTGCCCAGGGAGACGCTGGCAGCGATCGCCGGCTCGACGAGCGCCGGGGCGAGCGTCGAGATGTCGTGGTTCGTGCGGGCGATCTCGGCTCCCACCGCGGGGCTCCAGTTGTTCGGGAAATAGCCGACCGCATGTGCGCCGCCGGCGATCGACAGCCAAGCCTCCGCGCGAACCGTGTCCGGCGTCGGATCGAGCTCATCGCCGTTGCAGTCCATCCTGCGCACTTCGATCCACTGGTAGGTCGGTTTCCCGCGCGCGAGCGCGACGAGATCCAGCTGCGAGTCGAAGACGTCACCAAAGCTGTCGAAGCGGCACCAGTTCTGCAACGGATAGAGGTCGAAGCCGAGCACGTCCGCGCTGGCGGCGAG
>VAXY01000055.1 GCA_005885085.1 Actinomycetota bacterium | reverse complement strand
GCCAAGATCACCGCCGCGGCCACGGCCCAGCCGGCAATGCACAGCAGGATGGGAGCATCCCGTAGGAGCACCTCCTCCGGCTCCTCGCCCAGGTCACGGCGATGGATCAGGAGCAAGTAGCGGAAGACGCCGAAGACGACGAATGGGATCGTGATCATCATCGCCTTCGAGTCGCGCGCGGTGAACGTGTACAGGCAGTACGAGATCACCGTCGACGCGGCGACCACGGTCACGAGCTGGTCGACGAGCGCGAGGGAGTAGCCCTCGAGCACCGGGCGGCCCGGGGCCGCCTCGGCGCCGACGAGCACCAGCTCGCCGCGACGCTTCGCAAGCGCGAGGAAGAGCGCGAGCAGCGCCGTGCAGAGCAGCAGCCACGGCGAGATGCGCACCTCGACCGCGGCGGCGCCGGCGGCAGCGCGCACGACGAAGAGCCCGCCGATCGTCATCACGTCGAGCAGCACGACATGCTTCAGCACGAGCGTGTAGGCGGCCTGCAGCGCGAAGAAGGTCGAAAGGAAGACGATCGACGCGATCCCGAGCGGCGCGGCGAGCAGGAACGCGCTGAGGATCAGCGCCGCTGCCATCAGCTCCGCGAGCCGCGGCGACAGCTCGCCGCGTGCGATCGGACGTGCGCGCTTGACCGGGTGCGCGCGGTCGTGCTGGACGTCGCGGACGTCGTTGACGAGATAGCTCGCGCTTGAAGCGGCGCAGTAGGCGACGAAGGCCGCGAGCGCCTCGACCCAGCGCGACGCGTCGCCCAGCTTGGCGGCGAAGATGATCCCGGCGAAGAGGAGCAGGTTCTTCGTCCACTGACGCGGTCGCAGCGAGACGAATGCAGCCCGCGCGAGCGCACGCCGTCGTGGCAGGTCGAGGACCGGCGCCGGCTCCATGGCTCGCGGAGCGTAGCTGGGGACCCTCCCCGTTCCGCCAGACCCCCTCCGCTGGTCCGCTTCGCGGACGGACCGCTGTGCGGCCTAGTGGTGCTCGGCCGGAAGCACGAGCTCGAAGCGGCTGCCTTTGCCCGCCTCAGACTCGAGCTCGATGCTGCCGCCTAGTGCCAGGGCGAGCTCGCGCGCGATCGCCAGGCCGAGTCCCGTGCCCGAGTCGTCGCGTGACCAGAACGGACGAAAGATGCGCTCGCGCTCGTCCACCCGCACGCCGGGGCCGTTGTCGTCGACCGCGACGGAGATGCGTCCGTTCGATGCACCCAGCTCGAGCTCGACGCGGCCGCCGTTGGGCGTCCAGCGGAAGGCGTTCGAGAGCAGGTTCGAGATGATCTGCAGCACCCGGTCGCCGTCGGTCACGATCGTCGGACGGGCATCGAAGTTCTTGACGTACGCGATCCCGCGGCGGCGCGCCTCCTCGCCGTACGCCGCGTACGCCTGCTCGCAGAGACGGCCCATGTCGACCTCCTCCTCCAAGAGCGTAAAACGGTGCGCCTCGAGCTTGGCGAGGTCGAGCACGTCGCCGACGAGCCGCTCGAGGCGGGTGGTCTCGCTCGCGATCATGTCGAGCGACTCCGCACGGACGGCCGGATCCGCAGCGACGCCCTCGCGCAGGGCGTCGACGTGACCACGGATCGCCGTCAGCGGCGTGCGCAGCTCGTGCGAGACGCTCATCAGGAAGTTGCGCTCCTGCCTCTCGGCTTCGGACAAGCGCGTCGCCATCTCCCGGAAGCGCTGCGCCAGATGACCGATCTCGCCGCGGCCCGGCACCGACGGAACGGCGACGTCGTAGTGGCCGCGCGAGATCTCGTCCGTCGCCTTGGACAGGGCGAGCACGGGGCGCGTGATCCGCCGAGACAGGTACCACGCAAGCAGCCAGGCCACGAGGATGCCGCCGAGCGACGCGATCGCGAGACGCTTCAGCAGCGGCACCCAGCGGCGCGTCAGCTCCGTTTTCGGCGTGGCGACGATCAGATCGCCGAACGCGGGCCCCTGCTTGCTCAGGCGCAACGGACGCGCCACCGCGAGGTAACGGCGGGCATCTCCGGGCGGCGTGAACTCGAACGTGATCGTGTGCCCGGATTGCCAATTGACCGTTGCGGTTGGAAGACGGTCGAGCCCGATGCTTCCGCCCGGGACCGGATCGACGCCGATGTAGAAAAGCCGGTCGCCCGTCGCCCGCTCCAGCTGTTTCGCGATGCGCGGCACCTCGCCGGTGTTGTTCGCGGTGATCGCTTGCCGGGCAAACACCTCGGTCAAGCCGATCGCCTCGCGGCGCAACTGCGACTTCGAGCGGGTGAGGACGTACCCCTGAAACAGGCGGAGGGCAATCAGTGCTGCGATCACCCCGCTCACGACGATGCCGAGCAGGAACAGTGCCGGCAGCCGAAAACGCAGCGATCTGAGCATCGGGCTCTACACGGTAGCGCTAGGCACTGACCGCGTCCCGCGCCGGCCCGACCTTGTAGCCGACGCCCCACACGGTCACGATCGGCGAGGCCTCGCCGAGCTTGCGGCGCAGCTGCCGCACGTGGACGTCCACGGTGCGCGTGTCCCCGGCGAACGTGTAGCCCCAGACGCGCTCGAGCAGCTGGTCGCGCGTGAGGACGAGACCGCGGTGGTCGAGCAGCTCCCAGAGCAGGTCGAACTCCTTCGGCGCAAGCTGGACCTCCTGGTCCCCCACCTTGACCTCGCGCCGGCCGGCGTCGATCACGAGGTCACCGTGCTGCAACGTCGCGCTCTCGGGATCCTTTCGGTCGGGCGCCGCGCGGCGCAGGATCGACTTCACGCGCGCGACGAGCTCGCGCGGGTTGAACGGCTTCGTCATGTAGTCGTCGGCGCCGACCTCGAGGCCGATGATCTTGTCGACATCTTCGTCGCGCGCCGTCAGCATCAAGATCGGCACGTCGGACTTCTGGCGGATGCGGCGGCAGATCTCGATCCCGTCGATGTCGGGGAGCATCAGGTCGAGCACGATCAGCGACGGCTGGTGGCTCTGGACCGACGCGAGCGCGTCGATGCCGTTCGTGGCCGTGCGCACCTCGTAGCCGGCGTTCTTCAGGTACAGCGACACGAAGGAGGCGATCGACGCCTCGTCTTCGACAACGAGCACGGATTGCGTGCTACTGCTCATGAGGTGGGGTTAGGGACTCGTCGCGGACAGTTGGAACGTGAACGGGAAGTCGGGGATCAGACTGTACTCCGCTTCGTTGGCGGCGTACGTGCCGTTGTCGTCCGTGCCGGCTCCGTTGAGAATCACGGTCCCTTTCCCCACGAAGGACAGGTTGATGCCCCGCCCCCGGACGACGATCTTGAAGGCGCCGCCGATGTCGCGGAAACGGACCCTCGTGCCGCCCCAAGTCGTCGTCGTGTCGCTGCGATCCTTCGACCACTCGTCCCCCGTCACGATCGGCCCCGTGCCATCGTTCTCGATCGGGTCGCTGATCGTCACCGAGCCCTTGGCGAAACTTCCGATCACCGCGCCCCGCCCCTGGATCGTGACCATGCCGTGCGCGTCCTTGACGGAGAGCGTGCCGTCGTTCAGGCCGCGTTCGCGCGCCACCGCCGCGGCCGGCAGGGCCAGCGCCGCGAGCATGGCAAAGGTGAGGAGCCGCCTCATCGAGACTCAGTATCGACCGTGCAATTGTGCCCCGGATCAGTGGAACGTAAAGAAACTGTAAGCCGGAGGACGCCCTGCTGACCGCGGCCCTCCTGGCCGCCCTGACCCTCGCTCCCGGCCTCCAGGACCTCCACGTGACGAATGGGTCGGTGCCGTTCGCCGGCGACCGCCGGCTGCTCACCACCGTGAGCCCGAACGGCGACGGGTTTCGGGATGCAGCGTTCGTCCATTTCCGGCTGCCACGACCCGCCCGCGTGAGCATGGAGGTCGTAGCCACGAACATGCTGCGCGCCGGCAAAACGGGCACGTCCTCTGTCTGGCACACGTCGCGCCTCTTCGGGGCGGGGCCCGGAACGCTGGTGTGGCGCCCGACCCGTTCGACGCAGCCGCGTACATACATCCTCCGGCTCCGTGTCGGCGCGCGCGTGTACGGCGCCTACGGTCCGGGCGGGCGGCAAGACGCGCCGGTCGTCCGTGTGCAGGGCGTCGACGCTGCGTTCACGAAGCGGAGCTATGCACCCGGCGAGTCGGCCGAGCTACGGCTGGCGACGGATGCACGAATCCTGCACCTGCAGGTATTCGCGTACCAGTCGCCGGGCCGGCCGAGCGAGCAGGACGTTCGCACGAGCGGGCTCGCGAAGACCGGTCCGATCCGGATCGACTGGAACGGCCACCGTGACCGGCCGGCCGTTCTGCGGGTCGTGCGGGCGGGCGACTGGCCCAGTGGTCTCTACTTCGTGCGGGCGACTGCCGCCGACGGGCGCGTCGGCTACGCGCCGTTCATCGTGCGGCCCCGGCGGCTGGGCACGCAACGGGTTGCCGTGGTTCTCGCGACGAATACCTGGGCGGCGTACAACTTCGCCGACGCCGACGGCAATGGCTGGGGCGACTCGTGGTACGTCACGGGCAAACAGCACACCGTCGACCTGAGCCGGCCGTACCTCGACTTCGGGGTGCCGTTTCGCTTCCACGACTGGGATCTCGAGTTCGTCGCATGGCTGAACAAGACCGGCCGGGCGGTCGACTTCCTCTCGGACGACGACCTCGACGCGGTCGCGAGCGGTGACGAGCTCGCGCAACGCTACGACCTCGTCGTCTTTCCGGGTCACGAGGAATACGTGACGCGTCACGAGTACGACGTGATCGAGCGGTATCGCAACGTCGGCGGGAATCTCGCATTCCTCGCGGCGAACAACCTGTACCGGCGGGTCGACCGCGTCGGGCAGACGCTCGTGCGGGGGGCGCCGTGGCGGAAGCTCGGCCGTCCGGAGGCGAGGGTTGTCGGCGTGCAGTACGTCGGGTCGGATCACGGCGAGCGGCAGGCCGGGTACACGGTCACCGGCGCGACAGCGGAGCCGTGGGCGTTCGCGGACACAGGGCTTGCCGACGGCGACGCCTTCGGCCGGTACGGGATCGAGATCGACGCTCGGACACCTGCGTCGCCGCGTGGCATCCAAGTGCTCGCGCGCATCCCCGACCTGCTCGGAGCCGGGCGCTCCGCGGAGATGACCTACTACGAGAGCCCGGCGGGCGCAAAGGTCTTCGCGGCAGGCGCGATCAACTTCGCCGCATCCCTGGGCCAGACCGCCGTCGACCGCCTGCTGACGAACGTCTGGGCCCGGCTCACCGTCCCGTAGGGACGCGTCACCTGCCTGGCACGTGACGCGTCCGGGCAGGACCATCCGACGGGCCAGCGAAGATGCGCCCGTGATCGACGAAACGCGCTCCGAGCGAACCGCCCGTCTTCTCGTCGCTCGCCTCGAGGCGCTCGCGAGGGTCGCAGGAGAGATCCGCCATCCAGAGGCGGAGCGGCTCGTGGAGCTCGCCTCCGTGGCGACGATGCGGGCGGTGGCGCTCGAGATGATCCAGGCGGAACGAGCTGCCGAGATCTGGCGCGATGCGCGCGTGCGACACCCGCAGCTGCCACAGGTCCAGATCGACCTGCCCGAGCAGCTCGCGGCTTAGTACGTGTAGAAGCCTACGCCGGACTTCCGGCCGAGCTTGCCGTCCTGTTGCATCCGCACGAGCCGCTCGGGCGGAGCCATGCGCTGCTCGCCGAGCTTGTCGTGCAACGCCTCCGACGCGTGGACGTGGATGTCGACACCGATCAGGTCGATCAGCGCGCATGGGCCCAGCGGCCAGCCGGCGCCGTTGGTCATTGCCTTGTCCATTTCCTCCGGACGCACGTCCGCCTCGTCGAGCACACGAACGCAGTCGTTCAGCAGCGGGATCAGGATGCGATTGACGATGAACCCGGGCGTGTCATTGCAGCGCACGGGCTGCTTGCCGGCCCGTTCCGCCCATGCATAGGCCGCGTCCACCGCTTCGTCCGAGCTCTCGCGCGCGCGAACGATCTCTACGAGCGGGAGCACGGGCGCGGGGTTGAAGAAGTGCATGCCCACGACACGCTGCGGACGCGTCGCGGCCTCGGCGATCTCGGACACGGAGAGCGCCGACGTGTTCGTCGCGAGCAAGGCGTCGAGCCGGGTGACGCGATCGAGCTCTGCGAAGACTTGACGCTTCAGATCCAGCTCCTCGAGCACGGCTTCGATCACGAGATCGCAATCCGCCAGGTCGGCGAGCTCCGTTGTCAACCGGAGACGGCCGAGCGCCTCGTCTCGCTCGTCCTGCGAGAGACGCCCCTTCTCGACGCCGCGCGTCAGGTATCGCTCGACCGTGGCACCTCCGCGCTCCGCGAGCTCGTCGCTCACCTCACGCCCGACCGTCTCGAACCCGGACTGGACGCTCACCTGTGCGATGCCTGCGCCCATCGTCCCGAGCCCGACAACCCCGACCTTCCGGATCTCCATCAGGCTCGAGCGAGCATCCAGTGAAAGGCGACGTCGCCGTGCCCCGGCTCGTGCTGGACGACGACCTTCTCGCGCAGCACCTCCAAACCGGCCTCGCGCATCAGCGGCGGGTACGAATCGCCCCCGAGTGAGGCGAAGAACATCGGTGCACCGAGCCAGTCCTGGTCGACCTGCTCGCCGGGCTCACCGGCTCCGAACGTGGCCAGCAGGAGGCCGTCATCCTTGAGCCAGACGGCGACCCGGTGGAGCAGATCCCGCTGTTCGTCCGCGGGAACGTGTCCGAAGAAGTACAGGGCGACGACGGCGTCGAGCGAGCCCGGCCCAACCTCGAGGTCGAGTGCGTCCGCGCGCACGAAGCTCGCCTCGGGGACGTGGTGACGTGCCAGCTCGATCTGCACCGCAGAGATGTCGACGCCGGTGACGCGATGGCGGCGGGCCAGCTCGCGCGTGCACGGCACGCCGCGGCCGCACCCCAGCTCGAGCACGTCGGCGTCGTCGGGAAGCCGCGTGTCGAGGTCGCGGAGCCACTCGAGCGTCGGTGATTCGACGCCCCCAGCCCACTCGGCGTAGCGCAAT
>VAXY01000054.1 GCA_005885085.1 Actinomycetota bacterium | reverse complement strand
CGTCCCGACGGATGAGCGCCAGCGACGCGACGATCCCGAGCGCCGCGATGATCACGCCCGCGAGGAACGCCCCATGGAATCCCATCACGAGCGCTGACGCCTGCGTGGCGCCGCCCGCAAGCGCGTGATCCGTCCGCGACGTCGCGATCGTCGAGAGCGCCGCGATCCCCAGAGCACCGCCGATCTGCTGCGACGTGTTGATCAGACCCGAGGCGAGGCCAGCCTCCGCAGCCTGCACGCCCGCCAGCGCCGCGATCGAGATCGGCACGAACGCGAAGCCGATGCCGAGCGCGATCAGAAGGAATCCGGGCAGCAGGTCGCCGAGATAAGAGCCGTCGACGGAGACCTGCGTGAAGTACACGAGACCAGCCGTAAGCGCGATCATCCCCGTGACCAGCACCGGCTTGACGCCGATCCGGGTCACGAGCTGCGCGGCGATCGCGGACGTGAAGATCGCGGTGCCCGCGACGGCCAGGTATGCGACGCCCGTCTTCATCGCCGAGTAGCCCAGCACCTGCTGCATGTACAGGGTCAGCATCAGGAACATCGCGAACATCGCGGTCCCCATGATGAAACCGGCCACGTTTGCACCCGCGATCGTCTTCGTCCGCAGGATCCCGAAGCGCATCAACGGCTCTGGATGACGGAGCTCCCAGCCGACGAAGCCGACGAGCAACACGAGCGAGACGGCAAAGAACGAGAGCGTCTTGCCCGCTAGCCACCCGTGCTGCCCGGCCCGCGTGATCGCGTAGACGAACAGCGACAGCCCGCTCGTCACGAACACGGCGCCGGGAACGTCGAACCGCTTCACGTGTGCGTCTCGGCTCTCCTTGAGCAGCAGAGGCGCCAGGATGAACGCCGACACGCCGACCGGCACGTTGACGAAGAAGATCCATGACCAGCTGAGCGCGTCCGTGAGGATGCCGCCGAGCAGGACTCCGGCCGCGGCACCGAAGCCGCCGACCGCGCCCCATGCGCCGAGCGCGATGTTGCGCTCGCGCCCCTCGACGAAGGTGGTCGAAAGGATCGAGAGCGCCGCCGGCGTGATGATTGCGGCGCCCAGGCCCTGCAACGCCCGTGCCGCGATCAGCGACTCCTCCGACCAGGCAAGCCCGGCCATCAGAGACGCGACGGTGAACACCACCACGGCAACGAGGAACATGCGCCTGCGGCCCAGGAGGTCTGCCGCGCGTCCGCCGAGGAGGAGAAAGCCACCAAAGACGAGCGCGTAGGCGCTGATCACCCACTGCAGGTTCGCCTCGGAGAAGCCGAGGTCGTCCTTGATCGAGGGCAACGCGACGTTCACGATCGCGATGTCGAGGACGACCATGAACTGGACCACGCAGAGCAGTGCGAGGGCCAGCCACTTTCGTCGATCAGAAGCCACCATGTCGTCCATTCCTTCCGTTCGAAGCGACGTTGTGACTTCACGTTGCCTGCGGCGGAGGGGGCTGGCCAAGGGTCTCAACCGGTGAGTGTGAGTGCGGTTACCCGCACCCTCCGAACTGATAGACAGATAACCCGGTGGCGACGGCAACGATCACCGCCGAGGAGCTTCGGCGCAAGCTCGTGACCGGCGAGGACTTCGTGCTCGTCGACGCGCTTGCGCCGATGATCTACGCGCACTCACACCTGCCGGGAGCGATCAACGTGCCCCCGTCCGCCGTCGACGCGGCGCGTCTCGCGAAGCGCATTCCAAATTTGAACACCGCGATCGCCGTGTACTGCTCGGGCCCCGGCTGCGACGACTCCGTCGTCACCGCGCAACGCCTCCACGAGCTCGGGTACACCAACGTCCGCCATTACCCGGGCGGCAAGGACGAGTGGCGCAGCCTCGGCCTGCCGCTGGAGCGAGCCGGCAGGCCGTACGTCGCGCGCTAACGCGCCGCGATGTGCCGCACGATGCGCCGGGCGTCACGCCCGACGCCGCCGACGTTCTCCGAGGTGAACGCGTAGAGGAAGTCCAGCCCGACGAAGTAGAGGCCGGGCTCAGTCGCAACGCCGCGCTCGTGCAGGGGCCGGCTGTCGTCTCCGAAAGCCGGCACGTCGAGCCAGCCGAGATCCTGGCGGAACCCCGTGCACCAGATCACGTTCGCGACGTCGAGGACGCGACCGTCTTCGAGCACAGGCAGGCCGCCGCGGACGCCCACTGTCTTGGGCACGCGCTCGACACCCGCGGCCCGAAGGTCGTGCGATTTCACGCGGATCAGCGGTGCTCCGTTCTCGAGCACGTGCGGGCGAACCTTCCGTCCCAGCGGCGTCCGCACGGTGAGGATGTGCGACGCGATGAACCAGAGCACCGGCAGGATGAAGCGCGCCTTCCGGCTCTCGATGCGGATCGGGACCTCACCTTTGTCCCGCCCCGACAGCCAGGCCTGGTGGTTGGCCGCCAGCTCGAGCGCGATGTCGGCGCCCGAGTTGCCTGCGCCGACAAGCAGGACGCCGCCGGGCTCGAGCTGCGCCGGGCCCCGGTATTCACTCGAATGCATCTGCACGACCCGTGAGTCGAGGTCCCGCGCGAAGTCCGGAACGGCCGGCTTGCCGTAGAACCCCGTTGCGACTACGACGTTGGCCGCCTCGAAACTCCGGCCGTTGCAGCGGGCCACGTACGTCTCGCCTTCTTTGGTCAACGCTTCGACGGCCATGCCGGTCCTGACGGGAAGCTCGAATCGGTCGGCGTAGGCGTCGAGGTAGTCCGCGGTCTCCCGCGCGGTGGGATACGACCAGCCTGGTGCGGGAAACGGCCAGCCCGGCAGGCCGTCGTATCGCGCCGGCGTGAACAGGCGCAGCGATTCCCACGTGCGCGTGCGCCAGGAGCCGCCGATGTGATCGTTCGCATCGAGGACGACGAACCGGCAGCCGTGCTTCTTGAGGTAGTACCCGACGGAGAGGCCTGCCTGGCCGCCGCCGATGACGATGGTGTCGAAGCTCTCGGTCATGCACGAGACCGTACGGCGGCTCGCCGTCGGCGACATCGCCCGGATCCACCAACTTGCTGCACGGCCCGCATGGTCATTTCTGACCAGGCCGGCGGGTCAGACGAGGTCGTGCTCGAAGGCGAAAGCGCCGGCGGCCGTACGCGACGCCACCCGAAGCTTCGCGAAGATGTTCTGGACGTGGCGCGCCACGGTGTGCTCGCTGATCACGAGCGCGGTCGCGATCTCACGGTTGCTCTTGCCGGTCGCCAGCAGGCGGAGCACCTCGAGCTCGCGGGGCGAGAGCCCATGCGTCGACCCCGCGTCGTCAGGTCCCGTCAGCGAAGCGAGCAGCTCGAGATCGGGCGCGGCTCCGAACTCCGCGAAGACGCTCCGAGCCGCGTCGACCTCCAGGGCGAACGAATCGCCGTCGCCTAGCGCGCGACACGCGATGCCGATCAGTAGACGCGTGCGCGCTAGCTCGTACGGCGCCTCGAGCTCGTGCCAGAGTCGTCGCGCGCGGCGAAGGTTGACGAGCGCCGTGTCGGCCGCACCGTCGGCGAGCTCGACCGCCCCCCGCGCATGGGCGAGCGTCGCCCGCAACATGTCGCTGTCCCATTTCTCTGCGATCGGCTCCAGCTCGTCGCACGCCTCCCGCGCCTCCGCATTCTCGTTCATGGCGAGTGCGATCTCGACGAACGCAGGCAGCAGGGCAGCGCGCCGCATCGGCTCGCTCGTCTCGCCCAGCGCCCGCCGAATCGCCGCTGCGGCTGCGGTGTGCTTGCCCTGCGCAAGTCGCAGCAGCGCCCAGCCGGGCTGGGGCTCGAGCCCGAGCCGGCTCGCCTCGCGGTAGGCGGCTTCCGCCTTGTCGAACTCACCGCGCAGGCGACGCACCTCGCCCCGGAGGTAACAGGCTTTCGCCGCGGCGGCCTCGTTCATCGACCGCTCGAAGCGACGGCCTGCACGTTCCGACTCTTCGAGCGCATCGAGCCATTCCCCGTGAAGCCGCATGACCTGCGCACGGTGGACCAGGCAGCGGCCCGTGAATGCGAGCAGGTCGTCCTGTTGCTCGCACCACCGCGTCAGCACTGCGGTCCACTCGCGGGCGCGCCTGACCTCGAACACGTCCTCGCACGTGAGGATCACGCCGCAGTACACGATCCCGGTCGCGATCGGGGAAAGCTCGCCGGCACCCACTGCCACCATCGCCTCGTCCAGCCGGGCCAGGCCCTCCCGGACGCGCCCTGCCTGCACCAGGAACTGGCCCTCGAGATGAAGCGCGAGCGCGAGGAGATCGGCGTCGTGAAAGCGCTCACCAACCTCGACGGCAGCCGCAGCGGTCGAGATCGCGCCCTCGACGTCGCCCGCGGCGTCGTGCTCGAAGGCGACGGGGATCAGCAGGTAGCCCTGTTCGGCGCACTCCTGCCCTTCCCCGTCGACGATGCGCTGCGCTCGGCTCAGCCAGCCCGTCGCCGGCCCCATCTCTCCGCGCAGCGCGAGATTCATCCCGATCCAGAACGCACAACGTGCCGCGCGCAAGCCCTCACCGCGCTCGGACCACCACTGAAAAGCCCGCTCGAGGACCCGCATCCACCCGTCCTCGTCACCGAGCATGTACGCAGACGTGCCGAGCAGCTCGAGCTCTTCGCCGCTCGGCGATTCCACCCGTGACAGCGACTCGTAGGTCTCCTGCCAGGCCAACGCCGTCAATCTAATCCGCTCGCGCGAAAGCACCCCACATAGTTAAGTTGCTTCTTACGTAAGAATCTGCTTACATAGTTGCCGTGGAGGCCGCGCTGAAAGCCATCGCCGCTCCGCGGCGGCGCCAGATCCTGACCCTCGTCCGCGACGACGAGCTCAGCGCCGGGGAGATCGCGTCGCATTTCGACGTGACCCGGCCGGCGGTCTCCCAACACCTGAACGTCTTGAAGGAGGCGGGGCTCGTGAGCGAGCGACGCAACGGCACCCGACGCCTGTACCGGGCACGTCCCGAGGGGCTCGCCGAGCTCAAGGACTTCCTCGAGGAGTTCTGGGACGTCCGCCTGGAAGCACTCAAACGCGAAGCGGAGAAGGAGGAGCGAAAGAAGCATGGACACAAAGACTGAGACCGCGGTCTACGAGCGGACGCTCTCGATCGCGGCAAAGCCCGAGACCGTCTGGGAGTTCTTCGTCGATTCCGAGAAGCTCATGCGCTGGAAGGGGATCAAGGCCGACCTCGACGCCCAGCCCGGCGGCGCGTACTACTGCGAGGTCATCCCCGGCCACACTGCGCGAGGCGCGTTCGTCGAGCTCGACCGCCCGCACCGCCTCGTCTTCACCTGGGGCTGGGACGGCCAAGAGGGCGTTCCGCCCGGCTCGTCGACGATCGAGGTCGAGCTGACCCCCGCCGGCGAGGGGACGAGCCTGCGCTTCGTGCACAAGGACCTGCCGAACGCCGAAGCCGTCGCGTCGCACGGGCACGGCTGGGACCACTACCTCCCGCGCCTCGAGCTCGCCGCGAGCGGCGGCGACCCCGGCGAGGATCCCTGGGTCACCCAAGCACCCCCGATGTGAGGAAGGAGAGCGCAATGGCACACCCCGTCATGCACTTCGAGGTCTCCGGCAACGACCTCGGCAAGCTCCAGAGCTTCTACGGCGAGCTGTTCGGCTGGAAGACGCAGAAGGTTCCGGGCGACATGCCCTACGCGATGGTCGAGAAGGAAGGTGACGGCATCGGCGGCGGCATCGGCCAGGCGCCGGACGGCAACGGGCACGTCACGTTCTACGTCGGCACCGACGATCCTCAGGCGACGCTCGACAAGGCCGAGCAACTGGGAGGCCGGACGATCCTGCCCGTCACGGAGCTGCCGGAGGTGACGATCGCGCTCTTCGCCGACCCTGAAGGCCACGTGATCGGGCTCGCTAAAGGAATGTAGGCAGCCGCGAGCGGAGGATCTCCTCCGCCTCGGCGACGATCTCCCGCACCAGGTCGGCGGCCGGCTTGATCGAATCGATCAGGCCGGCCGACTGACCGAAAAACATCAGGCCGTCGTCCGCGTTCGACGCTTCGAAGGCCTCGAGCTGCGCGAAGGCCGTCTCACGGCGGCGACGGAGCTCTGGCTCGCGCCCGAGCCAGTCCTGGACGAAGCGCGTGCGCCGCAGTCGCACCCATGCACCCGGCCAGTCGCGGCCGCTGAGGGAATCCGACAGGGTCGTGACCACGGTGTCGTCGCCCGAGCTCGCGACGATCGCGTCCTTGTACGCTGGTTCGATCGGCGCTTCGTGGGCCGCGAGAAACCGCGTGCCGAGCAGGATTCCGTCCGCACCGAGCGCGAGCGCCGCGGCCAGGCCGGCTCCGTCGACGAACCCGCCCGCCGCCAGCACGGGGACGGGTGAGACGGCCTTCGCGACCTGTCGCACGATCACGACCGTTCCGATCTCGCCGATGTGTCCGCCGCCCTCATTGCCCTGCGCGACGATCACGTCCGCACCCGCCGCCACCGCGCGCTCGGCATCCTCGACGCGCGGAACCATGTGCATCACGCGGCACCCCCGGTCGTGCGCCCTCGCGAAGATCGCCGCGAGATCCTGGTCGTCGCGGGGCCATGCCGTCGAAAAGACGTCAGGCTCGAGTGCGAGGACTTCGTCGACGCGCTCCTCGGTCGCGTGCAAGAGGAGGTTGATCCCGATCGGCTTCGATGTGAGCTCGCGCACACGTCGCACCCACTTCGCTAGCTCGTCCGGCGGCACGAACGACGCGCCGAACACGCCGAGCGCGCCGGCCTCGGACACGCTGCCGACGAGCTCACCGCCGGTCGCGCCGCCACCCATGCCAGCGGACGCGATCGGATGCTCGACGCCGATGAGCTCCGTGAACTGCGTCGTGATCACCTCACCGACTCCAGTCCGAGGTCTGCGACGCTGCCGTGGCCGGTCAATGCCAGCGTGAGGTCGAGGTCGGCCAGGAAGTTCTGGATCACCTCTCGCACGCCGGCTTCACCCGCGATCGCGAGCCCGTAGCAGTACGGCCGTCCGATCAGCACGGCGCGCGCGCCGAGCGCGAGCGCCTTGAAGCTGTCCGCTCCTCCCCGGATGCCGCTGTCCAGCAGCACGGGGACGCGGTCGCCCACCGCCGCGACGATGGCGGGAAGCGCGTCGAGGGTCGCAACGGCGCCGTCGACCTGCCTGCCACCGTGATTCGAGACGACGATGCCGTCGACACCGTGCTCGAGCGCCGTGCGCGCATCGTCCGGATGCAGAATCCCCTTCAGCAGCAGCGGTAGCCGCGTCGCGTCCCGGACGAGCGCGACGTCGTCCCAGTTCAGCGACGGGCGGGTGAACGTCTCGAGGAACGTCAGCGCGGCTTGGCGGGGGCGCGGCGAGCGGAGGTTCTGCCAGGTCGAGCCCGGGTAGGCGCGCGAGACTCGCCAGAGCGAACGCAGCGCGGCGAACGTGACGCGTCCTCGCGCCGGCACGGGGGCGGCGTCGACCTGCCGCTGGAACTCCGGGTCGGCCACGTACTGCGCGATCCCCTTGCCGAGGGCGAACGGCAGGTAGGCAAGGTCGAGATCGCGGAGGCGCCACCCGAGTAGCGTCGTGTCGAGCGTGATCACGACCGCGTCGCAACCGCAGCGCTCCGCGCGCGACACGAAGCTGCGCACGACGTCGTTCGAGGTGCTCATGTAGAGCTGGAACCAACGGGGAGCGTCGCCCATCACGGCGCTGCACTCCTCCATCGACGTCGACGCCTGGCTGGAGAAGATCATCGGGACCCCTTCAGCGGCGGCGGCACGCGCGACCGCGACGTCGCTCTCACGGTGCGCCATCTCGAGAACGCCGATCGGCGCGAGCAGGAACGGCGCCGGCAGCGTGCGGCCGAACAGCTCGACGCGGAGATCGCGCGTCTCCGCCCCGCGCAACATGCGCGGCACGATCTGCACACGCTCGAACACCTCACGGTTCGCCTTCATCGTCGTCTCGAGCCCGGCGCCGCCGGCGATGTAGGCGAATCCCTCGCGACTCATCGCGCGCTGCGCCGCCCGCTCGAGCGCCGCCGCATTCTGCGGGACGCGCGGCTTGCGGCCGCGGAGTCCGGCTAAGTAGATGTCACGTTGACGCTGCCGGCCATACCCCGACGCGACCATCTGACGACTCTACTCCCGGCTTCCCTGAGACAATCGGCCGGCATGAAGATCCGCGCTGCAGTCCTCGAGGAGTTCGGTTCA
>VAXY01000053.1:17540-25777 GCA_005885085.1 Actinomycetota bacterium | reverse complement strand
CGCACTGCTGAAGCCGGAGACGTACATGAACGAATCGGGTCGCTCCGTCGCCGCGGCGGCGCGGTTCTACAAGCTGGAGCCGGACGCGATCCTCGTCGTGCACGACGAAGGTGACTTCGACCTCGGCCGGCTGCAGGCGCGCAAAGGCGGCGGCCTGGCAGGGCACAACGGTCTTCGCTCGATCGCGCAACATCTGAAAACGCCGGAGTTCATGCGCTTGCGCATCGGCGTCGGGCGTCCCGAGCGCGGCGACCCACGTCCGCTCGCGGCCTACCTGCTCTCCGACTTCGAGCCGCACGATGACCCGGACGCGCTCGTCGCGCGCGCTGCCGACGCGGTCGAGACCCTGGACGCAGAGGGGCTCGATCGCGCGCAGGCGAGCTTCAACTAGCGGCCCAAGGCTGCCCGCAGCTGCGCGTAATGTCGGGCAAGCGGCTCGATGTGGTCGTATCCCGCCTCCCCTTCACGCGGGATCTGCCACAGCGAGAGCTCGTGGCCGTCCGGATCGCGGAATTCCGCGATGCGCCCGAACACTTCCTCCGTGATCCCGCCCACGAACTCGACGCCGGCCGCCGAGAGCCGTGCCACCTCGCTCTCGATGTCCTCGACGATGAAGACGTAGAAGCCGCCGCTGCCGATGGGTTGGCCTGCGCGTGCCGGATGAATCGACAGGCGCACGTTGCCCGCGTCGAAGTGGCCGACGCCGTAGGCCTCGTCGACGACCGGGAGCTCGAGCACGTCGCGGTAGAAGGCGACCGCCCGCGGGACATCGGTCGCGTAGAGCCAGACGGCACCGAGGAGCGCATCCATGCGGGCGGTACCATGACACGGCCGAACCGGCCGGTTCGGCCTTTCGCTGTGGACCTGCCGATCCTGCATCCGTTCCTCGCCGAGCTCCGCAAAACCGAGCGCCTGCGCGCCTTCGCCGAGGCGTTCCCGGCGCGTGCCCGCGTGTCGGAGCCCGCGCTCCCGCTCCTCCTGGCCGCGCTGCACGAGGAGCTCGACCGCCCGCTCGTCCTGCTCGCGCCCGAGGATGCCGACGCGCGTGACCTGGCGGAGGGCATCGGGTGGTTCGCCGGCGAAGAACGGGTCGCGTTGCTGCCGAGCCGCGGCGTGCACTGGGGCTCCGGCCTCGACCCGGCGCCGCACCTCGTCGGCGAGCGCGCCCGCGCGCTGGACGTGCTGGCGGCCGGCGGTCTCGTCTGTGCCTCCGCGGCGGCGCTGGCGGAGCCGCTCCCGCCTTCCCGCGCACGGCCCGAGCCGATCCGGATCTCGCCGGGCGAGGAGGTGAGCCTCGAGCAGCTCGCCGAGTCGCTCGCGCTCGCCGGCTACGAACGTGTCGAGCGCGCCGACGAGCGCGGTCAGTTCGCCGTGCGCGGCGGGCTGGTCGACGTCTTCCCGACCACGGGCCGCGAGCCGCTCCGAATCGAGCTCTGGGGCGACGAGATCGAGCAGATCCGCGCGTTCTCGCCGTTCACGCAGCGTGCGCTGCATCCGGTCGAAGCCGCTGTGATCTATCCGGCGGCCGAGCGCAGGCTCGACCTGGTCGAGACGGCCCTGGCGGACGACGACGAGCCGATTCCGGTCCCGACCGACCTCGTCCCGGCGGTGCCGGCCGGCCCCGACCTCGTCTGGGAGGCGGACGAGGTGCGCGCCGTGTGGGAAGAGGAGGGCCTCGATCCCGTGCCGTTCGGGCGAGCGGCGCGGCTCGACTCGCTGCCGGCCGGTCAACCCTTCGCGTTCGAGGCGCAGCGGCCGGCGCTCGTGGCGCGCGGTCTCTCCGAGGCCGAGAACGAGCTGAACGCGTTCGTCCGCGCCGGACAGCGCGTCGTCGTCGCGTTTCCGCACCTGGGCGAGGCCCTCCGGCAGCAAAACCTGCTGCGCCGCGCCGACGCCCGGCTGCTCGAGGACGAAGGAGGCCTGCCTCCGGACGCGGAGCTGCTGTTCGCCGTCACGCCTGCGCGTCGCGGCTTCGTCTGGCGCGACCTCGGGCTCGTGCTCCTGCCCGACACGCAGGTCTTTCGCAAGCGCCCGCCGCGGGAAAGGCGGGTCGGCGGCCGCGCGCTGCAGTCGTTCGCGGACCTGCGCACCGGCGACTACGTCGTGCACGAGGACCACGGCATCGGCAAGCTGCTGGGCTTCGAGACGAAGGAGGTCGCCGGAGTCACGCGCGACTACCTCTTCCTCGGGTTCCGCGGCGACGACCGGCTCTACGTCCCGCACGAGCAGCTCGGCAAGGTGTCGCGATACATCGGCGCGGACACCACCGTGCCCGCGCTCTCGAAGCTCGGTGGCAAGGCGTGGGAAAACCTCAAGAACCGTGCGCGGCAGTCCGTCCGCGAGCTCGCCGGGGAGCTGCTCGCGCTCTACGCGCAGAGGCAACAGGCGCCCGGCGTTTCGTACGACCTCCGGCACGAGTGGCTGGAGCGCCTCGAGGCCGAGTTCCCGTACCGCGAGACGCCGGACCAGCAGGGCGCGATCGAAGCCGTCAAGGAGGACCTCGAGGCGCCGCGCCCGATGGACCGGCTCGTCTGCGGCGACGTCGGCTTCGGTAAGACGGAGGTCGCGATCCGCGCCGCGTTCGCAGTGGCGGTCAACGGCAAGCAGACGCTGATGCTCGCGCCGACGACGATCCTGGCCGAACAGCACTGGCACACGTTCCGCGCCCGCTACCGCGACTTTCCGGTGCGCGTTGAAATGATCTCGCGCTTCCGAAAACCATCGGAGGTCAAACGGGCGCTCTCGGACTTTTCCGAAGGAAAAGTCGATGTGCTGATCGGGACGCACCGCATCCTCAGCCGCGACGTGATCCCGAAGGAGCTCGGGCTCGTGATCCTCGACGAAGAGCAGCGCTTCGGCGTGGCGCAGAAGGAGCTCCTGCGCTCCCTGCGTCTCGAGGTCGACGTGTTGACGCTGAGCGCGACGCCGATTCCGCGCACGCTGCACATGTCGCTCTCCGGACTGCGCGACATCTCGATCATCGAGACGCCGCCTGAGGGACGCCGGCCGATCCGCACGACCGTCGGCGAGTACGACGAGGAGCTCGTCAGGCTCGCCCTCGAACGCGAGGTCGAGCGCGGCGGCCAGTCCTTCTACCTGCACAACCGGGTCGAGACGATCGAGGAGGCGGCAGAGAAGCTCCGGCAGCTCTGTCCCAATCTGCGTTTCCTGATCGCGCACGGCCAGATGCGCGAGCGCGAGCTGGAGGAGAAGATGCACGCCTTCCTGCGCGGCGACGCGGACGTGCTCATCTCGACGACGATCATCGAATCCGGCCTCGACATCCCGCAAGCGAACACCCTGGTCGTCGAGCGCGCCGACCAGCTCGGCCTCTCGCAGCTGTACCAGATCCGCGGCCGCGTCGGCCGATCCGACCTCACCGCCCACGCGTACCTCTTCTATCCGGACATGTCGGAGCTGACTCCTGAAGCGCGCGCGCGGCTCGCGACGCTCGCCGACCACACCGAGCTGGGCGCAGGCTTCGCCATTGCGATGCGGGACCTCGAGATCCGGGGTGCCGGCAACCTGCTCGGGGACGAGCAGTCCGGTCACGTGGCCGCGCTCGGCTTCGAGCTCTACGTCGAGCTGCTCGCCGAGGCGGTCGCGGAGCTCTCGGGCGAACGCCGGGTCGCGGCCCGCCCGGTGCGGGTCGACGCACGCGTGGACGCCTACGTACCGCCGGCGTACATCGAGTCGGAGGCGCTCAAGATCGACCTGCACCGCCGGCTCGCACTGACGGAGGGCGAGGACGAGCTGCGCGAGCTGCAGGCGGCGACCGAGGACCGCTTCGGCCCTCTGCCCGAACCGGTCGAGAACCTGTTCCTGATCCAGGAGGCGAAGCTGAAGCTCGCGCGTGTCGGCGCCGACTACCTCGTCTTCCGCGGCGGCAAGGCGAGCGTCGGGCAGATGGTGCTCGGGTCGGCGGAGCTGCGCGACCTGCGCCGGCGGGTCGACACCGCGGTGTACACGACCGCCAACCGCGAGGTCAGCCTGCGCGAGGACGGCTTCCCGCAGGCGCTCAGACTGGTCGATGCTATACTGGCCGCGCGCCAAGCAGCGTGAGTAAACCGCTGCAAATGGCGCTTTTTCCATGAGACGACTGCTTCTTTTCGCGTTTGCCTCGCTCGCGCTCGTCGCTGCGGGCTGCGGCGGCACGTCCACCGCGAGCCTCAGCTCGAACGACGTCGCCGTCGTCGGGTCCGCGCACGTCACGAAGGACGACTTCCAGGCGTTGATGGGCCGCGCGAAGAAGAGCTACGACGCGCAGAAGCGCGCGTTCCCGAAGGCCGGCTCGACCGAGTACGAGCAGTTGAAGGGCCAGGCGATCACGTTCCTGGTGCAGCGCGCGGAGATCGCGGAGCAGGCGTCGCAGCACGGAGTCGACATCAGCGACGCGAGGGTCGACCAGGAGATCGCCAAGTACAAGAAGCAGTTCGGCAACGCGGGCTTCGAGAAGCAGGTCAAACAGCAGGGCCTCACCGACGAGCAGGCGCGCGAGCAGATCCGCGCACAGCTCGCCTCACAGGCGCTGTTCAAGAAGATCACCGGCAACGTCAAGGTCACCGACGCCGACGTCACGGCGTACTACAACGCGCACAAGTCGCAGTACGGACAGCCCGAGAGCCGCGACGTACGGCACATCCTCGTTCCGGGCAAGGCGCTCGCCGACAGTCTCTACGCACAGCTGAAGGCCGGAGCCAACTTCGCGAAGCTCGCCAAGCGCTACTCCAAGGATCCGGGGTCGGCCTCGAACGGTGGGAAGCTGACCGTCTCGAAGGGGCAGACCGTGCCCGAGTTCGACAAGACGGCGTTCAGCCTCAAGAAGGGCCAGCTGTCACCTCCGATCAAGACGCAGTACGGCTACCACATCATCCAGGCGCTTTCCGAGATCAAGCCTGCGACGACTACGCCGCTGAGCAAGCTGCGCCCGTCGATCAAGCAACAGCTCGAGCAGCAGCGGAAGAACGACGAGAGCACGAAGTGGCTCGAGAACACGAAGAAGGACTACTGCGGCGGGCGGATCAAGTACCAGGTCGGCTACCAGCCGAACCCGGACCCGTGCGCGACGGTGACGAGCTCCACCTCGACGGGTTAAGTCGTTGAGCCTCGCTGAGGCACTTGTCGATCTTCAGGCATTGACCGAGCGGCTGCGCCGGGACTGCCCCTGGGATCGCGAGCAGACCGAGCGCACGATCGTCCCGCACACGGTCGAGGAAGCGTACGAGGTCGCCGACGCGGCGATGGTGCGTGACGACGCCAAGCTCGCCGACGAGCTCGGCGACCTGCTTTTCCAGGTGTACTTCCTCGCGCTGCTGCTGGCGGAGAAGGGATCAGGTGACCTCGAAGCTGTCGCCCGCGCGGTCCATGAGAAGCTCGTGCGGCGACATCCACACGTCTTCGGGGATGCGGAAGCGCGCACCGCCGGCCGCGTGCGCGAACGCTGGGACGAGATCAAACGCACCGAGGAGGAGCGCGAAGGCATCTTCCATCACGTCCCCGAATCGCTCCCGGCGCTGCTCTACGCTCGGAAGGTGCAGCGCCGTGCTGCGGCGATCGGGTTCGAATATCCGGAGACAGCAGGCGCGCTCGACGACCTCGACGACGAGGTGCGCGAGCTGAAGGAGGCTCTGGCCGAGGCCGGCGAGCCCGCGGCCGAGACGGAGCCGGCGGCGCACGTGTTCGAAGAAATGGGCGACGTCTTCTTCGCCGCGGTCAACGTTGCGCGGCGGCTGAACGTCGATCCGGAGCTGGCCTTGCGGACGATGACACGCCGCTTCGTCGACCGCGTCGAGCGAGCCGAGCACCACGCGGCGGCAGAAGGGAAGTCGTTCGCAGAGCTCGGGCTCGAGGAGCAGGATCGCTACTTCGATCGCGCGAAGGTCGAGTTCCGATAGCCGCCTCGTCGATCACCCGTGTGCATGCGCGTCAGATCCTCGACTCGCGCGGCAATCCGACCGTGGAGGTCGAGGTCGCGCTGGAGTCCGGCGCGACCGGCCGCGCCGCCGTTCCGTCCGGCGCGTCGACCGGGCAGTTCGAGGCGGTCGAGCTGCGCGACGGCGACAAGAGCAGCTACGGCGGCAAGAGCGTGCTGCAGGCCGTGCGCAACGTCGACGGGGAGATCGCCGCTACAGTCGGAGGGCTCGATGCAGACGATCAGCAGGCCGTCGACGCGGCGCTGATCGAGCTCGACGGCACGAAGAACAAGTCTCGCCTCGGCGCCAACGCCATCCTCGGCTGCTCTCTCGCCGTTGCGAAGGCGGGGGCGGCCAACGCCGGCGTCTCGCTGTTCCGTTGGATCGGCGGCGACGGCGCGAACGTGCTGCCCGTGCCCATGCTGAACGTCGTCAACGGCGGCGCGCACGCGCAGAACTCGCTTGACCTGCAGGAGTTCATGCTCGTCCCGGCGGGCGCCGGCTCATTCGCGGAGGGACTCCGGATCGGCGTCGAGGTCTTCCACGCCCTCAAGAGCGTGTTGCATGAACGTGGCCTCTCGACCGGCGTCGGCGACGAGGGCGGCTTCGCTCCCGAGCTCGACTCGACCGACGCAGCCGTCGAGGCGGTGCTCGAGGCGGCCGAGCGGGCCGGACACCGCGACCGCGTCGCGATCGCTCTCGATCCCGCGTCGACCGAGCTCTACCGCGACGGTACGTACGTCTTCGAGCGCCAGGGCGGGAGGCTCCGATCCGACGAGCTGATCGAGATGTATTCCGAGCTCGCCGGCCGCTATCCGCTGGTCTCGATCGAGGACGGCCTGGCCGAGGACGATTGGGCAGGCTGGAGAGCGATGACGGAGCGCCTCGGCGGGCGCATGCAGCTCGTCGGCGACGACGTGTTCGTCACGAATGTCGAGCGGCTGCAGCGCGGCCTGGACGAGGGCGTCGCAAACGCGATTCTGATCAAGGTCAACCAGATCGGGACGTTGACCGAGACGCTCGAGGCGATCGAGCTCGCGCGCTCTGGCGGCTACGCCTGCGTGATGTCTCACAGATCGGGCGAGACGGAAGACACGACGATCGCCGATCTCGCCGTCGCCACCGGCGTCGGCCAGATCAAGACGGGGGCACCGTCCCGGACCGACCGCGTCGCCAAGTACAACCAGCTGCTCCGGATCGAGGAGGAGCTGGGCGCCGCCGCCGCCTATCCGGGCTGGTCGGCGTTCCCGCGCACGCGACGCTAGAGCTCGGCCGCGAGCTCGCGTGCGCGTCTGAGCCACGTGTCGTCCTGGCCCGCCCAGAGCCAGCGGTCGGCCGGCTCGCACGCGCCCTCGATCGCCCGATAGCTGAGCGCCTGGTAGACGCAACCGAGGGCTTCGCCGAGCGCCGCCGCTTCGCGCAGGTCCGCGGTCGCCGCGAGGCCGCCCCACGGTGCGAGGTACGCGTCGAGGAGTCGGTCGCGGGACGGCTCCTCCGCGAAGCGCAATGCGGGCGCAAGGTCGAGGAAGGGATGGGCGACGGCCGCGTCCGACCAGTCGATCAGGACGATCCGGTCGTCTTCGACGAACGCGTTCCATTTGTGTAAGTCGCCGTGGGTGATCGTCTCCGGCACCTCGATCGCCGTCAGGCGATCGCACAGCGACGCGAGCTCGGGCGCCTCGCGTGCAAGCTGTTCCAGGGGCCGCTTCGGCGCGCCGAGTGTGACGAGCTCCGCGCCGCGTCCGATCCACGCGCGCTGCAGCTCAGCCGCGCACCGAAGCTGTTCCGCCACCCAATCTGCACCCGCGTCGGCGGCGACCGTGCCGGTCAACTCACGCATGAGCAGCCAGCCGCGGTCTGCGTCGATTGCGACGACGTCCGGGAGGGCGCCGCGATGTTCACGCGCGAGCGCATCCGTGACGCCCGGCTCGTGCCGCCAGAGCGCGAAGCACGCCTTGAGATAGAGCATGCCGGCTGCCGTCTCGAAGGCGTACATCGCAGACAGACACCACTGGCGGATCAGCCGCGGCTCGGCTCGAAGGGGGCTCACCCGGTCAACCCACGCAGTCGCCTGTGCGAGCCAGCCCGGGCGCGCCCAGGGTGCGCGCTCTAGCGGCGGGGGGGATGCGCCGAGTTGCTCGGCGAGCCATTCGTCGACGCCGTCCGCGAACACGGGCACGACAGCACTCGCTTCGGCTGCCTCGAGCGGCAGCCACTTGGCGGCACCGCGGGACGACCAGCCGGCCGGCGCCGCGTCGAGCTCGATCAGGGTGGTGAGCCGTCCGTCGTCGTCGCGGCGCCGGACCGTGCGCAGGAAGGGCGCGC
>VAXY01000053.1:6411-17514 GCA_005885085.1 Actinomycetota bacterium | reverse complement strand
GTCGGCGTTCGGTGGTGCTGACCAGGGGCAGCCGACCGTCCAGCGTGAGCAGCGCAGTCCGATCGGCGTTGGGAACGATGACGCGATGCTCGTGCACGACCGAACGATGACGGACGACGCAGCTACTCTCAAGGCATGGCCTCCGTGAGCCCGAGGCGCACGAAGATCGTCGCGACGATCGGACCGTCCTCCTCGTCGCCCGAGCAGTTGGACGCCCTCGTAGCCGCGGGCATGGACGCAGCCCGGCTCAACCTCTCGCACGGGACACACGACGACCACTCGGCCCGGGCCGCGCTTGTGCGGGAAGCGGAGGAGCGGGCCGGGCGTCCCCTCGCGCTGATCGGCGACCTGCAGGGTCCCAAGCTCCGCGTCGGCGATCTGTCCGTGCCGCTGCAGCTCGAGCAGGGGGATGAGATCACGGTCGTGGTCGGCCTCAACGGCAATCCCGGAGAGCTGCCGATCGCGCCCGCGGCGATCGGCGAGGTGCTCCGCCCTGGACACGAGGTGCTGATCGACGACGGGTTGGTCCGCCTCCAAGTGGAGGAGGTCGGCTCCGGCCGTGCACGCTGTGGTGTCCTCGTCGGCGGGCCGGTCAGCTCGCACAAGGGGGTCAACCTGCCCGGTGTGCCGATCCCGATCCCGTCCCTGACACGCAAGGATCTCGAGGACCTCGAGTTCGCGCTCGGGCTCGGCTGCGACTTCATTGCTTTGTCCTTCGTGCGCGCGGCCGCCGACGTGCGTGACCTGAAGGCGCTGCTCGAGCAGGAAGGCTCGAACGCCCATGTGATCGCGAAGATCGAGAAGTCGGAAGCGGTGGACGTGCTCGAGGACGTGCTCGCCGAGACGGATGCGGTCATGGTCGCCCGGGGCGACCTCGGAGTCGAGATCGGGCCGGAGCTCGTGCCGCTCGTGCAGAAGCGGATCATCTCGAGGGCGCTTGAGCGCGGTAAGCCGGTGATCACGGCGACGCAGATGCTCGAATCGATGATTCATCATCCGGAGCCGACGCGGGCCGAGGCGAGCGACGTTGCGAACGCGATCCTCGACGGTACGTCCGCCGTGATGCTGTCCGGCGAGACCGCGGTGGGCGAGTACCCGGTGCAGGCGGTGCGAACGATGGACCGGATCGCACGTGCGGTCGAGCCGAGCCTCGGCTACCGGCATCAGATTCCGGAGGCGACCGAGGACCCGACGATCGGAAACGCGATGTCGAATGCGGCCTGCGACCTCGCCGAAGCGCTCGGTGCATCGGCGATCCTCGTGCCGACGTTCACGGGGCGGACGGCGTCCGCGGTGGCCCGCCTGCGTCCGCGCCGGCCCATCGTCGCGCTGACGCACAAGCGCTGGTCGGTGCACCAGATGGCAATCGAGTGGGGCGTGACGCCGCTCTGGATCCCGGAGTGCAAGGACGTCGAGGACCTCTGGAACCGGTCGATCGACGCGGCGAAGGAGAGCGGCCTCGTCGAGGCAGGCGACACGATCGTGATCACGGCGGGCACCGCGGTGAACATCCCGGGCTCGACGAACGTGATCAAGGTCGACGTCGCGTAGCGGCAGGGGTCAGACCCAGAGGGGTCTGACCCCAGCAGTCGAACTCCGCCGCATGGCTGCGGCCCGGTCTCGTCGACCTCCCGTTGCGACGCTCGCGCGGCGCTGGCTCGCGGTGGGGCTGATCGGCCTGATCGGCTACGCGTACTACCACCCGCTGCGCAGCTGGGTCTCGACGCGGCAGGAATTGCAGTCGCGGCGCGCCGAGGTTGCGCAGCTCGCGGGGCAGAAGCGCGAGCTGCGGCAACGCGTGCAGGCGTCCGCGGGGCTCGACAGCCTCGGGCGGCAGGCACGGCAGCTCGGCTACATCCGCCCCGGCGAGCATCTCTTCATCGTCAAGGGCATCAAGGCCTGGGAAAGGGCCCACTCTAGGATCACGGGTGGTGGAAAGTGACCGTGCCGTTGTCGAGCGCCAGCTAGGCCGGCCGCCGCGCGCGTTTCGTCGGGTCGCCGTCCGATGCCCGTTCGGCCGGCCGGCGGTGACGGAGCAGGCCGCGTACGACGACGCGGGCGAGCCGTTCCCGACGACCTTCTGGCTCACCTGCCCGCACCTCGTCGCCGCTGTCTCCCGGCTCGAGGCCGCGGGCGGCGTCGAACGCTGGAGCCGGGCGGCGGCGACGGACTCCGGGCTCGGCGCGAGCCTCGACCGCGCGAACGAGGAGCAGCGCCGGCTCAGGCCCGAGCTCGACCTGGGCGTCGGCGGCGCCCGGCCGGGTGCGGGCAGCCTCAAGTGCCTGCATGCGCACGTCGCCTTCGCGCTGGCGCGACCCGGCTACGAGCTCGGCGACCGGATCGTGGCGGAGCTCGAGCCACGGTGGCCGAGTGTTTGCTGCACTGCTTGATGGATACTCCGCGCGCGTGGATCTCGTTCTCGACGTGGTGCGGCGCGAGTGGGAGGACGGCTATCGCCGGTTCCAGGACCTCTCGCAGGATCGAGTCGCCTCCGAGCGGCTGACCGCGCAGCTCGACGCCGTCACCGACGAGCTGCGGAAGCGCGTCGGTCAGACGTTCACGCTCGACCAACTCGCCGGCACGTACGCGCGTGCCGATGCCTGGGCACGTGAGGCGGTCTCCGAGCGCGCCGCGACCCCGGGCTGGCCGCGGACGCTCGCGGTCGTCCAGGACACGGCGTTCTACCTGTATCAGCGTGGCGCCGTCGACTACGCGCAGTGAGCGCGCTCTCGCCGGTCGAGCGCCGCGAGCGCCGCGAGCGCCGGCGCCGGCAGGAGCTCATCCGCTGGGGAATCAGGATCGGCCTCGCGCTGCTCATCTTCCTCTTCGGCGTCGCGCTCGGTCAGGCGCTCCACGACAACCCCAAGCCGAGCTCGACGGTCACGCTCGAGCGGACGCTCCGCATCCCGACCTCGGGCGGCCCAGGCTCGACCGTGACTCCGTAGGAAGATTTCGGAAAGAGCGGGAACTGCTGATGTGTAAAGAAGCGGCATATTTGGGTAGATTCGCGGTGTGACGACGCGCGACCAACGCCCAGCCGCAGGCGGCGACAGCGACTGGCTGACGCTTGGCCAGGCGGCGAAGTTCCTCGGCGTGGCGCAGAGCACGATCCGGAAGTGGTCCGACGTCGGCCGCGTGCCGGCTTTCTACACGCCGGGCGGACATCGCCGCTACAAACGCGGCGACCTCGAGGCGTTCCTCGAACGGTCCGGACCCGGGAAGCCTGCGCGCGGACCGCTCGTGCTCCTCGTCGACGACGACCCGCAGGTTCGTGAGGTCGTGCGGATCAATCTCGAGATGGAGGGCTACGCCGTCCGCGAGGCTGGGAACGCGGAAGACGGTCTTGCCGCACTCGAGGAGGAGGCGCCGGACCTGATCCTGCTCGACGTGATGATGCCGCAGGTCGACGGCTGGGAGATGCTGCGGCGCGTGCAGGAGCGTCACGGTGTCGGCTCGATCCCGGTCGTGATGTTCAGCGGCCAGCTCGACGCGGGACGTGAGGCCGCCGAGCGCGGCGCGCAGGGCTTTGTCGGGAAGCCGTTCGACCTGCGCGCACTGATCGAGCAGACGAAGCAGATCGTCCCGGCCTGATTTCCGCCGACCGGCATCTCGAGCGCTGGGTTGTCCACCACCGCGCGGGTTGGCTGAATCCGGTCTTCGAGGGGCTCTCGTACGCGGGCCGGCTCGGGCTGCTCTGGATCGCGATCGCCCTCGTGCTCGGTGCGGTCTACCGGAGGTGGGGGACGCTGTGGCTCACCGTGATCGCAGTCGCGCTGGCCGACTGGTCGGCGACCGGGATCAAGGCCCTCGTCGGCCGTGAGCGTCCGCCGCTGCACTACGCACGGCCGAAGGCGCTCGTCCCGGTGCCGCACGACTCGTCGTTCCCGTCCGGCCATGCCGCGACGAGCTTCGCCGCCGCGACGATGTTGACGTTCGCGTTCCCACGGCTCGCCCCGGCGTTCTTCGTCCTCGCCGCGGCCACTACCCCCTCGACGTTTTGGGCGGTGCTCTGCTGGGGGTGCTCGTCGCGACTGCCCTGCGAGGTGTTCTGCATTTGCGCAGTCGCTCCAAGGGCAGGGGTCTGACCCCGCCGGGGTCAGAGCCGACCAGGTCAACGAACCTGTGAGGAGCTACAGCTCCTCGCCAGCTCTGAGTAACCCGGCGGCGACTACTGCGAGTGAAGCGAGCAGGCTGATGAAGATGCCGATGCCGCGGCCGCGCCACCCGAAGAACTCATCGGGAACGCTGATCAGGCGGATCAGGACGAAGATGGTGGAGAGCGCGCCGAGCGCGATCACCACGAGGCTCTCGGGCACGGTCGCGGGCAGCTCGATCCCCGATTCGCGCAGGGCGACGAGTGCCAGGACGGCGAGGCCGATGAAGAAGACGAGCTTCCCGAGCGCACCGGTGTGCCACCCGATCACGCTCGTCGTCGGGCCCTGGCCCGAGCCGACGTACCAATCGGTGAAGGCCGAGATGGCCAGGATCCAGGTCAGCCGGTGGCCCCAGCCCCAGATCTCCTCGAACGACCTCGCCGGCCGCGGCTGACGAGCCACGAGCCAGTCGTCCTCCCTGGGGGCGGGCGGGGGGTTGGGGTCGGGGGTCTCGGGGGTCTTGTCGGGTGTTTGCATCCGCAAATTCCGCAAAAACGGCCTAGGGAGTCACGCCGAAGCGGATACTCTAGGGGTCGGGGATGACGCAGGGCATTCAGACGTCGGCGGCGACCGCCGACGAGTTCGTTGAGTTCTGGGCCGCCGGCCAGTCGGTCAAGGGCGAGTTCCGCTGCTCCGAGTGCGGTTACGGAGTGACGATCGCGCGTGTGCTTCCCCTGTGCCCGATGTGCGGCGGCAGCGTGTGGGAGCAATCCCTTTGGAGCCCGTTCACGCGCAGAGCGGCCGCGCCGCTTTAGAGACCGAAGACGCGCTGCACCTCATGCCAGATGGTGAGCATGAGGAAGATCGCCAACCCGACGAGCACGGTGAAGGTGATGACGAAACGGAGCCGCGCGCGCGCCTTTTCACGCTTTCGTCGCAGCTTCGCGTTCCGCCGCGCGCGGTGGTAGTGGTAGGCGCGGTCGATCGCTTCGGGGTCGACCGGTGGCTCTCGAGGGTCGACGACGCGGCGGGCGGGCTGGGCCATCCGGGCAGTCTAGACCCCCTCTGCGGCCGCTTCGACCATACTTTCGGCGGGTCGGGAGATGGCTGTCTCTGAAAATCAGCAGGAGCTGGACGCCCTGGCGGCGGCCGGGCTCGCGCTCGGTTCCGCGGCGAATCTCGCCGAAGCGCTGCAGATCGTCGTCGAGGCCGCGAGCCGGGCGGCTGGTGCCGGCGTCGTCGTCGCGCGCGTCGCCGATGACTCGCGTCGCCGGCTGACCGCGGCCGCAGTCGCCGCGGAGTCGCCGGCCCTCGCGGCGGAGCTGGCCGGGTCCCGTGTCCCGCTCGAGGAGTTGCCGCAGCACGAAGAAGGCGACCTCGAGCGACTGCCCGCCGGCGTCAGGCGGACGGCGGAACGCGCCGGAGCAACCGCCGTTGTCGCGTTGCCGATCCACGTCGACGGCCGCGCGCGCGGGACGCTCGAGCTCATGCGCGACACGCCGTTCGACGACACCGAACGCCGCCATGCGCGCGTCGCGGCCGGGCTCGCCTCCCTCGCGATCAGGGCCTTCGCCCCCGCGGTCGGCCCCGAAGGGAGCAACGCGCGCGAAGCCGCTCTCGTCCTCGCGGGAGACGCTCTCGCGGCCGGTGCCGACGGGGCACGCACCGGGGCCGAGCTGACGCGCTTCGCGGCCGAAGCAACGGACGCGATGGCGGCGCTCCTCTGGCGGCGGGGAGAGGACGAACAGCTGGAGCTCGTCTCGGCCGTCGGCGCAACGGCCGACGCAAAGACCGCCAGGCCCGCAGCCGAGCGCGCGCTCGACGGCCGGGTCGCGGTCGCGGTCGAGCAGCTCGGAGATTCGACGTCCGCCGCGCTTCAGCTCGGGCAGCCTCCCGTCGGCACGCTCCAGCTGCTTTTCGCGGCCGGCAGCGAGCCGTCGGACCAGGAGCTGTCGACGCTGGGCACGTTCGGCGTGCGCGCGGCGCACGCATTGCGCGCGAGCATGCGCTCGCGCACCGTCGGGGCCGAGCTCGATCGCACCCGCGCGCTGCTGGCGGTGATCGGGCAGGCGATCGCGCAACTGTCGCTGGCCCATACGCTCGAGACGGCGGTCGCGCGCGTCGCGGAGCTGCTCGACGCGGACCGCCTAGCCGTCTACCTGCGCGAAGACGACCGCCTGTACGGGGCCGCCGGCGTCGGGCTCACCGGCCCGCACGTCCGGCTCGCCGGCCGCTTACTGGAGCTCGCGCTCGGGCCGTTCCGCTCGCACGGCGTTCTCGTCGTGCGCAATGTCGCCTCCGACCCACGCCTCGCGGGAGTGGCCGACGCCGCCTCGGAATCGGGAATCGAAGCCGCGGTTGCCGTGCCGCTGCTCGCCCAGAACGAAGTGATCGGCCTGCTCGCCGACTTCCCGCCCAGGGGCCGGCCGGTGACCGAGAACGAGACGGCCCTGCTCGCGGCGCTGGCCGCCCAGCTCGCCGTCGCCGTCCAGAACGCACAGCTCCACGAGCGCGCCAAGCGGCTCGGGACAGAACGCGAGCGCGCGCTGGACGCGGAACGCGCCGCGTCGAAGCAGGTCCGCGCGCTCTACGAGATCTCGCGCTCGTTCGCCCAGAGCCTGTCGCTCGAGGCCACGCTCGAGGCGGTGACGAGCACGATCGTCGACGTGCTCGACGTCGACGCTGCGCTGATCCGAATGCCGGACGAACGTCGCGAGTGGCTGCTGCCGCGTGCGCTCAAGGTTGCCGAGCCCCGGCTCGAAGAGGCTGCCCGGTCGATCCTGTTTCGACCGCAGCCGTTCGGCGCGCACGCGATCCAACGGCTGTTCCGGCTCGGCGAGGCGTTTCCGACGACCGCCGAGTCCGCGCCCGAGCTCGCGCCGTTCCTCGAGCGTGGCTGGACGGGCGCGTCGGTGCCGATCGCCACCCCGGCCGAGGTGCTCGCGTCACTGACGATCCTCTCGATGCGTCCGGGCTCTCCCGTCACGGGGGAGACGGTGAACGAAGCCGTGCGCATCGGTGGACAGGCGGCGCTCGCGATCGACAACGCTCGTCTCTACCAGCAGCAGAAGGAGTTCGCGGACACCATGCAGCGGTCGCTGTTGCCGCAGACGGTTCCCGAGCTCGCGGGGTTGGAGCTCGGCGCAGCGTACGAGTCGTCGGCACGTGTCGAGGTCGGCGGGGACGTCTACGATTTCATGGAGCTCCACGACGGACGTCTCGCGGTTGCCCTCGGCGACGTGACGGGTCACGGCATCGAAGCCGCTGCCGACATGGCGATGGCGAAGTTCGTGTTCCGTTCGCTGGCCCGCGAGCATTCCGACCCAGGCGACTTCCTGCAATCGGCCAACGAGGTGATCGTCGGCGAGATCGCGCCCGGGAAGTTCATCACGATGGTGTACGTCGTCATCGATCCGCGCACCGGGGAGCTCGCGGTTGCGGGGGCCGGACATCCGGCTCCGCGCATCGTCCGTTCGAACCAGACGCTCGAGGCGCTGGACGCGCACGGGCTCGTGCTCGGCATCGAGCGCGGGCAGATCTATGAGGAGGTGCGCGGAAGGCTCGGCCCCGGCGACGGTGTCGTCCTCTATACCGACGGCGTGCTCGAGGCGCGGCGGGACGGGGAGCTGTACGGCTTCGACCGCCTCGACGCGGCACTCGCCCGCGGAATCGAACGTCCTCCTGAAGAGGTGGCGCGCGCCGTCCTCGACGACTGCCGGGCGTTTGCGCAGGGCGAGCTCGCCGACGACTGCGCGATCGTTGTCGTCCGTCGCGTGTGATCACGCTGCGCCGGCCGGCGGGCGGGTTCGCCCGCGTGGGCCACCGCGGCGCCTCGGCACTCGCCCCGGAGAACACACTCGAAGCGCTGGAGCTGGCCGTCGAGCTCGGCTGCGACATGCTCGAGTTCGACGTCCTCGCGCTCGTCGACGGCACGGTCGTGCTCGCGCACGAGCTGCGTGTGACCGGGCCTGAAACGCCGACCCTGGACGAGGCGCTCGCCTTCTGCGCGGAGCGGTTGCCGCACGTGGGCCTGCAGGTCGACCTGAAGCGCCGCGGCGTCGAGCGCGCCGTGGTCGAGGCTCTGCGGCGCCACGACGTAATCGACCGCTCGTGGGTGAGCGGATTCGACGCGGCGTCGCTGCGGCGGGTGGCCGAGCTCGAGCCGGAGTTGCCGCGTTCCTACACGCTGCCGCGCGACCGGTTCGGGCTCTCGAAGCGAGGCCCGCTCGCGCCCGTCGTGCGCGGGGCGCTCGCATCCCTCGGGGCCTCTCTGCCGCGGCGGCTGCCCGCGCTCCTCGCCCGTGCCCGGGCCGGGGCGGCCACGCTGCACCACTCGATCGCCTCGCCGGCCGCCATCGCCCGAGCGCACGATCTCGGCGCGGCCGTCTACGTCTGGACGGTGGACGACCCGGCACTCGCGGAACGGCTTGGCCGTGCGGGAGCCGACGGTATCATCACCAACGATCCGCGGATCTTCGCTGCGCTGAAAACGTGAAGCGTTTCATCCTCCTCTTCATCGCCGGACTGTTGATCGCGTCCGCCCCCGCGGTTGCGGATCCCCCGGCGACGATCCCTGTCGGCGTCACGATCGCGGGAGTCGACGTCGGCGGGCTGACGCCGGAGGCGGCGACGGCCACGATCCAGCAGGAGTTTCAGAAGCCGCTCCGGCTCGCGGTCGGCTCGACCCTCGTGCTCGTCACACCCGACGTCCTCGGCGCAACTCCCGTGATCGACAAGGCGATCGAAAGGGCGCTCGTCGCGCAGCCGTATTCGGCGGTCCCGCTCGGCGTCACCGTCGTGAGTGGCACGATCGCCGATTTCGTCGCGAAGCTCGCGCAGCGTTTCGACCGGCCGGCCGTCGACTCGAAGCTCTACCTCCGGAACCTCCGGCCGTGGCTGTCGCAGGAACATGGCGGCCGCAAGCTCGACCAGCGCCGTGCGGTGCGCGACATCAACACTGCGCTCGCCGCCGGCACGCGTGAGGAGTTGCGCCTCGTCATGACTGCGGTGAAGCCCAAGGTGACCCGCCGCAACTTCGGGCCCGTGATCGTGATTCGCCGCAATACGAACGGCCTGCTGCTCTATGACGGCATGAGGTACCGTCGGTTCTTCGCCGTCGCGACCGGTCAGAGCCGATATCCGACGCCGCTCGGCCGCTTCACGATCGTTGTGAAGTGGAAGAACCCCTGGTGGTATCCGCCTCCGTCGCCGTGGGCGCAGGGACAGAAGCCGATCCCGCCGGGGCCTGACAATCCACTCGGCACACGCTGGATGGGGCTGTCGGCGCCGGGCGTGGGCATTCACGGCACGCCCTCAGATGCCTCGATTGGGTACTCGGTGTCGCACGGCTGCATCCGCATGCACATCCCGCAGGCGGAGTGGTTGTTCAACCACGTCGACGTCGGCACGACCGTCTTCATCGTCGCGGCCTGATGGCGCGCCCGGCCCGCCTCACGGCGCAGGCGCTCGCACTCGCAGTAGTCGTGGGGCTCCTGGTGCTGCTCGTGTGGCGCGTCGTCCACAACGACAACAACGGCGTCTCGCAGGCGCTGAGCGCAGGGCGTCACCCCACCGCGCCGGCCTTCGATCTGAAGCGGCTCGACGGTCGTGGGACGATCGACCTCGCGTCGCTGCGGGGGAAGAAACCGCTCGTCCTCGACTTCTGGGCCTCGTGGTGCGTGCCGTGCATCCACGAGTCGAAGCGCCTGGAGGCCGCGCGCAAACGCTACGGCGACCGCGTCGCCTTCATCGGCGTCGACACGAAGGACTTTTCTGACGACGCGCGGCACTGGCAGCGCGAGCACGGCATCAGCTACCCGAGCGTGCACGACGGCAACGGCAAGGTACTCGCGAAGTGGGGCGGACTGCCGATCCCGAAGATCTTCTTCGTGGCGCGCAGCGGCAAGGTGGTCGGGGAGCTGGTCGTGGAGGAAGACCTGCCGCGTTACCTGCGGCAGATCGCCGAATCGTGAAACGTCTCGCAGTCGTCTTCGTCGCCGCGCTGCTCGCGGCTCCCCTCGCGCATGCGAGCGAGCGGCATCCGACGCAGGCCGAGCTCGAAGGCGAAGTGATGTGCCCGGTGTGCGGCACCACGCTCGACCAGTCGAGCTCGCCGGCTGCGCAGCAGATCAAGCGGGTGATCGCGAAAGGCATCGCCGCCGGGCAGACGAAGAGCGAGATCGAGGACCGGCTGGTCGCCGAGTACGGGCAGGCGATCCTCGCCGCGCCGCCGCGGCACGGCTTCGGCTTGCTGGCCTGGTGGCTGCCGATTGCTGGCATCGTCGTCGCGGCCGTCGTGGTGGGCCTCGGCGCGTGGCGGTGGTCGCGTGCGCGCGAGCCGGCGCCGCGCCCGGCGCAACTCGATCCCGCTCTCGAGCACCGCCTCGACGACGAGCTGCGGCGCTTCGAGGCCTGATGGAAAAGGCCGGCGGCCTCTTCCTGCTCGGGTTCGCGTCGATTGCATTCCCGTGCGTGCTGCCGCTGGTGCCGGGTTATCTGTCCGCGGTCTCGGCGGTCGAGGCGCAGCGGCTCGGCGATCCCGGCGTCGGCCGCCGGGTCGCGCTCGCGAGCCTCCCGTTCATCGCCGGTTTCGCGGTCGTGTTCGTCGCGCTCGGCGCGGCGGCGAACCTGATCGCCAACGTGCTCAGCGACCAGACGCGCCAGGCGTTCGCCGGCTTCATCCTGGTCGTGGCGGGGTTGGCGTTCATGGGACTGCTGCCGGGGACCGATCGCTTCGTCGCCGGCGGCCTCGTTCAGGGAGCGCGGCGGAAAGGGTCGCGCGTCTTGCTCGGCGGCGCATTCGCGATCTGCGCCGCTCCGTGCGTCGGGCCGTTTCTCGCCGAGGCGTTCGCGGCCGCGAGCAACTCGGGGACGGTCTTGCGCGGTTCGGCCTGGCTCGCCGCGTACTCCGCCGGGCTCGGTGTTGCGTTCCTGCTCGTCGCCGTCTTCTTCGTGCGCGGGATGGCGTTCTTCCGCTGGATGCGCGATCACTACCGTGTCTTCTCGATCG
>VAXY01000053.1:0-6319 GCA_005885085.1 Actinomycetota bacterium | reverse complement strand
ACGCACCGCTTGCTTGAGGCGCTTGGCCTCGGGGATCTTTAGAGGTTCGGCGGCGGCAGATCGAGCGAGCCGCGGGCACTGAGCTCGCGGAGTTGCTGCAAGAGAGGCGCCAGCTCGAGCCCTCGATGCGCGGGCGCGTACGGCGTCAGCCGGCGGAGCGCCTTCGCGAGCTGGCGCTCGGTGCCGATGCGGCGCCCGCGCCCGGCCTGGTACCAGGCGACCGCAACATGCACGAGCCCCTGCAAGAAGTCGCGTTCGTCCTGCGGCGCCGCGCGCCACGCTTCCTCGAGCTCCTCGTGCGCAGCGAAGTACTCGCCGGCGCGGATGAGCTCTACCCCCCGTTCAAACGCGGACGCGGACCTCTCCGTCTTCCACCTGGACGTCGTAGGTGCGGAGCTGGATCGCGAGGTCGAACTCGTTCTGGCCGGTGCGCACATCGTATTGCCAGCCGTGCCAGGGGCAGGTCAGCACGCACCCTTTCGAGCTTGCCGTGGCCGAGCGGTCCGTGCAGGTGGAGGCACTGCGGCTGGACGGCGTAGAAGCCGCCGTTGCAGTGCGCCAGTGCGACCTCCTCCTCCCCGGCACGGACGGTGCGAATGGTGCCCGGAGGGATGTCCTCGACCCGAGCGACGGGCACGAAATCCACGGCGCGACCCTAGCAACCCCGTCCTCGACGGAGTACCCTCCCGCCGTGGCGACGAGCCTGCTGTGTGGGGTCGATGTCTACTTTCGGGGCAAGCTCGAGGCCTTGCTGCCTGGGCATCATTTCGTCACGACGGACAGCGCCGACTGGCCGGATCTGGTGATCGCGGACATCAGCCGTGTCGACCCGGACGACGTCGCGGACTCGTATCCGGAGATCCCGATCGTGGGCTTCAGCGGCCATACGGACACCGCCGGACTGCGGCGCGCACACGAGGCGGGCTTCGACCAGGTGCTGGTCAAGAATGCGCTCCAGGAGCGTGCGCCTCAGATCGTCGAGGAGCTGATCGCCTCAGTAGAGTGACGGCGAGATGACGTACATCATTGCCGAGCCCTGCATCGACATCAAAGACCTCTCGTGTGTCGACGTCTGCCCCGTCGACTGCATCCACCAGGCCGACCGCATCCTCGTGATCGATCCCGAGGAGTGCATCGATTGCGGAGCATGCGAACCGGAATGCCCGGTCGAGGCGATCTTCCCGGAGGACGCGCTCCCGGACAAGTGGGAGCCCTTCGTCAAGATCAACTACGCGTACGGCGAGGGGCTCGACGTCGTGAACAAGCTGACCGACGAGTACGCGACCGAGCACAACGTCCAGAATCCACCACTGGAGTAAGTCGGCGCAAACCGGGTGCTAAACCGGTGCAGTTGTCGAGCAAGTGGCTCTGAGCCACAAAGTCTCAAGTGAGGGTACACGGCCGGACCCAACCTCTGGAACCCGCTGCTGGAGTAGGTCCGGCGAGAACCGGGTACGTAACCGGTGTAGTTCTCGAGCAAGTGGCTCTGAGCCACAAAGTCTCAGTAGGGGGTTTTCAGATGCCTCAGTCAGCATGGAGCGCAAAGCGCGAACGCCAGTACGAGCACATCAAGGAGGGCGAGAAGAAGCAGGGCCGCTCGACGAAGCGGGCCAAGGAGATCGCGGCTCGGACGGTCAACAAGGAGCGCGCCCGTTCAGGCGAGTCGAAGAGCCGGCCGTCGCGGACGTCGACTCGCGACATGTCTTCGTATCACCGCGGCGGGCTCCGCTCCGGTACGCGGCGTCCCAAGGGGCGCACGAAGGAGCAGCTCTACAACGAGGCGAAGCGGCGCAACATCCCCGGCCGCTCACAGATGAGCAAGGCCGAGCTGCAGAGGGCGGTCGACGCTCGCAAGTAGCTCGACGTAGTGCAGCAGCCGCTAGCTAGGGTGGCGGCGTGGAGCCGAAGACTCTGGACCACGTCGCCTTCTGGCTGGCGGACCGGGAGCCGATTGCCAGGTTCTTGACGAGCAAGCTCGGGATGCACGTGATCGACCGGCAGGAGAACTTCACCCTCGTGGGTGCCGATGCTCGACGCGGGAAGCTGACGCTGTTCAGCGCCGAAGGCCCGCGTGAGCCGGGAGCCTTCAAGCACGTCGCCTTGCGCGTCTCCGAGCCGCCGCAGAAGGACGAGTTCGATCTCGGCCAGGATCTGCGTATCCGGCTGGTCGCGGCTCCGACCGACACGGAGTACGACCTCGACCACGTCGCGCTCTTCTCGGCGGATCCCGCGCTGACGGCGAAGGCGTACGAGCGGTTCGGCTTCGACCCGGCGCTCTCGTCCGCCGAGGGCCATCCGCGCGTCCAGGTCGGCGGCGCGTACATCGAGTTCCATCCCGGCGAGCCGGGGGATCCGGACAAGCCGTTGCTCAACCACCTTGCGGTCCTCGTCGACTCGGTCGACGAGCACATTGCCGAGGCAGAGGACATGGGCGTTCTCGAGAACGTGGTCGACGCCGCGAACACACGGGCCGTCTTCGTCTGGGGCCCTGAACGCGTGCGCATCGAGTACGTCGAGCACAAGCCGGAATTCGCACTGACCTAGTGTTCCTGCCGGTGATGCTGGTCGAGGCTCTGGCTCGCGAGCAGATCGCGCGCCCAGAGACCGACCACCATTGCCGGTAGGGACACTCATCATCGCCGGCGCGGGCATGGCCGGTCTGTGCGCAGCGGCGCGTGCGCGCGAGCTCGGTGCCGCGCCCATCGTCTACGAGAAGGGGTCGCGCGCGGGCGGCTCGATGCTCCTTTCGAGCTGCGTGATCTGGCGCTTTCGCGAGTGGGACGACTTCCGCGCGGAATGTCCCTCCGGCGACGAGCGCCTGCAGCGCGCCGTCTGGGAGCAACTGGACGACGGCATCGCGTGGCTCGAGTCGTTGGGCGCACCCGTCGTGGCCCACGAGACCGGGAACCCGCGGACGATCGGCAAGCGATTCGATCCCGGCGGTCTCACCAACGTGCTCGTCCGCGCGGCCGGCGACCTGCGCCTCCGCGAGAGCGTGCGTGAGCCGACGATCCTCGCCACCGGTGGTTTCCAGGGTGACACGGGCCTCGTCGACCGGCGAGGTCTCGTGGTCGGAGAACGACCTCGTGCAGGCCACCGCGCGACAGCCCGGTGCACGTGCCTGGTACGTGTTGGACGACAAAGCGCTCGCCGACGAGGCGGTCGCAGAACGGGTCGCGGTCGCGACGACGCGTACCGATCCGTCCCAGCTTCCGTTCGCGACTCCCCCCGAGGCGCGTGTTGCAGTACGCGTCAGGCCCGGAATCACGCACACGATCGGCGGGCTTCGCATCGACGAACACGCGCAGGTCGTCGGCGCGGACGGTCTCTTTGCAGCCGGGGTCGACGTGGGCGGCATTTCGACCGGTGGCTATGCGAGCGGGCTGGCGGCCGCGCTCGTGTTCGGGCGCATCGCCGCCGAGAGCGCGCTAAGCGGCCTGTAGATAGACGCAGGGCCGGGAGTCCCCGGGAAGCGGCGACGGCGCGACCTTCGTCACCCGCAGCCTCGTGCCGTCCTGTTCCACCTCGGCGCCCACGGCGGGCACCTCGCCGTCGGCCTCGCGCAGCTCGTAGCCGCTCGGCTTCCAGACGAAGAGCAGGTACTTGCCGACCATCGGCCGCGGATCCTAACGAGCTAGCGGGCCGTGGCGTACGGGGGCAGGACGACGCGAACCGTGGTGCCGCCGCTTGGGCGCTGGTCGACCTTGAGGTTGCCGTTGAGCGTCCGGGCGCGCTCCTCGAGTTCCTCGAGGCTGCGCCGCCGGCGCTCCCCCGGCGCATCGTCGGAGATCGATGTCTCGACGCCGCCGTCCTGGGTCTGCCGGATCGTCACGGACAAGGTCTCGGGCGGCCCTCTCCGGACAGCCTGATTGATCGCCTCGCGGATGATCTGGTACAGCGCCGCCTGCGTCTTCTCGGCGAGTTGCTCGGCGGTGTCGACGTCCAGGTCGACTTGCACGTTGTGGGCGAGCTCGATCTGATCCGTGAGTGCGCGGACGGCGGGAGCGAATCCCTGGTCGCGGAGGACGACCGGCTCGAGGTTGAACGAGAGGCTGCGAAGCTGCCCGATCGTGGCGCGATGGCGTTCGAGTGCGCGGCCGATGATCTGACGCGCCTCGTCCCGTCGGCCCTCCTCGATCGAGTTGAGGCCGGCATCGAGCAGCAGGGCCACACCGGAGAGAGACTGCACCGCGCCGTCGTGCAGCTCGTTGGCGAGGCGGCGGCGCTCGTCCTGCTCGGCGGTGATGATCTGGTTCGACAGCCGCGTGCGCTCAACCTCGCGCAGCTGCGCCTCCGCGAGCAGCTGCGCGTTCTCGTGCTCGCGGGTGGCGAAGTCGGCCAGCACCGTTGCGCGGACGACGTCGTCGCGGTCGAACGGACGGTCGCGCGTCAGGCGTAGCGCGCCCACCTCCTCGTCGTGCGCCCGCAGAGGGATCACGATCGCGTTCTCCGCCGGGGCAGGGCGTGGCCGCTCGCCCGGCGCGAGCAGCCGCGCGCGCGCTTCGAAGAGCCGCTCCGCCTCTTGGCGCGTGCGCTCGAGCACGTCGGCATTGCCCGCAATCGAGCCCATCGTCTCGACGAGCGACTCGAGGAAGCGCGCCTCGCTCGTCAACTCCTCCTCCGCCGCCTCGTGCCGCCGTCGCTCTGTGACGATCAGGTACGCCGCGACGATGCCGGCGAGCGCAATCGCCAGGGCGAGACCGACGATCGTGAGCGCGCTGCTGCCGAGCGCGAGCCCGACGACCGCCAGCACGGCGGCCGTCGCGAAGGCCAGGACGAGCAGTCCCGCTCTAGTCGATGATCGCTTCGCGAAGCGCAATCGCCACCGCTTGCGTCCGCGTGTCAGCCTCGAGCTTGGCGAGGATGTGCCGGACGTGGCTCTTGACGGTCTCCTGGCTGATGAACAGCTTCGCAGCCACGTCCTGATTCGACATGCCGTCCGCGAGCAGCTGCAGGATCTCGCGCTCGCGCCCGGTCAGCATCTCGTCCTTGTCCTTGCCGGTCAGGAAGGCCGGCATCAGCGCGGGATCGACGTAGCCCTCGCCCGCAGCGATCTTCTCGATCGCCCGCAGCAGCGTCTGGTGCGGCGCCTCCTTGAGGATGTAACCCTTCGCGCCCGACTCGAGCCCGCGGCCGAGGAGCGACCGCTCGCTGTACGCGGTGAAGATCAGCACCGCGGATTCGGGCACCTTCTCGGTGAGGATCTTCGTCGCCTCGAGCCCGTCCATGCCGGGCATGCGCACGTCCATGATCACGACGTTCGGGCGGCGGCGCTCCGCGAGCGCGACCGCACTCGCCCCGTCGGACGCCTCGCCGATCACGCGGATGTGCGGTGCGCGTGAAAGCGACAGGCGTAGGCCTTCGCGCACGACCTCGTGGTCGTCGACGATCAGACAGGTGATCTCTGGGGGGGAGGACACCCTTTGAGGATGATATTCCGCGTTAGACGGTCAGCGAAAGCTGCTCGGGCTCCGGCGGGGGATTCAGGGGTGTGGCGCGGCGATCTCGAATCTCATACGCCCGCGCAAGCCTCGAGACCTCGCTCCGGATCGGTTTCATCAGGTCGGCGCCGAGATAGGCCTTGCGGGCGTAGAGCTCCTCGTAGAGCGGCACCTGCTCCGGCCAGTCCTCCGCGAGGTGGGCGAGGAAGTGCTCACGCGTGCCCGGTCGGAGGAAGAGCAGGTTCGCCCAGATCCCGGTCGCGCCGGCCTCGCGGGCCGCGCGCACGACCTCCCGCAGCTGCTCTGGCCGGTCGGAGATGCCGGGCAGGATCGGCGCCATCCCCACCCGCGCGTTCACGCCGGCGTCGACCAGCGCCTTGACCGCCTTCAACCGCTGGCGCGGGTGCGCGGTCGAGGGCTCGGTCCGCTTCCAAACCTCCTCGTCGACCGTCGGCACCGAGAACGTGACGGACACCGGCGCACGCTGTGCCGCCTCGACGAGCACGTCGAGGTCGCGCACGATCATCGGGCCGCGCGTGATGATCGAGAACGGGTTCGACTCGTCGCGCAGTGCTTCGAGGCATGCGCGCGTGAGGTTGTACCTGCCCTCGGCCGGCTGGTACGGATCGGTGGCCGCGCCGATCGCCACGTGCTCGTACTGCCACGACGGTCGGGCAAGTTCCTTGCGCAGCACCTCGGCGACGTTCGTCTTGACCCGGATCGACGTCCCGTAGCGGTCGTCGGACGGCCGGTCCGAGCGGTGTTCGAAGTGCCGGACGTAGCAGAACGTGCAGCGGTGGACGCAGCCCATGTACGGGTTCAGGGACCAGTTGAACCCCATGCCCTTGACCGGATTGAGGGCGGACTTGCAGGGCTCT
>VAXY01000052.1:6540-22921 GCA_005885085.1 Actinomycetota bacterium | reverse complement strand
AGATGTGCGAGTGATTTCTTCGGCATGCACACCGTTCTTGCGCTTGACGCCGGAACTCTTTCTCCCAGGGGGCGTGAACGGGGCGGACGCTGTCGTGGCTGCGGGTACTGCCGAGGTACCGGGATTGGTCGTACTCACCTCTGTCGTAACCCCAAGCTGACCACTGGGCGTCGGAAGGGTCTGACTTGTCGTCGTCGTCGTGCCACTCGTGTCTACATGGGCGACATCCGTCTTCGTAGTGTTTTCAGTTGTTGTCGTAGTGTTCTGCGTCGTTCCTTCCGTCGTGACCGGCGTCGTCGTCGGTTCCGGGGTGGTGGACTCGGTGGAAACCGTTGTGGACTCGCTCGGAGCCGTCGTGGTTTCCGTGGTTGTGCTCTCGGTCTCCGTGGTTGTGCTCTCGGTCGACGTCGTCTGGCTGCCCTCGCATCCGTTCGCCAGAATCGACTGATCGCCCTGTCCCGGATACGTCACACCGTCATAGACGAACGTCGGGATCACGTCGTCCGAATGCTCACGATGCCCATGGAGGCTTTGCGCCTCGCCAGCGCTGGACACGTCCACGGTGATCGCCACATAGGGATTCGTCGCACTGTGCGTGGCGTGACAAATGGTGACCTTGTGCGACGGTGGCGACGCGGTCTCCCCTGCAAGGCCGAGACCGGCCGTCGCGAGCCCGAGGACGGCGAGGCCGACCGCGGAGAGGGTAAACGCGAAGTAACGAGCGAACTTGTCCATGTTCTTTTTCTCCTATGAGAAGGAGAGAGGCCCCGCTGCTGAAGCCGGGGCCTCTCTCCGTTGCATTTCAGGGAAGGTCAGAACAGTGTGAGAGCCGCGCCGGACGGCGCCGCGTAGCCCGACGCTTGGCGGGTTCGACTCCTGTGCCGCTCCGTCGCCGAGTCGGCCGGGCCTGCTTAGTCGAGCCCGCCGACGTCGAGCACGACCGTCTTCAGGTCGCTCATGTCGAGCATCGTGTAGCGACCACCGATCCGGCCCCAGCCGCTCTGGGTACCGGAGGCCCCGCCGAACGGCTCGTGCGCTTCCCAGTAGTCGGTCGAATCGTTGACGACGACGTTGCCGACCCGCAGGTTGTCGATGAACCGGAACGCGCGCTTCAGGCTCGACGTGTACACCGCGGCCTGGAGACCGAGGTTGGAGTCGTTGGCGACGCTGAGCGCCTCTTCGTCGGAGCGGACTCGGATCAGCGGAACAATCGGTCCGAATGTCTCCTCGCGGTTGATCAGCGTGTCGACGCCGACGTCGGTGACGACGGTGGGCTCGTAGTACAGGTTCGTCGGCCGGTCGCCGGTGCGGGATCCGCCAAGAACGACGTTCGCGCCCTTTTCGAGGGCGTCTCCCAGTGTCTATCCATCTTGCTCGCGGTCGGCTCGTTGTTCATCGGGCCGACGAGAGTCGAGTCGTCGAACGGGTCTCCCAGCTGCCAACTGACGGCGGTCTTGAGCACCGCGTCGAGGAACGAATCGTGCACGCGCTCGTTCACGAGCACGCGTTCGGTAGCGCAACACACCTGCCCGGCGCAGAAGAACCCGCCGAACACCGCGCCCTGCGCGGCGCGCTCGAGGTCAGCGTCCTCGCAGACGATCACCGGTCCGTTACCGCTGGCCTCGATCAGCGAGCGTTTCAGTCCGGCGGCGCGAACGATCTTCTCCGCCGTCGCATGCGAGCCGACGAAGCCGACACAGTCGACTCCGGGGTGCGTCACCAGACGCTCGCCCGCCTCGCCGGCGCCGTATACGACGTTGACGACACCGTCCGGCAAGCCGGCGTCAGCCATGATCTGCATGAAGTTCGCCATCGCGATCGGCGTCCACTCGGAGGGTTTCATCACGATCGTGTTGCCGACGGCGATCCCGGGGGCGATCAACTCCACGGGAATGAGCGTGGGGAAGTTCCACGGGGTGATGCCTGCGTAGACGCCGTTCGGCTTGCGGAAGGTGAGGATCCGCTTCGCGACGTCCTGCGAGGGCACGATCGCGGTCTCCATCCGCTTCACCTCCTCCGCGGCAATGCGGAAGTTTTCCGCCGTCTCGTCGATGTCACCGAGGGCCTCGGCCGCGTACGGCTTGCCCTGCTCGAGCGAGAGCTCGCGTGCGAACTCCTCGCGCCGCTCGTCGATCAACTCTGCGATCGCGTTACAGATCTTCGCGCGGTCCCACGCTGACAGCGCAGCCCACTTCGGCTGTGCCGCCCGCGCCGCGGCGACGGCGCGGTCGACGTCCGCCGCGCTCGCGTCGGGAACCTCGGCGAGGGTCTCACCGGTGACCGGCGACACGATCGGCCGGACGCTGTCGCCGGTCGAATCGACCCACTCGCCGCCGACGAAGTTCTGCAGTGTTCGAACGGTGACGGCCGGAGACCCGATACCCGATAGCCCGTAGCGGCGACGTAACCGCGAGCACGACTAGCGCTCCGACTTACGCGCGACGAAGACGAGGAACGCAGTGTCGCGGCTCGGCGGCTTGTCGGTGTAGTCGCCTCGCACGGCGATGTCCACGAAGCCGGTGCGCTCGAGCATCAGCACGAGCTCGTTCTGGAAGTACAGGTTCAGCGTCAGCCGCTGCTCGTCCTCGGCCAAGAGCTGGTCATCGCGCCACATCCAACCACGCATCTCCATCGTCACGGACTGCGCCAGGGGATCCGCGTCGACGACCCGCGACCTCAACGCATACTCGGCCCCGTCGGGCCCCGGCCGGCGCTCGCGTGGCTCCTTCCACTCCTCGGGAAGCATCGCGCGCTCCTCGGCGAGCCAGCACTTCCAGAGCCGCGTGTCGTTGTACGGCGCTTCGTTGTCGAGCAGCAGCAGCCCGCCCGGCTCGAGCAGGTCGTAGAAGCGCCGGAGCGCTGTGAAGTCCTGCCCGCGAGTACTGCCGAGACCGAACCCGCCGCAGACGACGACAGTCCGATACTGCCGCGGCAGTTGCAGCTCGTGCATCGGCTGCGCGTAGAGCCGAGGCGACAGCCCTTCCTGTTCCGCCCGCTCGCGGCAGAGGGCGAGCATGTCCGGAGAGACGTCGCAACCGTCCACGTCCAGGCCGGTGCGAAGCCACGGCACGAGCAGGCGCCCGGTCCCGCACGCCACGTCGAGTGCGGGCTCGCCGCCGTCCTCGATGAAGCGCCGGAAGTACGCGATCTCGGGACCGTCCGTGTTGAACAGAGCCCACCAGCGCGCGACGACGCCGTAGTGCCACGTCTCAGGTGAGATGGCAGTCCTCCGAGTGCAGCGGTACTGCAAGTTTTACCTCGGGCCCGGGTCTCTCTCGTCGGAGCCCGGCGCGCTTCACTGTGGCGGCCGGTCCGCCGGCTGGGGCAACGCCGGGCTCCCTCAGCCTGAGAAGCGACCGACGAAGATCGTCACTTGTGAGCCGCCCGGAATGCTGGAGCCGGCATGGGGCTGTTCGTCGATGACGAGCCCGTCCTTGCTCTGGTTCGTCGTCGGGCGGTTGAGCACGACGACGCGGAACCCAGCCGAGCGCAGCGTGCCGGCCGCGGTCGCCTGATCCTGGCCGACCACGTTCGGGACTGACGTGGCGGGCTGTGGGTTCGGGCCGGCGGAGACGACCAGCGGCACCCGCGCGCCAGGGCGCAGCCTCGTTCCGGGAGCCGGTGCTTGCGACAGCACGCGGTTCACCGGCTGGGCGGAGCGCCGGTACACGACGGTCGGCCGCAAGCCGAGGAGGTTCAGCCCGCGCAGCGCCCGCGTCTGCGCAACCCCGATGACGCGCGGGACACGTACGGCCGACGCTGCCGTCGTCGTGCCCACGGTCGTCGTCGCCGTCGTCGCGGTCGTGGTCGTCGTCGTCGAGGGCCCGGTGCCGGTCGAGACGTTCAGCGTCACCTTCGAGCCCTTGTCCACCTCGTTGCCGGCGGCCGGTTTCTGCGCGACCACGGTGCCTACGGGCTTCGTCGACGGCACGTTGTGCAAGACCGGCTTCAGCCCGACGCCCGTCAAGGCGTTCACGGCCGATCCCTGGGACTGCCCGACGACCTGCGGGACGATCACGGGCTTGGCGCCGCTGGAAACGTTCAGGTTCACCGTTGTGCCGCGTACAGCCGTGACGCCCGCAACCGGGGACTGCTCCACGACGACGCCCTTCGGGCGCGACGATGCGACACGCTTCACGGCGCTCTTGAATCCGGCCGCCGTCAGCTGCTGCTGCGCGTCGGCCAGCGGCAACGACGTGACGTCGGGGACGGCGAGCCGCCCGCTCGAGATCGAGATCACGACGGTCTGTCCGTGACGCAACTGCGTGCCGGCACCCGGCCGCTGGGCGAAGACGACGTCGGGCGGCCGCTCGCTCTGCCCTTGCAGCGGCGCGGCCTTCAGGTGACGGTCCTCGATCCGTGTGATCGCAACGCGCGAACGGAGCCCGATCACGTTCGGGACGGTCGACTTGTCGTTCCCCCGCGTCAGCAGCCACCACGCCAGCAGGCCGCCGATCACGAGCAGCAGCAGCAACAACAGCCAGAGCCACCAGTAGCGCTCCGGCGGCGGTCCGACCGGCTCCGCGATCTCCTCCTCGCTCGCCGTCGTGGACGGCAAGAGGCCCCGGATCGCCTCGTCGATCCGCGCGGCGCGCCTCCGCCCGCGGGCACGGTCGATCCAGTCCAGCCACTCGAGCTGCCGCTCGGGCGGCAGGGCCGCGAAACGATCGCCCGCCTCGGGGACGCGGTCGAAGGCTGCAGCGACGTCGGCGGGAAGCTCCCGGCGCGTTGCCATGGCGTCAAGTTGCCCGGGCTGACGATTATTGAACTAGCCGTCGACGAGCAAGCCCTGCAGCGGGCCGAGCAGACGGCGGGTCCGCCTCGAGACGTGAGGCAGGAGACACAGGCGGTGGGTGAACGGCTCGCCGCGCCGGCGGCGGGCGTCCTGTTCCTCGGCGATCGGCTTCCAGACCTCGTCCACGACACGCGTCGGGTCGCCCGAGACCTCGCCCACCGGGCGCTGCAGGTGCTCGGCCCAGAGACGCAGACGAGTCCGCCGGGCGAGCTCGGCGTCGCACGTGACGACGTTCAGCTCCGTGTCGTTGAACAGGGAATGCTCGTTCAGGTTCGCGGATCCAAGCGTCAGCCAGCGGTCGTCGACGATCCCGATCTTGGCGTGGACGTACACGGGAGACGGTCCCAGCTCGCCGAGCGCGAACAGCGAGCACGCCAGCACGCGGCCGTCGCCGGCGTCACACTCGATCAGGTCGGCCAGCTGGCCGCGGGTGTCGTCGCGCCCGTCGTTGGGATGCGCGGGCAGGACGATCACGAGCCGGAACTCGTCCGACGGCGGACGCTCGAGCTTCCGCTCCAGGATCTCGGCGATCTCGCTCGACCAGAGAAACTGGTTCTCGAGGTAGATGAGCCGCTCAGCGGAGCGAAGCGCACGCGTGTAGGCCTCCAGGATCCGGAACTCGCCGCCGCCAACCGAGTCGTAGATCCGCTCCGGAACGGTGCGCACGACCTGGACGTGGACGTCCCCCGCAGGACGCGGTCGTCTCGGCCGCGGGAGCGCATCGCCCGTGACCGCTTCCCAACGCTGTCGAAAGTGGGTTGCCACGTCGGCGACGGCGGGTCCGCGCAGGACGCAGAGCGCATCGTGCCAGCCCACGTCGCCGCGCGCCTCGTGCGCAGGCGAGTCGAAACGATCGCCCGCGTACGTGGTCAGGTCGATGCCCCCGACGAACGCGACGCGGTCGTCGATGATCACGACCTTTTCGTGGTGGCAGTGCAGCGGCCGTTCTTTGGAGTCGGTCGCGAGCTCGATCTTCGTGCCGAAGGTCAGCGCGTGCCGGACGCCGGCGACGTCCTGGCGGTCGGGGTGGAAGAGCGGCAACGGCGAGCCTGCCCAGAGGAGCATGCGCACAGGCATGCGCTCCGCGAGCTCGGCCAGCAGGGTCCGCAGCTCGATCCGTTCGCCGTCGCGCGCAAGTGCGAAGTCGGGCGAGATGTACCAACCCGCGAGATGGACATGCGAACGGGCACGCCTGAGCTCCACTGCGAGCCGCGGCAGGGCCTCCGCTCCGTCGACCAGCACCTCGAGCGAGCACCCGGCGCGCGGCGGCGGCTCGCCCGCCGTCCAGAGCTCCCCGTCGGCCGGATCGAGCGCCCGCCCCCAGCCCAGCCTGCGCAGCCGGCGCCGGTGATGATTCCGCACCACGCGCTCGGCGATGTCTCCGATTGCCTTGTCGACGGCCAGCCGCACTCCCACAGGCACACTTCCTGCCCGTGTTCGCGGTTGCGCCAACCCCCCTCGTCTGCCTCGATCCCGGCCACGGCACCCTCCCCGCGGTCGGACGCCAGACGGAGCCGATCGGCCCGGGCTCGAGCGTGAGGAAGATCAAGGACGGGGGCGGGGCTCCCGGCGAGGCGCCGGTTGCGCTCGCAATCGCACTGCGCACGCGCGCGCTGCTCCAGCGGGACGGCTACCGGGTCGCGATGACGCGCACCGGTCCGACGTACGCGGGCGGCAACATCGCACGCGCCCGCTTCTGCAACATCCGGCACGCGGCCTTGATGGTCCGCATCCACGCCGACGGCTCCTCCGACTCCTCGCAGCACGGCGTCAAGACGCTCGTCCCGGCGTTCCACCGCGGCTGGACTGACGACATCTACGCGGCGAGCCTGCGTGCCGCGCGCAAGGTGCAGGCCGCGGTGGTGGGCTCGACCGGCGCGAAGGACGTCGGGCTGATCCTGCGCTCAGACCTGACAGGCTTGACGAACCCGACCGAAGCACGGCTCCTCCGGACGCGCGCGTACCAGCTAAAGGTCGCGCGCGGGCTCACCGCCGGCGCCGAGGCCTTCCTGCTCAGCCGCTAGCTGCAGTCGGCGCAGGCGCCGACCAGCACGACCTCGTGCTCGTCGACGGAATAGCCGAGCCCACCGGCGACGCGGTCGATCGCACGCTCGAGCCGCGAGTCGCTGAATGCCTCCACCTTGCCGCAGTCCCGGCAAACCAGGTGATGGTGATGATCGCCGTCGACGGGCGCCGGCTCGAAGCGCGCAATCCCGTCGCCCGCCTCGACACGCTTGACGAGCCGGAGCTCGGCCAGCGCCTCGAGCGCCCGGTAGACCGACGCGATTCCGACGGGCCGCCGGGCCTTGCGGAGCTGGTCGAAGATCTCCTGGGCGCTGAGGCAGCAATTCTGACGCCCGAGCAGCTCGACCACTGCCGCCCGCGCACCGCCACGCCGATGGCCGGCGACCTCGAGGGATTCCAGCGCGTCACTCGTCCAGCTCACGATCTCAGTGTATCTTCCGAACATGAAATCGAAAATCGTTCTCATTCTCGTCTCTGCCGGAGTGCTCGCGGGCTGCGGCTCCAGCGGCAGCGCGAGCGGAGGCAAGACCGTCGTCGCGGCCTTCTACCCCATCGCCTACGCAGCCGAGCAAATCGGCGGGCCGGGCTACGACGTTGTCAACCTGACCCCGCCCGGCGCCGAGCCGCACGACCTCGAACTGACACCTCGGGCCGTCGGCCGGATCGAGAGCGCAGACGTCGTCTTCTACCTCAGCCACGGCTTCCAGCCGGCCGTGAGCAAGGCGGTCGACCAGGCGCACGGCACGACCGTCGACGTGCTCGCCGGGCTGCCGCTGCACAGCGCCGCCGGACAGGAAGCCGGCCTTACCGCCGATCCGCACGTGTGGCTCAATCCGGTGCTGTTCGAGCAGGTCGCGAGGCACATCGGCAGCGTGCTCCACCACCCCGCGCGCGCCTTCGACGCGAAGCTGCGCCGGCTCGACGCCGATTACCGCCGCGGGCTGCAGCACTGCACGCGGAAGGAGATCGTTACGAGCCACGCCGCCTTCGGTTACCTCGCGCAGCGCTACGGCCTGACGCAGGTTCCGATCACCGGGCTCACGCCCGAATCGGAGCCGTCCCCGAAGCAACTGGCCGCCGTCGTCCGGCTCGTGCGGCGCACGCATGCGACGACGGTGTTCTTCGAGACGCTCGTCTCGCCCCGCCTGGCGGACACGGTCGCCCGGGAGGTCGGCGCGCACACTGCCGTCCTCGACCCGATCGAAGGGCTGACGCCGTCCGAGCAGAAGAACGGTGACGACTACTTCACGCTGATGCGGAAGAACCTGGCCAACCTCCGTACCGCGCTTGCGTGTCGCTAGCGCTCCGGCTCGAGCACGTCTCCTTCGCGTACGCGCACGGCACGCCGGTCCTGCGTGACGTCGAGCTCGAGGTGCAGCGCGGCGAGTTTGTCGCGATCGCCGGCCCGAACGGCGGCGGCAAGACGACGCTCCTACGGCTCGTGCTCGGCCTCGAGCGGCCGACGTCGGGCCGCGTCGAGGTCCTGCTCCACCGTTACGGGTACCTGCCGCAGCGCGCGCAGACCGGCATCGACGCACCGCTCACCGTTCGGGAGCTCGTCGGCGTCGGGCGCGTTCCGCGCACCCGCCTCTTCGGGCCGCTCGGCCATGGCGACCGCGAAGCCGTCCGCGAGGCGATCGACCGCGTCGGGCTGACGCCGCAGGCCGACCGGCGGCTCTCCACGCTCTCCGGCGGGCAGCAGCAGCGCGCGTTCATCGCCAAGGCGCTCGCGGGCGAGCCGGAACTACTGGCGCTGGACGAGCCGACGACAGGGGTCGACATCGAGGCGCAGGAGGCGCTCGCCGCCCTGCTCGTGCGCCTGCGGGACGAGCTCGGGATGACGATCCTGTACGTCTCGCACGAGTTCGGCGCCGTCGAGCACTTCGTCCAGCGGATCGTCCTCATCCGCGAGCGCGTCGTCTTCGACGGGGCCCCGTCGGCCCTGCCAGGTGTCTGGCACGACCCCTCCCACGTCCATGCTTGACCTCGAATTCATGCGGCTCGCGTTCGGCGCCGGCATCGTCGTCGGGCTCCTGGCGCCCGCGGTCGGCTTCTTCCTCGTACAGCGCAGGCTCAGCCTGATCGGAGACGGGATCGGCCATGTCGCGTTCGCCGGCGTCGCGCTCGGCTACCTGCTCGACTTTCCGCTCGTGCTCACCGCACTCGTGGTCTCGGTCGCCGGCGCGCTCTCGATCGAGGGCCTGCGCGCGCGACGAAGGACGGCGGGCGACCAAGCACTGGCGCTCGTGTTCTACACCGGCATCGCGGGCGGAGTCGTGCTCGTGTCCGCAGCGGGGGCGCTCAACGTGAACCTATTCCAGTTCCTGTTCGGATCGATCCTGACCGTGACGCGTTCCGACCTCTTCGTGATCGCGAGCCTCGGCGCCGGCGCGTTGGCGTTGATCGCGTTGCTCTACCGGCCGCTCGTCGCCGTCGTCGTGGACGAGGAAGGCGCACGGGTGGCCGGGCTCCCGGTCGCACCCCTCAACGCACTTACCGCGGCGCTCGCGGCGGTGACGATCGCCCTCTCGATGCGGGTCGTCGGGATCCTGCTGATCGCCGCGCTGATGGTGCTGCCGGTGATCGCCGCGGCGCGGGTCGCCTGGAGCATGCGGTCGACGATCGTGATCTCGATGGGGATCGGCCTCGCCTCCGTGCTGACCGGCATCACGACCGCGTACTACGCCGATCTGCCGCCGGGCGGGACGACCGTGCTCGTGGCGGCGGCGGCGGTGCTCGTCACCGAGACGATCTCCGTGCTGCGCGGCTAGCCGCGCAGGCCGCGCATGCGCTCGACGGCGGCGCGGCCCGCCTCGTGCACGGCGTGACGGCGCGACTCCGGATCCTCCGGCGCGGGCTCGGCGAGGTCGACGGTGAGCTCCGCGGCCTCGAATTCGTCGCGTTCCTCGACGATCGCACGCGACTCCTCGAGCTTGCGACGCAACTCCTCCGCTCGAGGGTCCTGCACCGCAACGGCGGGCTCGCGGCGACGGCGCAGGAAGCCGAACAACGCGAACGCACCGAGCAGCCAGGCCCAGGGTCGGGGCACGGCGGCGATGCTACACTGGCCGCCGCTTCCTGCCTCGCCATCGCGCCGTTTTCCCGAGCTGCGCTCGCCGGCGAGGCCGATTCAGACCAGAGGAAGGGAGGTCTCGGGAAACGTGGTCGCATACGAAATTCTGCTCATGCTCGATGCCGAACTGCCGGAGAAGCGGCAGGAGGAGATCGTCAAGCGCGCACAGGAACTGGTGAAGAAGGCGGGTGGCAAGTGGGTCGGGCACGACGTCTGGGGACGACGGCGGCTCGCCTACGAGATCGGCCACAAGGGCGAGGGCACCTATCACCTGCTCAACTTCGACGCCGGGGCCGAGACGCTCGAGGAGCTGTCACGAATCCTGCGCATCACCGACGGCGTCATGCGCCATCTCGCGGTGCGCCGCATCGAGGGCGGCTCGCCCGGCCCGCCGCCCGAGCCCGAACCCCAGCGAGAGTCCGTCCCCGAGCCCGCATATGCCGAGGCGAACATCAGTTCGCAAGAGGAGGAATAGAGATGGCTGGCGACATCAATCGCGTCACGATCGTCGGACGCCTGACGCGCGATCCCGAACTACGACATCTGCCCTCGGGCACGGCCGTGCTCCAACTCGGCGTCGCGGTGAACGGTCGTCAGAAGGACGAAGCCGGCAACTGGATCGACAAGCCGAACTTCTTCGACGTCAAGGTCTTCGGTAACCAGGCGGACACGCTGAACATGCATCTCTCCAAGGGACGGCGGATCGGTGTCGACGGCCGGCTCGACTGGTCTTCGTGGGAGGCGCAGGACGGCTCCAAGCGCTCCAAGGTCGAAATCGTTGCACAGTCGGTGCAGTTCCTCGACAGCCGCGGCGACACCGCGGGCGGCGAGGGCGAGCGACAGTTCGTGCCCGCCGCAGCGACCGCCGGCAACGAGGACTTCGGCGGCGGGTCGAGCGACGACGACATTCCCTTCTGATGCCGCCGCGCGGAGGAGAACGAGACCGGGACCGGCAGCCGGGTCGCAAGCGCCCGGGCGCGGCCGGCCCGATCCGGAAGCGCGGCTGTTACTTCTGCAAGGAGAAGGTCGAGGAGATCGACTACAAGAACGCCAACCAGCTGCGCCGGTACATCTCGGAGAAGGGCAAGATCCGGTCGCGGCGCATCACCGGCGCGTGCCGACGCCACCAGCGGCAGGTCGCGGTTGCGATCAAGCGAGCGCGGGAGATGGCGCTCCTGCCCTACGTCGCGGACGGGCGGTAGATGGAGGTCATCCTCCGCCAGGACGTCGACAAGGTCGGGCTTCGCGGCGAGGTCGTCAGCGTCGCGCGTGGGTACGCGCGCAACTTCCTGCTGCCGCGCGGTCTCGCCGATGAGGCGACGCCGGCGCGCGTCGCCGAGGTGCGCAAGGTGGAGGAGCGGCGCGCCCACCACGAGGCGAAGACGTTCGAGGACGCGCAGGGGGTGGCGGAGCGGCTCCGCCAGCTGGAGCTGCGCTTCGACGTCAAGGCCGGGCCGACGGGGTCGCTCTTCGGCTCGGTGACGCCAACCGACATCGCGGACGAGCTCTGGACGAAGCACAAGGTGCGCGTCGACCGGCGCAAGATCGCCGTCGACTCGATCAAGCGCATCGGCCGCTACCAGGTGCCAATCGAGCTGTTCCAGGACGTGACCGTCGACGTGCGCACGCTCGTGGTGCCCGAAGGCGGCGCGCTGCCCCCCGAGGAAGAGCTCGAGGCGATGGAGGCCGCGGAGCAGGCCGAGCAGCAGCCCCCGCCCGAGGAGAAGCACGAGCTCGATCTCGACGAACTCGACGCCGCCGCGCTGGCCCAGGAGGCGGAGCTGACCGCGTCCGGCGAGCTGCAGCCGTCACGCGCGGACGTGGAAGGCGAGCTGTCCGACGACGAGTTCGACCGAGCCGTCGACGCGGGCACCGCCGACGGCCAGCAGCAGCCCTAGCCGCCCCACATCAGGTACTGGGCGAAGCGGGGCGTGCGCAGGATCAGGCGTGGCTTGCCGCGGCGCGGCACGGCATAGATGCCGCGCGGCCAGGCCAGTCATTCCACAATCCTCCCCCGCTGGGGAAGCGGCGTCCACGCACTTCTGTGCAGAACCTGGGGACAAGCTTGCACAGGCCTTTCCACGGCCCTGTGAATTGCGCAGGAAGTTCCCGCTCGTTGCGGCCGAACCATCAACAGGCTCCGTCCGAAGCGTATGGGAACATGTGTTCCTTTCCCCTGCAAATGGACACTGACAGACATGTCGAAACCCGCCTTCCCACAGATGGAAACCTGCGCGAGAGGGTGGTTCACTCCGCCCACGTGACACCCGTCGCCCAGCTCGCAGAAGCCGCCCCGATCGCGCCGCCCCAGAACCTCGAGGCCGAGGAATCGGTCCTCGGGGCCATGCTGCTCTCCCCGGGCGCGATCGGGGCGGTGAGCGAGGCCCTCGACGCCTCCGACTTCTACCGTGAGAGCCACGCAAAGATCTACCGCGCCGCGCTCGCGCTGTACGCCAAGGGCGAGCCGGTCGACGCGATCACGCTCGTCGACGAGCTCGAGGAGCGAGGCGAGCTGGAGGCTGCCGGCGGCCGCGTCCGCCTCCACGAGCTCGCAGCGCTCGTGCCGGCGACGGCGAATGCCGCGCACTACGCGCGGATCGTGCGCGAGATGGCGACCTTGCGCGGGCTGATCTCCGCGGGGCAGCAGATCGCGCTGCTCGGGTGGGAGCGTCCCGGCGAGACGCAGATCCTTGTCGACCGCGCCGAGCAGGTGGTGTTCGAGCTCTCGCAGAGCCGCGTCACAACGGAGTTCAGCCACATCGAGGACCTGCTGAAGGAGAGCTTCGAGCGCATCACGGCTCTATACGAGGCCGGCGCCGACGTCACGGGAGTCCCCTCCGGCTTCCGTGACCTCGACCGGCTGACCTCCGGGTTCCAGCCCGGCAACCTCGTCATCGTCGCCGCGCGCCCGAGCATGGGCAAGTCGGCGCTCGGCCTCTGCATCGCTGCGAACCTCGCGCTGCGGAACGAGACGCCGGTGGCGCTGTTCACGCTCGAGATGTCGAAGTCCGAGGTGACGCAGCGTCTGCTGTGCAGCGAGGCGAAGGTGGAGTCACAGCGCCTGCGCACCGGCAAGCTCGCGCAGGACGACTGGCCGCGGCTCGTGGCAGCCGGCGACAAGCTGATGAAGGCGCCGATCTACGTCGACGACACGGGCTCGATCACGATGATGGAGATCCGCTCGAAGGCGCGCCGGCTGAAGACGCGCGAGCCGAAGCTCGGGCTGATCATCGTCGACTATCTCCAGCTGATGACCTCCGGCACGACGGCGGAGAACCGCGTGCAGGAGGTGTCGCAGATTTCGCGCAACCTGAAGGTGCTCGCGCGCGACCTCGACGTGCCGATCCTGGCGATGTCGCAGCTTTCCCGCGCCGTCGAGCAGCGTCACGACAAGCGGCCGATCCTCTCCGACCTGAGAGAATCCGGATCGATCGAGCAGGACGCCGACCTCGTTATGTTCGTCTACCGCGACGAGTACTACAACGAGGAGACCGACCAGCAGGGCCTCGCCGAGATCATCCTCTCCAAGCACCGCAACGGACCGACCGGCATCGAGCGGCTCTCGTTCCTGAAGCGCTACGCGAAATTCGCGGATCTGGCTGCGTGATGGCGAGCTGGGCCGTGATGACGGAGCAGGTGGTGTGGATCTCGCCGCGCGCGACGGGGTTCACGGTCGTGTGCGAGCGCTGCGCCGAGCTCGGCGAGACGTTCCCCTCCGTGCATGCGACGTTGTCGCTCGACCACATCCGCAGCACAGTCGACTGCCCCCGCGGGCATCAGATTCGCGTCGAGCGCGACGGCCGCTAGCTCGTAGCGAGGACCGCCGCGAAGGCGACGTAGAGCGCGACGATCGCGGCTCCCTCGCGACGAGTGAGCCCGCCGCCGAACCCGAGCGCGACCGCGACCGCGGTCATCCCGACCATCCACCAGGCGGCGAAGATCACGATCCCGGACGCTGAGCCGATGCCGAGGATGACCGCCGGCAGGCAGAGGCCGACGAGAATGTTGGCGTTGTTCGAGTTGAGCGATTCACTGACGCACGCAGCGCCTCGGCCGTGGAGGGCGAGCCGAACGGCCGCGATCAGATTCGGAATGCTCGTGAGCGCGGCGAGGACGAGTGCGCCGAGGACGACGTCGGAGACGTTCCAGCGGTCGGCGAGAGACTGCGCCGCAGCGACCATGCCGTAGGAGCCGCCGACGACCGCGGCGAGCGCCGGGACGATTGCGAGCGCGTCGAGGCCGGTCGCGGGACGGGCGAATTCGTCGCGGCGGGCGTCCTGCTGCTCCTCGGCGACCGCGGCGCGAAGCACCGCCGGAAGTCGTGCACGGGCGCGGGCATGCAGTGCTGAGATCGTCACGTATGGAGCCAGCGCGAGCACCGCCAACCCGAGTCCGACGGCTCCGGGCAGCACGTCGACGGCGACGAGACCGCCGATCAGCGCGACGAGCACCGCAACGCCGCCCGTGAGGACGAGGCCGTGAGCGTGGATCCGCACCGGGCCCGCGAGGAGGGCAGACAGCCCGAGCAGGCCGGCGATGTTGAAGACGTTCGAGCCGACGACGACGCCGACGCCGGTGTCCTTGTGGCCGGCGACGATCGCGGCGACGGCGGACGCGATCTCGGGCGCATCCGCGCCGAGCGCGGTGAGAATCCCCAGCAGCGCTTCCGAGAACCCGAGCCGCTCGCCGATCCGGTCGAGCTCGCGTGCGAGCACGATGCTCGATGCAATGGTAAGCGCGAACGACGCGACGAACAGCAGGACGGCGACGACGACCGACATTGAGCGGAGGAGCGTATCCGCGCCCTCTGGCAGACTCCTTCGCCGTGCCCCTAACAGTGATCGTCGACGCGCCAGGCGCCGCCTCGGCGGCGCCGCAGAGGAGGATGCGCGAGCCGCGCTCGCGCATCCGTTCAACCCCGCTGCGCGCCCTTCGACCCCAGCGCACGGGCGGTTAGACGATGCCGGCAACAGTCATCGTCGACGCGCCAGGCGCCGCTCGGCGGCGCCGCAGAGGAGGATGCGCGAGCCGCGCTCGCGCATCCGTTCAAACCCGCTGCGCGCCCTTCGACCCCAGCGCACGGGCGGTTAGACGATGCCGGCAACAGTCATCGTCGGCGCGCAGTGGGGTGACGAAGGCAAGGGCAAGATCGTCGACCTGCTCGCGCTCGACTCCGACCTCGTATGCCGCTACCAGGGCGGCCCGAATGCCGGGCACACGATCGTCGTCGGCGACGAGACATTCAAGATCCGGCAGATCCCCAGCGGCGTCATCCGCGGCAAGACGTGCGTGATCGGCGCGGGCTGCGTCATCGACCCGGAGGTTTTCCTCGCAGAGGTCGACGAGCTCGAGTCGCGCGGCCATTCGACCGCAGACGTGCACGTGTCCGGCGAAGCACACCTGATCATGCCGTGGCACGTGGCGATCGATCAGGCGTCCGAGCGGCGTCTCGGCAAGCTGCAGATCGGCACGACACGGCGCGGCATTGGCCCGTGTTACGCCGACAAGGCGGCACGCCTCGGCATCCGCGTGCAGGACGTGCTCGAGCCGAAGATCCTGCGGCAGAAGATCGAGGTCGCTCTGGCGGAGAAGAATGTCTGGCTCGAGCGCGTTTACGGCGTCGAGCCGCTCGAGCTCGAGGAGCTGGCGGAGCGGCTGGAAGGGTTCGCGCAGCGACTGCGCCCCTACGTCGCCGACACCTCGCTGCTCGTCGACCGAGCGCTCCAGGAAGGCCGCGACGTCCTGCTCGAGGGCGGTCAGGGCACGCTGCTCGACCTCGACCACGGCACGTATCCGTTCGTCACGTCCTCGAGCACGGTGGCGGCGAACGCCGCGACCGGGGTCGGGATCGGGCCGAACCGGATCGACCACGTGATCGGCGTCGCGAAGGCGTACGTGACGCGCGTCGGCGAGGGCCCGTTCCCGACCGAGATCGAGGGCCCCGACCAGGGGCGCGTGTGCGAGCTCGGCGGTGAGTTCGGGACCGTCACCGGACGCGTGCGCCGCTGCGGGTGGCTCGACCTCGTCGCCCTGCGCTATGCCGTGCGCCTGAACGGAATCACGTCGCTCGCGCTGACGAAGCTCGACGTCCTGTCGACGTTCGAGCAGGTTCCGGTCTGCGTCGCCTATCGGCTGCGAGACGGGAGCGAGACCTCGGAATTTCCGGCGCACCAGAGCGACTTCCACCACTGCCGGCCGGTCTACGAGACGCTCTCGGGCTGGCAGGAGCCGATCAGCGACGGGCTGCCGGACGCCGCGCGCGCCTACGTCGGGTTCGTCGAGCAGCAGCTCGGCGTCGAGATCTCGCTCGTCGGAACGGGCGCCGAGCGCGAGCGAGTGGTCGCGCTCCGCTAGGTCAGGCGCAGCTCGTACAGCAGCCGGCACTGCCCCTGTCGCGGGGCATCGCCGGGCATGCGCCGGAACCCGTATGCCTCGTAGAGATGTTGCGCGGCCACCATGCGCTCGCTCGTGTCGAGCCTGATCGCGCG
>VAXY01000052.1:1409-6481 GCA_005885085.1 Actinomycetota bacterium | reverse complement strand
CCCGTCGCCGACGTCGCGCAACGCGACCGAACCGACCACCTCGAACCCGCTCAGAACGAGCCAGAGCGCAGCGTACGTGGCGGCGGGATCGTCGAGGTCGGCGTCAAGCACCGGGTCTGGCTCGAAGCCGAACTCACGGAGCGTGTCGACCACGAGCGAGCGAAACCCGTCCGCCCGCGCAGCCTCGAACGGAACGATCTGAAAGTCGACCCCACGCCCGTCCCCGACCATCGCCTTTCCACCCTAGCCCCGCGCGCGGCCCCCACCCTTGGGTGGGGCAATCACCCACCACCCTCGAAATCGACGCTACCGGAGAATTGACGACGAGGGTGTGCCGATTCTGCGCCGATTTTCTGCGACCGCAGGCCGTTGTTCGGCGCCGGTCAGGGGGCGCTGCGCTCTGCGATCAAGTACTCGTACAGCGAGCGGTAGCTATTGACCGCCGAAGCGACGTCGTCCGCTGACACCTCGTCGGACGTTGACTCGACGAGGCGTGTGATCTCACGCGCCGCGAGGAACTCCGCCACGATCTCGCGTTCGTCTCCTTCGCGTGCGACCGGCTCTTCGAGTGCAAAGCCACGCTCCTCGAGCATCTCCGCGACGAGTGAGCCCAGCTCCGGGAGCGCCTCTGCCGGCGAGTCCTCCACCTGCTCCTCGAGTGCCTGCCACTGGCTTTCCCACTCGTGTCGGTCGAGTCCTGGTTCGAGCATCGCCTCCTACCTTCGCCGCCCGGCGGTCTTTCAAACCCGCCGACGGCCGTGGTTAGAGTCCGTGTGTGAAGGTGCTCCTGGTCGGCTCCGGCGGACGCGAGCACGCGCTCGCGTGGAAGCTCAGCCAGGCCCCGGGCCTCGAGGAGCTTCACGCGGCGCCTGGCAATCCGGGCATCGCCGGGCTCGGGCGTTGCCATCCTGTGCGCGCCGAGGACGGCGAGGGCTTGCTCGGGCTCGCCGGATCGCTCGAGGCCGACCTCGTCGTCGTCGGCCCCGAGGCACCACTCGTGGGGGGGGTCGCGGACGAGTTGCGGCACCTCGGAGTGGCCGTGTTCGGCCCGAGCGCGGAAGCGGCGCGGATCGAGGGGTCGAAGTCGTTCGCCAAAGAGGTGATGCGCGCTGCCGGGGTCCCGTGTGCGGAGACCCTCTCGGTTGCGCGCGTGCCGTGCGTGATCAAGGCTGACGGGCTGGCGGCGGGCAAGGGCGTGTACGTCTGCCGCGACCAGCAGCAGCTCGACGCGGCGCTGCGTGCCGCGGCGGCGCTCGGCGGCGCGATCGTGATCGAGGAGCTGCTCGAGGGCGAGGAGATCTCGGTGTTCGCGCTGTGCGACGGAGCGCGCGCGTCGGCTTTACCGGCGGTCCAGGATTTCAAGCGGGTCGACGAGGGCGACACGGGCCCGAACACCGGGGGCATGGGCTCCTATTCGCCTGTCCCTGGCTACGGCGCGGAGGAGGCCGAAGAGCTGGTGGACACCATCCACCGGCCCGTGCTCGAGCAGCTCGCCTCCAGCGGCGCGCCCTTCATCGGCGTCTTGTTCGCGGGCGTCATGCTCACGCCGGACGGTCCCCGCGTCCTCGAGTTCAACTGCCGCTTCGGTGATCCCGAGACACAGTCGCTGCTGCCGCGGCTCGACGGGGATTTCCTCGGCGCGCTCGTGCGCGCCGCACGAGGGAACCTCTCCGACGTTTCGCTCGAGACCGCCGACGCCGCGGCCGTCACCGTCGTGCTTGCGGCCGGAAGGTATCCGGCGGCCGGCGACGTCGGATCGCCGATCGACGGCATCGCCGAGGCGGAGGCGACCGGAGCACTGGTGTTTCACGCCGGAACCGCGTTGCAAGACGATCGGCTGGTCACGAGTGGCGGACGGATCCTGAACGTGACCGCGACGGGCCCAACGGTCGCAGACGCGCGCGAGCGTGCCTACGAGGCGTGCGAGCTGATCTCGTTCCAGGGAATGCGCTACCGGCGCGACATCGCGGCGGCCGTCACGCATGTCTAACCCGGTGGTCGGCATCGTCGTCGGGTCGGAATCCGACCGTGAGCGCATGCAGGACGCGCTCGACGAGCTGACGGCGCGCGGCATCCCGCACGAGTTCGAGGTGCGGTCGGCACATCGCCAGCCGGACGCAGTCGCCGACTACGGCCGCACCGCGCGCGAGCGGGGGCTGCGCGTGCTGATCGCCGGCGCCGGGCTGGCGGCCGCACTCCCCGGCGTCCTCGCCGCGCACACCGACCTTCCGGTCATCGGTGTGCCGCTGCGGTCGTCGAAGAGCCTGCTCGACGGGCTCGACGCACTCCTCTCGATCGTGCAGATGCCGCCCGGCATTCCGGTTGCCTGCGTCGGCGTCGACAATGCCAAGAACGCCGCAGTGCTCGCCGCGCGAATCCTCGGGCCGCCGGCCTAGACCCTCTCTAGAATCGCAGCGGTGATCGCGCGTTACGCCCGCCCCGCCATGGCCGGGATCTGGTCGGACGAAAGCAGGCTCGCGCGCTGGCTCGACGTCGAGCTCGCCGCGCTCGACGCCTGGGCTGAGGTCGGCGCGATCCCCCCGGATGACGTCGCGGAGATTCGCGCGCGGGCGGCCCCCCCGACACCGCAGCGCGTCGCCGAGATCGAGCAGGTCACCGATCACGACGTCGCGGCCTTCGTCGATGCGGTCGCCGAACAGCTCGGACTGCCCGGGCGCTGGCTGCACTACGGGCTCACCTCGTCAGACGTCGTCGACACCGCTCTCTCCCTCCAGATCCGGGACGCCGGGCGACTGCTCCTCGAGGGAATCGAACAGGCACTGGAAGCCGTGGTCGCCCGCGCCGACGAGCACCGGCACACGATCGGCATCGGCCGGTCGCACGGCGTCCACGCCGAGCCGATCACGTTCGGATGGAAGCTTGCGGGCTGGGCGTTCGAGCTCGACCGTGGGCGGGCGCGCCTGCTGCGGACGCTCGAGACGAATCGCGTCGGCCAGCTCTCCGGAACCGTCGGAACGTACGCACAGCTCGAACCGGAGGTCGAACGGATCGCGTGTGAACGCCTCGGGCTCGAGCCCGACCCACTCTCCACCCAGGTCATCTCCCGCGACCGGCATGCCGAACTGCTCTCCGTCCTCGCCCTCCTCGCGACGTCGCTCGAACGGTTCGCGACCGAGGTCCGGCATCTGGCGCGCACCGAGGTGCGGGAGGTCGAGGAACCGTTCGCGCACGGCATGAAGGGCTCGTCCGCGATGCCGCACAAGCGCAACCCGAAGGTCGCCGAGCGCATCTGCGGGCTCGCGCGCGTCGTCCGCGCGAATGCGGTCGTCGGCCTCGAGAACGTGCCGCTGTGGCACGAGCGCGACATTTCACAGTCGTCGGCGGAACGAATCGTCATCCCGGACTCGTTCCTCGCGCTCGACTACATGCTCGACCGCTTTCACTGGCTCATGGCGGGCCTCGTCGTCTACCCCGAGCGCATGCGCCGGAACCTCGAGGCGAGTCACAGGCTCTTCTTCAGCCACCGTGTCCTGCTTGCGCTCGTCGACTCGGGCATGTCACGCGACGAGGCGTACCGCGCCGTCCAGGCACACGCGATGCGCGCCTGGAAGGAGGAGACGGACTTCCCCGAGCTCGTGCGGCGCGATCCTACGATCGCAGGTCGCGTCGACCTCGAGACCGCATTCGACCTCGACGCCACCGTGAGGCACGTCGACACCGTGTTCGACCGACTGCACACCCTCGTCCCGAAGGAGGAGCCGGTTCATGCCTGAGGCTGCGCAGCACCTCGGAAGCGGCAAGGTTCGTGAGCTGTACGCGCTCGACGACGAGCGGCTCTTGCTGGTCGCCAGCGACCGCATCTCGACGTTCGACGTCGTGCTGCCGACGGAGATCCCCGACAAAGGCCGCGTCCTGACCGGGCTCTCGGCGTTCTGGTTCGCACACACACGGAATCTGGGTGCGAATCACCTGCTCGCCCTGCGGCCCGACGGCCGCTCGACGGAGTGCCGGCGCCTGCAGATGCTGCCGATCGAGTGCGTCGTCCGCGGCTACCTCGCGGGCTCGGGCTGGAAGGACTACACCGCAACAGGTTCCGTCTGCGGCCATGCACTGCCGGCCGGGCTGGCGGAATCGGCGAAGCTACCGGAGCCGCTCTTCACGCCGGCGACGAAGGCGGCGACCGGCCACGACGAGAACATCGACCGTGGGGCTGCGGCCGAGCTGGTCGGGGCCGCGCTCCTGGACGAGGTCGAACAGGCGTCGCTCGTGCTCTACCGCTGCGCCGCCGGGCACGCCCGCGAGCGCGGCATCATCATCGCCGACACGAAGTTCGAGTTCGGTCTCGACGGCGACGGCGGGCTCGTGCTCGGCGACGAGGCGTTGACCCCGGACTCGTCGCGCTTCTGGCCCGCAGACCAGTATCGGCCCGGCGGCCCGCAACCGTCGTTCGACAAGCAATACGCGCGCGACTACTGCGACTCGCTCGGCTGGGACAAGACCGAGCCCGGCCCGGAACTGCCGGACGAGGTCGTGGCCGGAACCCGCGCTCGCTACATCGAGGCTTTCGAACGGCTCACCGAGCTTGCGTTCGACCACTACCTGACCGACCCGGAGGTGGTACTGCGATGAAGGCGACCGTGCTCGTGCGGCCGAAGCAGGGCATCCTCGATCCCCAAGGACAGGCGGTCGAGTCGTCGCTGCGGCAGCTCGGCTTCGCCGTCGGGGGTGCCCGGATCGGGCGGGTCGTCGACCTCGACGTCCAGGCGACCGACCCGACCACGGCGCGCGCAGAGGTGAAGCGGATGTGCGAGCAGCTGCTCGCGAACCCGTTGATCGAGAGCTACGAGATCGAGCTGTCGGAGCCGCCCGCGTGACGAGCCCGCAGCCACGGATCGGCGTGCTCCGCTTTCCGGGCGCCTGCGACGACCGCGACGCTCTCTGGGCGCTCGGCGCACTGGACGCGGAGGGCGTGTTCGTCTGGCACACGGAGACCGAGCTGCCGGATCTCGACGCCGTCGTGCTCCCGGGTGGCTTCTCGTACGGCGACTACCTTCGTTGCGGCGCAATCGCCCGCTTTGCACCCGCGATGGAGGCCGTCGTCGAGTTCGCCG
>VAXY01000052.1:0-1352 GCA_005885085.1 Actinomycetota bacterium | reverse complement strand
TGCCGCGACGTTCCGTTGGTCGTGGAGCGAAGCGACACACCCTTCACGACACGCTGCGAGGAGGGTCAGGTGCTGACGATTCCCGTCAAGCACGGCGAGGGCAACTGGTACGCCGACGATGACCTGTACGCAGAGCTCGCCGCGCGGCGGCAGATCGTGCTGCGCTACGCGGAGCCGGTCAACGGTTCTCGAGCTGACGTTGCGGGCGTCGTCAACGAGCGCGGCAACGTCATGGGCCTCATGCCCCACCCCGAGCATGCCGTGGATTCGCTGCTCGGCTCGGCCGACGGCGCGCTCATCCTCTCGTCGCTCGTCGAGTCCGCCCGCGATCACGCACTGACGGCCGTCTAGGCACCGCCGCCCAGAATCGCCTCGGCAAGCCCAGGATGCTCGGCCAGCGCAGCACGGAGCCGCTCGAGGTCGCGCTGCCTCAACGTCACCGGCCCACGCCTCGTCGCACCGTCCGTCGTGTACGCGAAGCGGACGAGCCGCTCGCCTTTGTCCGTCTCGAGCAGTTGCACGAGCGACGCAAAGCGTTTCTCGCCCGCGCGCTGCTGCAGCGTCAGCTGCTCGACGGCGTGCGCCGCACCCCATGGAGTCGTCGTCGTCTTCGGTCGCGATGTCCTCGTCGCCATTACAGGCAACGTAGCGGCCCAATTGTCACGTGTGTGAAACGGAAATGTGCCGAGAGTGTGACTAGCATCGGAGGTCCTGTGCCGAGGCTGCGACTCCTGCTGCTGTTCGCGCTCGCTGCGGCGCTGCTCGTTCCCGCGGCCCGAGCAGCGCAGCTGCTCCGTCTCGTGCCGCAAGCTGATGGACGGGCGAACTTCGGCTTCACCTTCAGGCTCTACGACTCGTCCGATCCAGCCTGGGGAGACACGCGTCCGTTCGAAGAGCGGATCCGCGACTCGATCCAGAACGAGCTCGGAGGCAAGACGCCGACGTTCCTCACCGTGTGGTCGCCGTGGCAAGAACCGGAGCAGCCGGGCAAGCCGCTCGTCCCTTTCAGCGCCGCGCTGCCGGACATCGCGAAGGTGCGCAGCGTCGTCGGCGACCAGGGCCTCATCCACCTGGAATGGACGCTCTCGTTGAGCAGCCAGGGGAACGGTGGCCTCACGATCAAAGACATTCGCGGCGGCGCAGTCGACGCGTACATCCGCGCCTACGCGCGCGACGTGCGGAACTACGGCAAACCGCTGCTGATCACCCCGTTCGTCGCTGAGTTCAACGGGACCTGGTGGTGGGCCGTCAGTCCAGACGCGAATCCCGGGCTGACGATCGCCGACTTCGTCGCGGCGTGGCGCCGCGTCGTCGACATCTTCCGCGCCGTCGGTGCGGACAACGTGTCCTGG
>VAXY01000287.1:628-2648 GCA_005885085.1 Actinomycetota bacterium | reverse complement strand
CTTCGGGACGGCCGAGCGACTCGATCCACTCTGCGGCGCGCAGATGTTTCCGCGCCCGGTCCGCCCGAGGGATCTGCCCATACGCAACGTCCCGGACGAGCGCATGCTTGAACGCAAACTCCGTCTCGCCCTCGACCGAGCTGCGGCGTGCGCGCTGGACGAACTCCTTCTGCCGGAGCACGTGCAGCTGCTGCTCCGTCGCACCGAGCGCGCCGAGCCAGAACACCTTCCCCATCACCGCCGCGTCTTGGAGCAGCGCCTTCTCCTCCTGCGCGAGCGAATCGATCCGCGCGGCGATGATCCCCTGCACGTTCTCCGGCAGCGGCAGCTCCTTCGCCGAGCCCCGCTCCGCGAGCATGCGCACGAACTGCTCGGCGTACAACGGATTGCCGGCCGGCACGCTCCAGCAGCGCCGACTGCGTCCCCGCCTCCAGCAGCGCCCGCTCGCTCAGCCCGGCGATCAGCTTCGCCGTTTCCTCGTCCGACAACGGCGCCAGCGCGACCGTCGCGGCGTTCACCTTGCCGCCGCCCCACGCCGGCCGCCGCTCGAGCAGCTCCAGCCGGGCGGTGCAGAGGATCAGCATCGGAACGTCACGCGCCCAGTCCGCGAGGTGCTCGATGAAGTCGAGCAGGCCGTCGTCGGCCCACTGGATGTCCTCGAAGATGAGGACGATCGGCCGTTGCTCGGCCAGCGCCTCGAAGAACCGCCGCCACGCCGCGAACGCCTCCTCCTGTGAGCCCGCCGCTCCGTCGCCCGCCTGCCCCACCAGCGGACGCAGGTGTGACAGCACCCAGGCCGCGTCCTCGTCGATCACCTGCTCGACTGTGCGTGCCAGCTTCGCTTCGACGTCGTCCTCGCTGTCGGTCTCGAGGATGCCGGCCTGCGCCTTCACCATCTCGGCCAGCGCCCAGAAGCTGACGCCCTCGCCGTACGGCAGCGACCTGCCCTGGCGCCAGTACGTCAGCACCCCGCCGCGCTCGACCGCCTGGAAGAGCTCGCCGACGAGGCGGCTCTTGCCGATTCCGGGCACGCCGACCAGAGTCAGGAGCTCCGTCGAAAGTTGCCCGCGCGAGCGTTCGAGCGCGCCCACCAGCTGCCCCACCTCCCGCTCACGGCCGACGAGCGGGGTGCGTGCCTCCGGCGTGAGGTCGACGCCGAAGCGCGCCCGCGCCTGCACGACCTCCCAGACCGGAATCGGTTCTTCTTTTCCCTTCGCCTCGACCGGCGGGCGTTCGCCGTAGTCGACCCTCTCCGCCGTCGCGCGGAACGTCGTCTCGCCGACGAGGATGCCGTTCACCGGCGCGGCGGACTGCAGGCGCGCCGCCGTGTTGACGACGTCGCCCGCAGCCATTCCTTCCCCGGCCTCCGGCCGCGCCGCGAGATTCACCAGCGCCTCGCCCGTGTTCACGGCGATCCGTACCTGCAGCTTCCCTTCCTCTGCGATCCAATCGCGGATCGCCAGCGCGGCGCGTACCGCACGCTCCGGATCGTCCTCGCGTGTAACAGGAGCACCGAAGAGCGCCATCACCGCGTCGCCGATGAACTTCTCCACGGTGCCGCCCCAGCGCTCGAGCTCGTAACGCAGCCGCTCGTGGTACGGCCGCAGGATCGCCTCGACGTCCTCCGGGTCGAGCTGCTCGGAGCGCGACGTGAAGCTCACCAGGTCCGCGAACAAGACGGTAACGACCTTGCGCTCTCTGCTCATGCCGACGCCGCCAGCATCGCCTCGCCCTGTCGCAGATACCGCGTCGCGCCCACGCGGCGGTAGAACTCGAGCGCGGCGCGAACGTCCGGCTCGTTTCCGCTCTGCAGCCTGTAGAACGCCTCGAACGCCGGCGTCTTGATCCCGGCGAAGATGTCAGCCGCGGCACCGAAGTCCCCGACGGCAACCGCGCGGGCTGCCCGCAGCCACGGCGTGTCCGACGGCTCGCCCTTCGCGAGGTCGAGCACCTCCTGCCCACGCCCGAGCGTCCACGCGACCCACGCAAAGCCGTGCAACCACACGACGGGGCAGCCGAT
>VAXY01000287.1:0-407 GCA_005885085.1 Actinomycetota bacterium | reverse complement strand
CCTCGGCCAGGAATTCGTCTGCGAGCCGCGCGGCCTCGTCCCACTCGCCTGCCTGCATCGCTTGCGCCAGGCTCGGTCCGCCGGCGGCAAAGCGGACGTAGGCGCGGTGCCCGAAATGCTCGGCGATGCGCTGAGACTCGTCCACGTGGGCTCGCGCCTTTTCGGCATTCCCGAGCAGGAGGTGCATCACGCCGAGGTTGTTGTGCGCCCTGATCATCCCGGAGACGTCACCGGCCTGTGTGGCAAGCTCGACCGCCTCCTCGAGCTCGGCGATGCCCGCCGCATCGCCGACACCGGCGACTCGTGAGGAACCGACGTTGACCAGCGCGTGCGCGCGCAGGCCGTCCAGCCCCAGCTGCTTTGCCATCGCGATCGCCTGCCGGCCCACCTCGACCGCACTGTCGTTG